>DATLUX010000083.1:0-3547 GCA_035577805.1 Verrucomicrobiia bacterium
CTATCGTGTCGTCGTATGAGAAGTACATCGCTGGGACCGGCGCCCAATCTGGAGGCGAACGGTCATAGAAACAATCTTCGTCCGGACAGCAGGCGCATTTCCCTTCCCGCAGCTGTCCTGGCCGCAGGGTGGATGCTGTCAGCCACGTGTTTGTTGGCCGCGCCAGAGCCCGCGGCGCTCACCAACGTCGTGCAAGTCCGGAACCTGAGCATTGACGAAGCACAGCGCCAACTCCCCGTCCTCATCCAGGGCACCGCGACGTATTTTGACGGAGTCGCCAACATCCTGTTTGTCCAGGATCCGACTGGAGGCATCAGTGTGCGGGGCGGTCGCGAGAGCGATCAGTTGACAGCGCCGGGCTTGCGCCAAGGCAAGTTTATCCAAGTGCGCGGCCGCACTGGCGTTGACCGGCTGGCGCCCGTGGTCCGCGCAGAATCCCTGGTCGTGCTCAGCAACGCGGCGCCGTTTTCGTCCAAGCATATTTCGCTCGAGCACATGGTCACCGGCAAGGAAAACGACCAATGGGTTTCCATCACCGGTGTTGTTCAGACCATTTTCATTGCGCGCCAGCAACGCAGGCTGACGATGGAGATCAGCGACGGGACGCAAACCGTTCTTGCTCATGTCCCCGGTTTTTCAGCCAGCAACGCTCCTCCCGCCGAGCTCTTCCATTCGCAGATACGAGTTCGAGGAGTCGCCCAAGCGCGAGCGGGCATTGCCAGAAGCGGCGCGAACGGAATCTTCATAGGCAAACGCCCCTCGGGCGGGGATCAACTGTTCGTGCCCAGCCTCAAGGAAGTGACCGTCTTGCAGCACGCTCCGGTCAACGTCGCCACGGCGTCGATCCGGCCCATCAGCAGCCTGCTCGAACTCCAGCGCGATGATGACGCCGTGCATGTCGTGAAGGTCGCCGGCGTGGTCACATTCGTGTCAGAGTCGCCGTACTTCTACATTCAGGATTATACTGCGGGACTCATGGTGGAAGTGGCTGGTCGCCCTGAAGTCAGGCCAGGCCATCGCATCGAGGTGGTGGGCATTCCGAATGTGAGCGGTTATTCCCCGCGCATCTCCCAGGCCCAAATCACCCATGTGAGCGAAGCCGCGCCCCTCACCCCGCTCAGGACGACGGTCAAGGAAACAGCGCAAGGACGGCATGACGGCCAACTGGTGATGCTCGAAGCGGAGGTGGTTGTATCGCTGCCGCGCAGAACCCCGCCGAACTTTCTGCTGCTCCAGCGCGACGGGATCATCTTCGAAGCGAAACCTGAGACGCTCCGTTCCCGGTCAACCCTCGACTCGCTCCAGCCTGGGAGTCGCGTGCGCCTGACCGGAGTTTGCCGCGTGGAACCGGACGCGAACCTGATGCCGCAGGGGTTCACCTTGCTGCTGCGTTCGGAGGAGGATGCCGTGGTGCTGGCCCAACCGCCGTGGTGGACCGCGCGCCGCGTGATGGCCGCACTCGGCAGTGCGATCATTGTGGTCCTCGCCTGGCTCCTGATCACTTTCCGCGCCGAGGCCAGGTTGAGGGAGAAGTATCGCCGGCTCTTCGAGAATGCCAGCGACGTTGTCTGCACCATCAGCCCCGATGGACGATTCACAGCCCTCAACAAGGCGGGGCGGAAAATTCTCGGTTTGGACGGGACCCACGCCCTGCCCGCCAGCCTGGAGGGCTTGATTCCCGCAGAAGATCGGGAGCGTTTCCTTAAATCCTGGGCTGCGGTCGTGGCGGGAGAGGATCCGGCCACGCAGGAATTCACGATCATGACGGCGGACGGCCGCAGTGTCGTGCTGGAATTCAGCGGTCAGCTCTGGCGTTCCGGAGGCAAACGTATTGAAGTCATCTGCATCGGCCGCGATGTCACTAGTCGAAAGCAGGCCGAAGAAAAACGGCTCGCGCTCGAGCGCAAGATGCTCGACGCCCAAAAGCTTGAAAGCCTGGGCGTGCTGGCGAGCGGCATTGCCCACGACTTCAACAATATGCTCACGGTCATCCTTGGCAACGCCGCCCTGGCTCAATCCAACTTATCTACGATCTCCTCCGCCCACAAGAAGCTCGATAACATCCAAACGACCTCGCTGCAGGCGGCCGAGCTTTGCAAGCAACTGCTGGCCTATTCCGGCAAAGGACGCTTCCTCATCCAGCGCGTCAACCTCAACACGGTCATCGAGGAAATGTGGCCGCTCCTGGAAATCTCGGTCTCAAAAAAAGCGACACTGAAATTCGCGGCCTCAGCCGCGCTGCCGGACCTGGAGGCCGACGCGTCCCAGATGCGTCAGATTGTGATGAATCTGGTCATCAACGCCTCCGAGGCGCTGGAAGAAAAACCGGGCCTGATCACGATCAAGACTCGAGTGACGAAGGCCGATGCCGCCAGCCTGGAGCCTCTGCACCCGGCCGCCCCGGAGGTGGCTGAAGGCCATTTTGTGGTCCTCGAAGTGGCCGATACGGGATGCGGCATGACGCCAGAGACGCAGGCGAAGATTCTCGATCCATTTTTCACCACAAAATTCGTCGGACGTGGATTGGGCCTCGCGGCGGTGCTGGGCGTTGTGCGCGCCCACGCCGGTACTTTGCAAATCCTAACCGAACAGGGCCTAGGCTCCACGTTCCGCATTTTGCTGCCGCTACAAAAAGCACCCGCCGCGGAAGAGGCCGGCGCGCCGGCCTGCCCTGCAGGAGAAGAGGGAAAGCGCGGCACGGTCTTGTTGGTGGACGACGACGAGGGGGTGCTCAGCGTCGGCGCCCAGATCCTCCAGAAGTCTGGGTTTGCGGTGATTACCGCAAGGGACGGTAAGCAAGCGGTGATGAAGTTTCGTGCGCAGGCCGCCTCGATCACAGCCACCATCCTCGATTTGACCATGCCGCAAATGGGCGGCGACGAAGCGCTCGAACAAATCCGCCTGATTCGGCCTGACGCGCGGGTATTACTCGTGAGCGGCTTCAGCGAGCCGGAGCCGGGGCCACGCTGGACCACCGAAGGTCGCTGCGCCTTTCTCCAGAAGCCATTCAAGCCCGCGGATTTGATCGAGGCTTTGCTACAGTTATTGAGCGACGCCGAACCCTCACTAACGGCCCGCCCCGCCGCGCCGCCCGAGACGATCAAGACAGCTTGACCGCGGGTGCGTCCTTGGGCAGGGGCAGTAGGCCTCTGATGGACTCCACCGTGTGCTTTGGGCGGTTCCCACAGCAGGAACGTCAGCCGGTCGCGCACCTCATTCGTCTTTTGGCCGTCGAGCAGGCCGGAGGGCATCAGGCTTAGTTCGGTTGGTCGAAGGGACTCGATTTGCGAGCGCGCCAAAACCGTGTCCTTCCCTTCGGCATCAAAGATGTGAAGCGAATCCTCCCGCTGCGAGCGAACGAATCCCTGCATGCTCTCACCGCTTTTGAGCGCAACCTGATCGGTGACATAATCGGGGTGCAAGGTGGCGCTGGGCTCACGAATGTCGCGCAAAACACGCGGCTTTGATGCCCGGCAACTGGATGGCGTAACGAGTCAAGAATGGGTGCGGGTCCGTTTTCAACACGAGCGTGCGCCCCGCATCATCC
>DATLUX010000084.1:0-2095 GCA_035577805.1 Verrucomicrobiia bacterium
CAACGGATCCGAAGCGCTTGCCGGAACCGACCCGTTGAATCCCTCGTCCACGTTCCAAATGACGAGCGTGGTGAGAACCAATGGCGACAGCATTCGGGTGGATTGGACGACCGTGGGCGGCCACAGCTATGTTGTGCAGACAAATGGCAATTTGGGCAGCGGCACATTTCACGATTTGAGCGCGCCGATTGTGGTCCCCGGCACGGCCGAGGGCACCACGAACTATGTCCACACCGACGGCGCGACGGACCGCGCAAAATTCTACCGGGTGAGATTGGGGCCATGAAAATCCACGGAATATTTTTGCAAAACGCGATCCGAAATTTGCATGAGTGAAATGCATCCACGCGAGGAAGTGATCTTCGACGGCATGTTGGAACTGTCGCTGGAGCAGCGGGAGGAGTATCTCAAGGCCGCGTGTGGCGGCGACGTCACGCTGCTTGAGCGGATTCGCGACCTGATTCGTTTCCATGAAAAGGGTGACGGCCCGCTCGAAATACCCGCGGTCGCTCCACCACCGAAGGCGACCATCGTCCCCAGCTTGCCACCGGGTGAAAAGCCGGGTGACAAAATCGGAAACTACAGAATCCTCCAGCTCATTGGCGAGGGCGGTTGCGGTTCAGTCTTCCTGGCCGAGCAGGAGCAGCCCGTCCGTCGCCGCGTGGCGCTCAAGGTCATCAAGCTGGGCATGGACACCAAGAACGTCATCGCCCGGTTCGAGGCCGAACGACAGGCGCTGGCGCTCATGGATCACCCGAACATTGCGAAAGTTTTTGACGCGGGCACGACGGAAACCGGCCGGCCTTTTTTTGTGATGGAAATGGTGCGCGGCATCAAGATCACCGAATATTGCGACCAGAACCATTTGTCCACCAATGAACGCTTGAAGCTCTTCAAGGAGGTGTGCCAAGCCATTGAACACGCCCACCAAAAGGGCATCATCCACCGGGACATCAAACCGTCAAACATCCTCGTTACACAGCACGACGGCGTGCCGGTGCCGAAGGTGATTGATTTCGGCATCGCCAAGGCAACGGACCAGCGGCTGACGGACAAGACGGTGTTCACGGAGTTGGAACAATTCATTGGCACACCCGCTTACATGAGCCCCGAACAAGCGGAGAGGAGCGGGTCGGACATTGACACGCGCAGCGACATCTATTCGCTCGGGGTGCTGTTATACGAACTGCTGACCAGCCGAACGCCATTTGATCTCAAGGAACTCATGAAGGTTGGGCTGGACGCGATGCGCCGGGCCATCTGCGAAATGGAACCGCAGAGGCCCTCGACCCGCCTGAGCACGATGCAGGACGCAGACCTCACCACCGTAGCGCGCCAGCGCCACGCGGCGACGCAAAAACTCATCCACCTCATCCGGGGCGATTTGGATTGGATCGTGATGAAATCGCTCGAAAAGGACCGCACGCGCCGCTACGAAACCGCGAGCAGCTTTGCCGGGGATATCGAACACTTTTTGAACGATGAACCGGTCGTGGCACGGCCGCCCACCTCGCTCTATCGCTTTCAAAAATTCGTCCGGCGCAACAAGGTGGTTTTCACCACCGGCAGTGCCGTGGCCATCGCGATTGTCTTTGGCCTGGTGGTTTCCATGTGGCTGTTCTTCCGCGAACAAACCGCGCGACGCGACGCCGACCGGGAGGCGCAGCGCAGCCAGCAGGTGGCACTTTTCCTGGAGGAGATGCTCAAAGGCGTCGGGCCGGGCGTCGCGCTGGGACGCGACACGACGCTTTTGCGTGAGATTCTGGACAATACTCTTGCGCGCGTGACGAACGACCTGAAGGATCAGCCCGAAGTGCAGGCTGAAATCTGCAACACGCTCGGTGAAGTCTATCGCGCCCTTGGCCAGTCTGGCAAAGCCGAGCAATTGCATCGCAGCGCACGGTCTTTGCTGGAGCTCACCCGCGGCGCCAAACGTCGCGACGTGGCCGTTTCCCTCAACGATCTGGCGCTGGTCCTGCGCGATCAGGGCAAGTTCCCCGAGGCCGAGGCCTTGCAACGCGAAGGGCTGGAACTGCGTCGCAAACTTTACGGCAACGAACGCGCCGAAGTCGCCGAATCACTCAATAATCTGGCG
>DATLUX010000085.1:0-2897 GCA_035577805.1 Verrucomicrobiia bacterium
CTGCGGATAGTCCATGAGGAACAACGCAACCCGATCGTTGGCGGCTAGATTGCCGGTGGAAAGCATCTGGCGATTGCCGCCGAAATCGGCGAAGACCAAGGTGGTTGGACCGAGCACGCGTAAGAAACCCGGTTTGCCGCCGCGATGCTGCACGTACGGCCAACCAGTCTCCGTGACGGTCGCCAAGTAGAAGGAATCGCGAGCGGCAATCAACTCGCGTTCCTCGTCCGTGAGTGGATCACGCTCCAGTGCCCCGACGACACCAGCGCTCCGTCCGTAGTAACGCTCTTGCGCCGCGAGAACTGACGGCGTGAACATTGTTTGCCTGAATCGATTGGCCATATTGTTCAAAGAATTGGCGGCGCAGCCAGCAGGGAGCGCAAGCTGCGCCGCGGTTGAATTACCTTCCGTGCTTCTTCAGCAGTTCGGGCCAATGCTGCTCCGCCTTGGCCACGTTGCCGCTCAGGTCGGCGTTGAACTTCTTTAGAATGTCGGCGTTCAAGTTCAGATAGAGCTTCCCGTCGCGCACCTGCCACGTATTGATGTCCACGGGAAACAGTTTCCCGAGCGACACGCCGTAGGCGCAATAACCGCCGAACTGCGGCGTGTATCTTGCCGGGTTTTCCGCGAACAACTTCTTGTGTTCCTCCGTGGCGAAGAAATACGTCGCGCCTTGACGGTCGGCGCTGATGAACGGCGACCCGTTCACCGCCCTCGCCTCCGTGAAGAACGCGACAGGATCGTATCCGCTCACGGCAATCTTGCTCGCCCCGGAAACATTGACCAACTCGCCGGCGAAAGCGGAGGAGGCCAGCAGCGCGAACGCCGCGATGGACTGAATGATCTTTTTGATCTTTTTCATAGTATTGATTTGATGTTTTGTGTTTCAGAATTGCTATTCTCGCTGCCACAATCGCGCGGCCGCGGTCGCAATCTGATGGATGAGTCGTCATTGCGACATTGGGCATTATTTGGTGGGATACTTACAAATCGGTGTAAAATGATGACGGACAACGACAAAAAAATGACGAGCATGCCCAAACTGAGGTCACGGCATGTCGAGATTCTGTTGGAGGAGGTAATCGGCTGTCGGTGGACAATCAGCGTCCTGGGGGCGGTGGCCAAGGGAATTCAGCGGCCTGGCGCGCTCGAACGGCACATCGAAGGTATCAGTGCGAAGGTCCTATCCGACCGCCTCCGTCATTTCACGCGCGCCGGAATCTTCGAGCGGATTCAGTATTCCGAGATTCCGCCGCGGGTCGAATACCGGCTCACCGATTTCGGCAGGAAGTTCACGAGGTTGTTGAAGGAAGTAGAAAGACTGCAGGCAGAGTTGAACGGTGCAGAGGGAAAGGCTCAATCCGGCAAGACATGACAGTGCGCCGGCAACGGTTTGACAGAATGCGCCTTCTGCTGAATTCCTGGATGCCCGCAGAAGATGCAACGCTGGCGCATGTCATGATTCCATTTGGCGCAAGCCACTCGCGCGCCTTTACGCAACACACGGTAAACCTCCACCGCGAGCAACATGCCGCCGATGGGCGCGATGAAGTAAATCCAAGCCGCCGTCCAGATGCCGCTGGGTAACGCGGACGCGGCGGTGCGCGCGGGGTTGATGCTCATGCCGGAGAGCGGCGCTTCGAAGGTGATGTACAGAAATACCAGCGCACCTCCGAACAACCCTGTGAAGCGGGCGAGCTTTGGTGTGTTCGTCATGAGCAGCACCATCAGCATCATGCCACATGCGATGACTATCTCCGCAACGAAGGCGGTAACCACACCAGTCTTGCCCGGCACGGTAACGACATAGTTCACCGGCGCATCGGTAAAGATTTTCCCGAACACGAGCTTCACAAGTAACACTCCTGCGACACCGCCGAGCGTTTGGAACAGCGGGTAGAACAGCGCGTCCAACGGTTTGACTTTGCCGAGGCGGAAGAAGGTCCACGTCACGGCGGGATTCATGTGCGCACCGGAGCGCGCGCCCCACGGCGAGTAGATGATGCCAATCGCTGTGAGGCCCATCGCGAGTCCATTGAGTGCGAGGCGAATGAAGTCGTTCGGGATGGCGTGCCGGACGGGCGAGTTTGGATATTCAAGCAGCACCGTGAACACGCCGGCGGAAATCATGAAAGTGCCGAGGCAGGCGGCCTCCATAAGATACTCGGGCCAGTGCTGTTGCAGCGCGCGGATCATGTTCGCTTTCAGGCAGGAAGAGGTGGGATTTGTGTGCCTTGGGCTGCCACCAAACGGCATTTGCCCTCTTGCTCGACAAACACATGGGTGTATCGACTGCTAAGCGCGAAAGGAGTGTCTCCCATCCGCCCCTTCATGTCGGTGCGACCAGTCACTACCGCCATGGTGTAATAAACGCGCACGCGATTTTCACTTGGCTCGATTGACTCGAACTCAACCTGACGCAAGTCGATGGCGGTGAGCAGGTCGTTCTTTGGAATCTCAGAACCGTCCACCACACCAATCAGAACAAAATCATCCGCGAGGATGCGATCCAGGGCCGCAGTGTCGCCCTGGATGAGTGCGGCAAAGAAATCTGAGTCTGTGGTCAGAGCATTCATGCTTCGACCAGCGCAGGCTCGCGCGTCTTGGCCTTCGTTGGCGACGAGTGAATTTTCGTTTCGGCGGGTCTTGCTGATTCACCATGCGGTTGGAGCAGCTTCGCGATGAGTCCGGTCCACCCGGTCTGATGGCTGGCACCCACGCCGCGGCCGGTGTCGCCGTGGAAGTATTCGTGGAAGAGCACGTAGTCTTTGAAGTGCGGATCGCTCGCGAGCTTCGGGTGATATTTCAAAACGGGCCGCTCGCCGTCCTCGCCCTTTAGGAAAAGGCGAGAGAGACGGCGGGAAAGCTCGTCGGCAACTTCAGCGATGGTCATGAAC
>DATLUX010000086.1:0-4129 GCA_035577805.1 Verrucomicrobiia bacterium
GCAGTTCCTGGCGTTGCAATGCCGTCATGCAATCATCGAAGGCGCCCACCCCCGGCAACACCGCCCCGCGCGCCTGGCGAAGCTTTTCGGGCCGAGTCAGAACCTGGACGTCCGCACCCACCTGGCGCAGGGCCTTTTCCACGCTGCGCAGGTTGCCGGAACCGTAATCGAGCAAGGCAATCACGTCGCCACGTTAGTGATCTTGCGGGGCAAAGTCCACTCAGGGACCGGCTCATCCGGCTCATCTGGGCTGGATTCAAGAACGCGGCACGTCGCCTGCCGCCCTGGCCCCGTCGCCTTCGTCAGGTTGACATCCCTGCATGGCACTTGTTCCATTGCCTCCTGACATGTCACATCGCATTCAACGCAGCTGGGGTCAGCGGCTGGCTGGGCTCATCCCGTTTGGTCTCGGGCGGACCAAGCCCAAGCATTTCCGGGACATGCTGCGGATCGCGTGGAAGAACCGCGATAATCTGAGTTATGCCTGGAAAGTCTTGAGCCAGGGTGTCTGTGACGGCTGCGCTCTGGGGGTGGCCGGATTTCATGACTGGACCATTCGTGGCACGCACTTATGCATGACGCGTTTGAATCTGCTTCGCCTCAACACGATGCCGGCGCTGGATGTGCGCAAGTTGGAGGACGTGACGCTGCTGGCGGGCATGGATAACGGCCAATTGCGCGAGCTGGGCCGGCTGCCTTATCCCATGTTACGTCAGGCGGGAGACCGCGGATTCCGGCGGGTTAGCTGGGAAGACGCCTATGCGCGCATCGGGAAGCGTTTGCGCGCGAGCACCCCGCGGCGGTTCGGCTTTTTTGTCACTTCGCGCGGGATTACCAACGAGGTTTATTATGTGGCGCAGAAGGTAGCGCGATTTCTCGGAACCAATTCGGTGGATAACGCGGCCCGGCTTTGTCATAGCCCTTCGACCGGCGCCATGAAACATGCCATCGGAGTGGCGGCCACCACCTGCAGTTACAAGGACTGGTGGGGCACCGATCTCATTATCTTTTTTGGCGCCAACCCGGCCAACGATCAACCCGTCACGACGAAGTATCTGCATGAGGCCAAGGCGACCGGAGCCAAGGTGGTCCTGGTCAATCCGTACCGCGAACCCGGCATGGAGAAATACTGGGTGCCCAGCACATTGAGCAGCGCGCTGTTTGGTTCGAATCTGGCCGATTACTGGTTCCCGGTCTCACAGGGTGGGGACATCGCTTTCCTTTATGGCGTTCTGAAGATCCTGCTGGCGAACGGGTGGTATGAGCGCTCCTTTGTGGAAGAACACACCGCCGAATTCGAATCGTTAAAAGCCGCGGCCGAGGCCGCCGATCTGACCAGGCTGGAGAAGGACGCCGGGCTGACTCGCGCGAGCATGCAGGAGTTTGCCGAGTTGATCCGCGACGCGAAACACGCGGTGCTGGTCTGGAGCATGGGTATTACCCAACACACTTTTGGGGGCGATGCCGTTTCCATGATCCTCAATCTGGGTTTGCTGCGAGGCTGGGTTGGGCGGGATCACTGCGGCTTAATGCCGATCCGCGGGCACAGCGGCGTGCAAGGCGGCGCGGAGATGGGCGCTTACGCTACCGCCTTCCCGGGCGGCAAACCGATCAACGCCAGCAACGCGGCCGCCCTCGAAAAGATCTACGGTTTCCCCGTCCCGGACTGGCCGGGGCTCGCGACCACCGAAATGGTGGAAGCGGCCGCGCGTGGAGAACTCGACGTGCTTTATTGTCTGGGCGGCAACTTCCTCCGCACCTTGCCGGAACCCGATTATGTCGCTGCAGCCATGGCAAATATTCCGCTGCGCGTGCATCAGGACATCATTCTGACGGACCAGATGTTCATCGAACCGAAGGAAGAAGTCATTCTTCTGCCCGCCAAGACCCGCTATGAACAGGATGGTGGCGGAACGGAAACGATTACGGAACGGCGCATCGTTTTCAGTCCGGAATTGCCCCGGCCGCTCGGCGAAGCGAAAGCCGAATGGAGAATCCTGCGCGAATTGGCCGCCGCCGTTGACCCGGAGCGCGCGCACCTGCTCCATTGCGAAACGGGCCAGGCGATCCGCGATGAAATCGCCCAGGTTGTTCCGTTCTATTATGGCATCCAACAACTGAAAAAAACCGGAGACGCCTTTCAGTATGGCGGTCCGCATCTTTGCGCGGGCTGGAAGTTTCCCACCGCGGATGGCAAGGCTCATTTTCGCGCGGTGGCTTTGCCCGACCTGTCCCGGCCGGCGGGGACATTTGAAGTCAGCACTCGCCGCGGCAAGCAGTTTAATTCGCTCATTTATGGCCACGTGGATCCGCTGACGGGTGCCGCCCGGGATGCGGTGCTCATAAATCCGGAAGACGCGGCGGCGTTGCATCTGCGTCATCAGGATCGCGTCGCGCTGGTGAACGCGTTGGGCCGCATGGAAGCCCGCGTGTTCTTCGCGCCCATCGCCCGGGGCAATCTTCAGGTGCATTGGCCGGAGGCCAACCATCTGATCCCGCGCGGGCGCGTCGACGCGCTGGGGGGCGTTCCCGACTACAACACGCAGGTGACGATCGAGAAGCTGGACGAAACGTGAAAATTACATTGAAAGCCGGCTCAAACTGAATACTTGTTGGCTTGGCGCGACGACACCCGCGCCCAAAACATTCTTGCAAGACAAAGTGGCAACCAAAGTTCTGGGGCCGGCCGACCGCCGGCTTTCCTGGTTCTGCGGCGCACCGTTGAACTAGATGAAACCGACCGACCTGCGGGGCATCCTGCGTTACATCCCGCGCTTTCGTGAAAAGACTTTTGTGCTCGCCATCGACGGCGGGATTGTGACCAGCGAGAACTTCGCCAACATCCTGCTCGACATTGCGGTCCTGCGCAGTCTCAACATTCGAGTGGTCATCGTCCACGGAGCCTCGGCGCAGATCCAGGCCCTGGGCGAACAGCAGGAAATCACGCCGTCCAATCTCGACGGAACCGGCATCACCGATCCGGAAACCCTGAAACTGGCCTTGACTGCGGCCAACCGGCTGACCCACGAGATCCTGGAGGGGCTGGCGGCCAACGATCTCCGGGCCGTCAGCACCAATGGGATCGTGGCCCATCCCCTCGGCATCCTGCAGGGCGTCGATCACTTGTTGACCGGCAAAGTCGAGCGCGTCGATGTCGAGCTCTTCACGAGTTTGCTCAGCCAGGGGATCCTACCGGTGGTCCCGCCTCTTGGTTTCGACGGGGACGGCAAAACCTATCGGGTCAATTCCGATCACGTGGCGGTCGCGGTGGCGGAGGCACTCAAAGCGATCAAAGTCATCTTCATCACCACGTCCGACGGCCTCATTCATCAGGACCAGCTTATCCGCCAGATGCTGGCCAGCGACCTGGACCACATCCTCGCCCAGCGCAAACAGGAAATCGTTCCGGAAATGTTGTCCAAAGCCGTGCATGCCGCCGCCGCCTGCCGGGCCGGCATTCCCCGCGTGCACATCATCAACGGGCGCGTGGATGAAGGATTGCTGGCCGAGGTCTTTTCCAATGAAGGCATTGGCACCTTGATCTACGCCAACGAATACCAACAAATCCGGCGCGCGCTCAAAAAAGACATCCGCAGTCTGATGTTGCTGACCAAGAATTCGGTGGCCAACGAAGAATTGGTCAAACGCACGCGGACCACGGTTGAAAAGCAGCTCGGAGATTATTACCTGTTCGAGATCGACAAGAATCCCGTGGCCTGCGTGGCTTTGCATGTTTACCCGGAAGAGAACAAGGGCGAACTCGGTTACCTTTATGTGAGTCCTTCCCACGAGAACCAGGGCATCGGGGCGAAACTGCTGCAGTTTGTGGAAAGCAAGGCCCGCGAGTTGGGCTTGACCGAACTCATCGCGCTCTCCACCCAGGCCTTTAACTACTTCATCTCCAAAGGCGGCTTCGTGGAAGGCACTCCCGAAGATCTTCCCCCCGCCCGCCGCGAGAAATATGAACTGAGCGGGCGCAAATCGAAGGTCATGATTAAGAACCTGAAGTGAGGTTCATTTTTCGGCTTGGAGGTTTTGCCTGGGCTGCCTACTTTGGCATTTATGTTCCGCCGCCGCCTTACGCTCGGACCACTGGTTATGCTGACACTGCTGGGGTCAACCTTGCGTT
>DATLUX010000087.1:0-5938 GCA_035577805.1 Verrucomicrobiia bacterium
CTTCCAGCCCAACCCGCGCTCATCGTCATTGGAAGCACATCGTTTTGGCATGGCGAAAGTGCGGCAACCTGCGCCGCGGTGGGCGGTCTGTTGGCTTCGATTGAGGATTTGGTTCTCATCACTGGCGGCATGACGGGCATAGGCGAAGGGGTGGGACGGAGTTTTTTCAACAACCGCAGGATGGCATCTCGTGAGCCAGACGTGTTTCACATATTGCCACGCGGCTGCGCGGCCTGGAATTATGGAGTCACTTTGTTCGCTGGTTCGGACATGGCAGAGCGGCGAGAGATTCTGGCACGTCTTTCCCGGCTTTACCTCGCCATCGAAGGTGGGCCAGGCACCGTTCATGAGGGGCAAGTTGCATTAGGACGAGGTTCTATCGTCGTCCCGGTGGGCCGGTAGGGTGGTTACGCGGGCGAGCTTTACCCGACTGTTCCGCGTCCGGCCTTTGCGCCTGAAGAGAGTTGGCGAGGGCTGGGCCTTTCCGATGTCACACCCGAGGGCATAGCAAAGGCAGTTTATGACATTGTTATCAATTACCTTCAGGCGTGGCCTAACACAAGACGCTGCAGACGAATGCCGACTCCGCTTCGCTGCGTCGGCATCGCTCAGCTTTCCGTTAGTTTAGTTAGCAATGATCGAGGGGCTGACAATTCGTCCGGCAGTTGACGCCGACGCGCAAGGAATCAGCGCGTTGATTTACTCCCAGTTGCACCATCGATCCCCAACACCCATTGGGCCCGCGCCGCCGGAGTTTTTGGCGGGCTTCGCGCCCGAAACGATCCGGGGATACATCGGAAGTTCTAGGTATCGTTATTGGGTAGCCCTGATCGAGGGGCAACTCGTGGGAGTGCTGGGTATTCGTGATGGTCAGTCTATTCTTCACCTCTTCGTGGCTGATTCCTGTCAACGACGCGGTATTGCCAGTGCGCTCTGGGGTTGTGCCAAGTCAGACCTGCTGGCTGCCGCTGACGAAATTAATCTGGTGGTGAACTCGTCAATTTACGCAATACCCGTGTACGAGCGGTTTGGGTTCAAGATGATTGGCCCGCGTGTTGAAGACGCGGGAGTCACATACGTTCCCATGCATCTGATAATCAGCCATGGCCATTGCTAACCAGAGCATTGAGCCAACCGGAGGCAGCCGGTTCCGTTTGTCCGCATTTGTGAGCCAGGGGCGGCTGCCTCCGGCGGCTCATGCTCAACGTTATGTAATCGACGGCATCGAGGGTGGCTACTTCCCCACACACCAGATGGTAGTGCGGTTGGAGCCAAGTTTGGAGCGCAAGTAAAGGCGGCCGGGGGCAACCACTGGGGAGACATCGCAGCGTTCGGCCAGGTTGTTTGTCGCGATGCAGGCGAATTGGTCGCCGGCTTTCAGGACGTGGAATTTGCCGGAACGCGATGCGTAGATTACATGGCCTGCAGCCGCCACAGGCGCGGCGTAAAACTCGTCGTGAAGAGGCTCGTCCCAAATTTTGCGACCCGTTCTGGTGTCGTGACACCAAGCCACGCCTTCGTTGGAAACACCGTAAATGTGATCGCGATAAACAACGTATCCTGCAATGCGGGCGACGTGCGCCCCCTTGTTCTGGTCAAGAGTCCAAAGCGGCGCGGAAGTTGACCCATCGTCGCGACGTGAGATGCGATAGGCCAGAAGCCGATCGGATTGACCGAGGTAAAGAGTGTCATCCGACCACGCCGGTGTGGCGATCGGTTCCTTCTCGCCGAACGTCGCTAAGGTCCACAATGGCCGGCCGGTGACCGGATCGTAGCCGGTGATCTGGCTGCGTGCCCACAGCACGAGTTCGGTCCGAGCGCCCGACGACACGAGCAGTGGAGTGGAGTAGCCGCGTCCGACGGAAGGAGCGATGTTGGTCCGCCAGAGGGTTTGTCCGGAGCGGACGTCGATGGCGGTGAGGTGCGAAGGTTGGCCACACAAGCTGCCTTGGTCGACCGAGTAGTAGACGCGGCTGGCGTCCAGCACCGGTGAAGCCGCCAGCCCCCAGAGATGTTGGAGCGGGCCAAGGTCCTGGTTCCAACGCAACCTACCGTCGTGATCGAGACAAGCAATGGTGCCGGTGGCAAACACCACGACCAGGTTGGTGCTGTCGCAGGCCGGAGTGGGAGTCGCCCAGCCGTTTTCCGAGCTGGGAGTCTTTCCGGGCAGGCTCATGATCGGAATTGGCGTGCGCCAAAGTTGTTTGCCGGAGCGACAGTCCAGAGCCATGACGGCGGTTTCCTTAACTCGGCCGCCCTCGATGGTCGCGCTGGTAAGGAAAAGTTTGTCGCCCCAAATCACTGGAGAGCTGTTTCCGCCGCCTTCGATTTCAGCTTTCCACAGGATGTTGGAATCGCTGCTCCAAACCAGTGGTATGGAATCCACATCCAGGCTGCCATTCTGATGGGGGCCGCGAAATTGCGTCCAATGCTCCGGGATGGGAGCGGCTGGCGCCGCGCTCTGGAGTTCGAAGGCGACAAGCCAGAGTCCGAGCATGCTCCGCGACATTTTGACGCATTGGCGTATCACAGTGATGCTCCGGCTGGAAGTTTGCCGTCGGCTTAACCTGATGCATTCTCCGCAACGCGCTTGGATTGTCGAGGATGATGGTTCTTCGGATGTTCTTCGGATATCCGCTTGAAAGAAGGACCGAGACCGAACCAGGTCTCCTGTTTGAAGCCGACGCAGGAGAGAGTGTTGGCTTCCTTATGCTCAAGAATTTGAGGTGGACACATGCAGTGGCCTAGTCCTAGTCACCGCACCGGTCGGACTCAGAAATGGACGGAGAAGACGACGTTGCTGGAGGTGTCCGTGGCCGTGATGTTCTGCACATTGGCAAGGTCCAGGTTGCGGAAGGATCGGACGGTCAGATTGCCCTGGCTGCCAGTGCAGACTTTCAGGGTGTTGGTGCTGTCCGCGGTGAGATAAAGCTTCTCCCTGGGCGGCAAGCCGGTCGCTTGCAGTTTAAAGGTTCCAACAGCTTTGCCTCCCGCCAACCGGTAAGTAATCGTGGCCGCGCCCTGAGCATTGGTCGCGGTGCCTGGCATGATATTGGCAATTTCTTTGTAGACGATGGTCGAGTTCGTGGCGGTGCTGAAATCACCCATCAAGACGACGTTGGTGGAGTCAGAAACGGTGATGATCGTGGCATTACTCTGGCTGAGGCCATCGGGCAGGAGAAAGCTGCCACTCCCAACGGTCAGCGTGTTGGTGTAGCGGCAGTAGGCATTGGTGGCAAACGTGATGAGATTGGTGCAGGTGCTCAGATGCATCAGTTTGCTCCAGCCCGGTTGCTGACGAGCGGTGGCCCGGACCCACCTGGTGTAACCCGCGGATGGCGCATTCGTCACGCCTCCCCAAGGGGGGCAACGCCTGGTGAAGTGACAGCCCGCGTCGAGGTTGGTTTTCGTGACGACGTTCAGCGTCCCTAGCTCATAAGTGTTGGTGCCGGTGTCATCGGTGACGGCCACGGTGTAAACGCTGTTGGTCAGATTGATGGTCTTGACAAACAGCATCTCATAATTGGTGCCGTTGTCGTTAACCAGGATGAAGTGGGCTTTGCCTTGAGCGCCCGCGGGGGCATTGGTGGTCGGAGTGAGAATGAGTCCTTGATCAAGGTTGATCATTCCGTGGAAACGATGGCTATCGTGCTCGCGGTCGCCATGGTGCTCGCGATCTCGATCGTCGTCATCATCATCATCGTGCTCGCGGTCTCGATCTCCTCCGTCCTGATGCCAACGGTCGTTGTTTTCCTGGTCGCCGTCTCGGTCATCATCCTCATCCTCATCGTATGCCCAGGAAGGAGCTGCGGAAACAGCCAGGGCGCAGACGACGAGCCATATAACGAACAGGCGGGGGTTTTTCAGCATAACACTATCCTTAGTTTAAGGTTCATACTTCAACTCAACTTCATCGGACAGACTTGCGTTGGTGAGTTTAGCAGATCGCGCGGGAAACGTCACTCTGTAAAATTGGGCCGCTCAGCAAATGCAGAGGTATCTGAAGCGCGCTAAACACGTACGGCGCGTGGAGGCGCCGGATTTAGTTCAAGGCTCGGCGAGTCTGAAGAAGGCTGTGCCGGTGGGACGAGCGAGAGTCACGCGATTGCTGACCACGCCGGGCACTCGCGTCCAAGCCGGAGGAATCAGGCTCGGACCGGTTTGCAGAACGTAACCGCTTACGTCGATCGGCCACGAAATCACGATTACGCCGGCGTTCTCGCTGATCGTCATTCGAACATTCAACACCGCCGGAATATGTAAGAGGTCGCGTCCTGAAAGTCCCGCGCGATAAACGGCCTCGATTTCGATCTCACTCAGGCTGCGGTTCCACAGGGCGAAGTCATCGACGCGGGCGGCAAGGGTCCGCTGCGGATTGGGAAAACCAGCTTCGCTGAATTCCGCACCGATGCAGAGCCAGGGCGGGAGGTCGAGTGACGAAACGAGCTTGCCGCGATAATCGGTTTCGGCCACGCGCTGCCCGTTCCAATAAAGGCTCACGGTGACGCCGTTAGCCGTGAGTGCGAAATGGAGCCAGGCATCCAGCGGCGTCTCGACGGGGGCGGAAACGGCAGGGAAACTCGGTCCTGAGCCGAGTTGGCCCTGGGCTACCGGAATGCGGCCCAGGATCGGATCATTCACCGCATTTATCTCAACCTGGAATTGTCCGTTCTGGCCGAGCGCCGGGCCGCGCAGCCAGTTGTTCGCGATCGGTCCCCCGGCATCGTCGATCGGCGCGATCCAGCCGGCGACCGTGATCGCGTTACTGGCCTTGGGATAATCAGGGACGAACACGTACGTGTTCCCGTCCAGCAGCAGCGCCCGGCCGATGCGGCCTGCCGGCCAACTGGGGGGCGGGGCCGCGTTCGGAGCGCGGATGGCGCCGGGCGGTTGGCCTGCCACTGCGTTGGTGGCCACGACGCCCGCGCCGTCGTCGAACGTGAAATAAGCTGCCAACCCTTCGGTGATACGATTGGCGGCGAGAACGTCCACCACCACCTCTCTGCTCCTGATTCGGCCGGCGGAGTTTTGGATGGCGACGGAATAGCGGCCCGCGTCGCTCGGGGCGAGGCTGGGCAGAACCAACCGGGAGTTAGTCGCGCCGCCGATCGGCTGGTTTTCCTTGAACCACTGATAGGCAACATCCGGGCAGGCGGCTTCGGCGCTTAACGTCACTTGGCCGCCCACCACTCCGTTGGCGGAGATAGGCTGCTGCGTGAACGCCGGCAAACAACCGACCGGCGTCGAGTGAACCAGGAGTTGGAGCGCGTTTAAACCGGGGCCGTGCGCGGGAAAGTCGAATCCCACTGGCACCGGTCCGGGACAAAAGAAGCGCACGTCGATCCGTCCATTATCCGGCTGGAGCCCGTCGAAGCGGAGCATGTTTCCGACGCCGCGCGCGGAAGCTGTCTCACCTGTCACGAGCAGGAAGCCCGGTGAGGCATTGTATTCGTTGGCTTCCTGAGGCCGGATGAAACGCCGTTGCACAAGCTTTGGCGCACCGCTGGTCTCGTAAGTCGATGCGCTGAAGTTCAAATGCCAGAACTCGCCGGGAGGTTGGATAGTATAAAGCAACAGCGAGTGGTAGCCGGGCGGCACGCCGGTCAAGCTGACGGAGGCTTCGGTCGGATTGGCGAATGAATAGGGAGAAGTGACCAAGCCGTTCAGCAAACGTTCGGTCGGCGTGCTCTCGCCTGTGCCGGCGCCCCATTCCCCGGAGGTTTGCCATTGGATTGTGATCGTCGGATGCGCTTCGTTCTGGCTCGTCAATGGCCCCGCCAAAGTTCCCGCGGCGCCCGCGAGATTGTTCCAATAAGCCTGCGGGACGAAGCCGGCCACGTCGTTGGAGGTCATCTCGGTGGGCGCGCCGTTGGCGGTCCCGCCAATCCAGTTGAAGCCGACGTTGTGTCCTGGCGGACGCGGCACGAAATGAATTGTA
>DATLUX010000088.1:0-7640 GCA_035577805.1 Verrucomicrobiia bacterium
GCTCACCCGCGATGCCGTGCGGGCGGGAGCGGAAATCGGATCCAACAGCTGGGGCGACGACACCCAAGGGCGCTACGATCTAAACGCGATGGAATTTGATGGGCTGGTGCGCGACGCGGATGAACTGGCCGCCGGTGACCAACCTTACATTCTGGAATTCTCGGCCGGCAACGCCGGGCCGGGCGGCCAGACCATCGGCAGCCCGGCGGTGGCCAAAAATGTGATCGCGAGTGGCGCCTCGCAGAATGACCGGGTCGACCTGGTTCTTTACGAGGACGGCCCCGATGCCATGGCAGACTTCTCGAGCCGCGGTCCCTGTGAAGACGGCCGGATCAAACCCGACGTCGTCGCACCAGGAACGTGGATCGCCTCCCTGCGTTCCCGTTATGCCAATGACGAATTCGCCTGGGCGCCCATTTCCGACCATTACATGTACGAAGGCGGCACCAGCCAATCCGGCCCGCACGTGTCGGGGGCGGCGGCGGTATTTGTCCAGTATTACCGCGAAGTCAACACTAACCGCACGCCTTCGCCGGCGCTCGTGAAGGCGGCCTTGATCAACTCGGCGAGGGACATGGATGACTCGGTTGAAACGGATCCGGTTCCCAACATGGACGAAGGCTGGGGACGGGTCGATCTCACCGGGCTGCTCTTCGCCACGCGGCCCGGACAATTTCTTGATCAGGCGGTGCTGCTACAAACAGACCAGACTTATGAGCGACGGGTGATCATCGCCTCCGCGGAGGAACCTTTGAAGATCACGTTGGCCTATACGGATGTGCCCGGTTTCCCTGCCGCCATCCCGGCCTTGGTCAACGATCTGGATCTGGAGGTCATTGCCCCTGACGGCACCGTCTTCCACGGCAACCAATTTGAAAACGGCGAGTCGATCCCTAATGCACCCGGGTTCGATGCCATCAACAACGTGGAAGGAGTCCATCTGTCCGCCCCGCTCCCGGGCGAATATGTTGTGCGCGTCCGCGCACGGAACGTGGTCCAGGACGCGCGCCGCGACACGGGTGACGTCGATCAGGATTTTGCCATGGTGATCTCGGGCGATATTCCACTGCCGGGGTTGGGTTTCGTGTTTCTGGATCGGCGCGCCTACACCTCACCCAGCACGATTCGGGTCAAGGTGCTTGATTCCGACCTGGCCGGCCTGCGCACCGTCAGCGTGATGCTTAGAAGCGGCACCCAACCGGCCGGGCTGGAGCTGGCGCTGATCGCCGCGGATACCACAGGCAGTTTTACCGGCGCCATAGCCACCGCGACCAGCCCGCAGGGCGGACGGCTCCAGATCGTCCACGGCGACACCATTACGGCGGAGTATTATGATGACTCCCTGGGAACACTGCGTTCCGCCACCGCTCGCGCTGATTTGTTGCCGCCCAACATCTCTGCGGTCGGCACCACCGCTCAATTCGGGCACACGGTCGTGCTTTGGCAAACCGATGAACCCGCTTCCGGCCAGGTCTACTTCGGCACCAATCGCGTGCTTAGCCGCACCGCCAACCACGCCACCCTCTTGCGCGATCACGCCGTCCGCTTGGAAGACCTCACGCCCGGGGTGGCCTATCAATTTTTCGTTGTCTCCGAGGACGAAGCGGGCAATCGCGCCACCAACAATAATGGTGGCAGCTATTTTACCTTCGTGCCGGTCGGCGCCCCGACGTTGTTGCTGGTCGACGCATTTAACAATGACGATTTCGCTTTCGGGCCGGACATCCCTCTGAGCACTTACACCGATGCCCTGGATCAGGTCGGCATCGGTTACGAGGTCTGGGACGCCACCGCCTTGACCGGCTCTGATCCCACCCTGAGTGATCTGAAACCCTACCGCGTCGTGATCTGGCGTGTGTCCGACAATGTCTTTCTCGGCGATACGCTTTCTCCGGCCGTGCAAACCGCTGTTCAGCAATATGTGGATGGCGGCGGTTCCTTCTTCATGGCCTCGATGGAGCAGCTCAGCCGGCTGCCTGTCACCTTTAAACAAAATGTGCTTCAAGTCGCCTCGTTTACCGAGGATGACACCGCGCCGTCCGCGGTGGGATTTGTCGGCAATCCAGTTACCAGCGGCATGAACATTGGGTTGGACTATTCCTATTACCAAATCGACACCTACGAGTCGTTCCAGGTGCCGGACGACATTTCGGACACGATGACGGTCACGACCAATGCGATGCCCATTCTGCAGGACGGTTTTGGCGGCATCGTGGGTCTGGCCTCGCCGCGCACCGGACTCGATCGTCCTGGGCGCGTGGTTTTCCTCTCCTTCCCGTTGGACGCAGTGCCGGAGGCAGACGCGGCCCCGAACAACCGGGCGACCTTGATGCGTAACATCCTGACCTTCCTGGCGCCCGGGGAACAGGGGGTCGGCACCATCGCGCTGGGCAGCCCGGCCTATACCATTCCAAGCCTCGTGACCATGGAAGTGGCCGATTCCGATCTGGCCGGGCAGGGACAGATCTCTGCATCGATCTCAAGCACGACCGAACCAGCCGGACGCACCGTCACGCTCGCGGAAACCGCCCGACGCGGAGTCTTCCGCGGTAACATCACGTTGGTGGCGGTCCATGGCGCCAACCCTGCCGCCGAACTGCTCGCCAAAGGCGGGGACCGGGTGATCGCTGCATATCTGGACGCCTCGGCGGGACGTACGATCACGGCCACCAGCATCGTGGAGGTCATCCCGCCGGCGATTAGCGGCGTGACCTCGGAACCCAGCTATGTGGACGCCACCATCCATTGGACCACCGACGAGCCTGCCGACGCCTTAGTGCAATTCGGCGAATCACCGCTGCTGGGCCGGACCGCCTATGTGTCCACCTTGGAGACCAGTCATGAAGTTTTCCTGGATGGGCTGCGACCGGACCGCCTGTATTACTACCAAATCTCCAGTCGCGATCAAGCGGGCAACGTCGAAGTGGCCGACAATGGAGGGGCATTCTACACCTTCCGAACGTTGCTGCCGCTCTCGCCCCCGTGGTCCGATGATCTGGAGCATGGAAGCGACAATTGGACCGTCATTAACGCAGACGAATCGGAAGGCGGCTGGACCTACGGCCAGCCGGAGAACGAATTGGCCAACACGGGACATTCCGGGCGCTTTGCCTGGGGCAGCAACCTCAACGGTGAATCCATTGGTTATGTCGAGTCGTTCCTCATCAGTCCCCCCATCGATTTGACCGGCGGCAACACCGCCACCCTGCGTTTCTGGCAGAATTACGACTTCTCCGAGCTGGAATTTGACATCCTGCACTATGGCGAGGTGCTGTTGATCACCAACGCCGCCGTCGCTCCCGTCACGCTCGGCATTGTCAGCGACCTGTCCGGCGATTGGGAACAAGCCGAGTTCGATCTAAGCCCACACTTGGGCAAGCTCGTGTATGTCGTTTGGCATTATGTGTTGTTCTCATTCGACAACGCGCCGCGCGGGGGATGGTTGGTGGACGATGTTTCGGTCACGACTTCGCAGATCACGCCTGGCACCATTCGGATCACCAACAATTTATGGCAAGCCCGCTGGTCGTTGACGGGTCCAGCCAACCGTTCGGGTCAGGGCACGAGCGCGCTGCTGACCAACCTGCCGCCCGGCGACTACACCGTTGAGTTCAACGACGTGCCGTACTACTCAACGCCCTCCATGCTGTCCGGAACCTTGGCGCAGGGTGGGTCCCTGGTCTTCGCGGGCAATTATGGCTTTGCGGATGTCAACAACAACGGCATGGCCGATGCCTGGGAACAGCAAAACTTCGGCGTCGTATCACCAAGCCGGACGCGGTTCACGGACACGGACGGTGACGGGATGACCGATGCCGCCGAATTTGCCGCCGGCACAGTTCCCACCCAGAGCAGCTCGAACCTGCGTTTGGCGTCCCCGGTGCCGTTGAACGGCGGAGCCGTGCGCCTGGAATGGCCCGCCGTTCCTGGACGCGCCTATCTGCTGGAAGGAAGCAGCGACGGCAAGACGTGGGTGCCGGTTTCCCCGTGGATGCAGACAGGCAGCACTTTTGGTTTCTTTAGTCCACCAACCGGCCCTGGTGCCCCCTATCTGTTCCGTTTGCAGGTCAAGCCCTAACGAGGCAGAGCCTCAGAGCAGCAAGGCGAGGACGATTCTTTGCAGGATTGGGCGCCTTGGAGTGCCTTGCCGCTCTGAGGGCGCGTGTTTAGGCACTGCCCCCCGAACAATGCAGTTTGGTGCGCGGTCCCGCAGGTGCGGGGCCACTTCATCGTCCGTCGGCTCCAGGACCAAGGAACTACCCAACGCTTCCTCCGATCCCCATCTCCAAGCGGCCTAAAGGCCGCGATCCCCGGGGGCAGTGTCCGAATGCGCGCGCTCTGAGGCCCCGCCTCGTTAGCGGGTTGACCTTTTCCGCGCTTTTCCTCAATTTCCGATTGCACGCCCCTACGGCTACGCTATAACTCGACTGTTCGTGTTCCTCTGCGCGCCAACCCCTGCGCGGATACCCTATGAAATCGAGTCCACCTAGGAAAAGCGTGAGTAAAACCGTCAAGAAGTCCGATGCGACCGGACGCTCTTCGAGCGGCTCCAAATCTGCCTCGCGCTCCGCTTCCGCCCCTGCCACACCTGCTTCGAAAGCACCCAAATCCGGCTCCACCGCGATCGGCTCCACCGCGAAACGGAAGTCTGTCCCGCCGATTCCTGCGATCTTGTTGGAAGGGGATGAGCCTTCGATCCCGCCGACCAGCGGTCCGGGTGAACGTTACGCGCTGGGTCCAGTTCCGGCCGCCGAGGGTGAAGGAGCTGGCGGCGGGGAATTGCCGGAGGCTTACGGCACGCAACGCCTGTTGTTAACCGCGCGCGATCCGCACTGGCTCTACGCCCACTGGGATCTGACTCGAGATCAATTGCGGCGTTACAATTCCCGGTCGGTGGATCGCCATTTGGTTCTGCGAGTCTATCGCAATGAACTCTCCGGAGAACCGCATCGGGAAGTCCACGTGCATCCGGAATCGCGCAACTGGTTTGCCCATGTTGGCGTCGGGGGCACCAAGTACATCGCGGAGCTGGGTTATTACCGGCCCAATGATCAATGGGTTCGGATCGCCACCTCCGCCACCACCGTGACGCCGCCTGAAACCATGTCGGATGATCTATCCGTCTGGTTCGAAACCCTGCCGATGGACATGCGCTTCGAAGAAATCATTCGCTTGGTCAAAGCCGCCGTGTCGGACAACGTGCCGCTGATGGAAGCCATCCAGCAACTGCGCGCGAGCGGACACCCGGGGTTGCCGGACGGACGCAGGGCGGGCGCGGGACGCTGGACGCGCGAACAAGAAGAAGCCCTCACTCAGGTGGTCTCGATGGATGCGGTTCGTCGGATCTGGATGGGGTCGCTGGAGATCACCGAGCTCATTCGCCGTCAATTTCTCCAGGAACTCTCGTCTCAGGCGGTCGCGCAACTGGGGCAGATGGGCAGCTGGAGCGGAGCGGTCTCGAGCTTCTCCAGCCCGTTTGGGGGCCTCGAACAAAGAAAAGGGTTTTGGTTCAACGTCAATGCCGAGCTCATCATCTACGGCGCCACGGAACCTGACGCTACCGTCACCATTGGCGGGCGCACGATCCGGTTACGTCCGGACGGGACGTTCAGTTATCGCTTCTCGTTGCCGGACGGCCAATATGATCTGCCGGCGGTGGCCACTTCAGCCGACGGAACCGACAGCCGCAGCGCGGGCTTGAAGTTCAGCCGGACGACGCAGTATCAGGGGGACGTTCAGAAGCATCCCCAAGATCCATCACTCCGGCCGCCGTCGCCGGAGCATGTGGCCTGAGCAACGGTTGTTGGAAGGCTGCTCTGCGCGCGCGGTTCGGCCGAGCATACCGTTGAAGCCCTTGTCATCGTCCATTCGCCACCAAACCTAGGGCAACGTCGACCAGCATGATTCGCGGTTATCTTTCCTTGGTGCTTCACGCGCATCTGCCCTTTGTGCGCCATCCGGAGCACGATCGCTTTCTGGAAGAGAACTGGTTGTTCGAAGCCATCGTCGAGACCTACCTGCCTTTGATCCAGGTGATGGAAGGCTGGTTGCGCAGCGGCATGGACACGCGGCTGACGCTGACGCTGTCGCCGACGCTTTGCGCGATGCTGGCTGATCCGATGTTGCAGGATCGGTTTGTGCGTCATCTGGAAGGGTTGCTGGAGCTGGCGGAGCGCGAGATCCATCGCACCCACTGGGACCGGGCTTATCATCCCCTCGCCCAGCTGTATCACCATCGCTTCGTTTCGCTGCGGGAAACCTACTATTCCTTTGGCCGAAATCTGGTCGGGGCCTTTCGCAAATTCCAGGACGCCGGCAAGCTGGAGATCATCACGTGCGCGGCCACCCACGCCTTATTGCCTTTGCTGGCGGATCATCCGCCGTCGTTGCGGGCCCAGATCCTGGTGGCGCGCGATCATTATCGAAGCTGCTTTGGCCGCGATCCCAACGGCATCTGGCTTCCCGAATGCGCGTATGCGGAAGGATTGGATCTGGTCCTGCGCGAAGCGGGCATCCGCTGGTTCATTGTCGACACCCATGGCGTGCTCCATGCCCGGCCGCGCGCGCGTTATGGAGTGTTCGCGCCCATCTTCACTCCCAACGGCGTCGCGGCGTTCGGACGCGATCTGGATTCGGCGCGCCAAGTCTGGAGCAAACACGAGGGCTACCCAGGCGATCCACATTACCGGGATTTCTATCGGGACATCGGGTTCGACCTGGATTACGACTACATCAAGTCCGTCATGCCGGTGCAAGGCACGCGCACGTTCACCGGGATTAAATATCACGCCATCACCGGGCAACACGGCGAAAAACAGATCTACGATCGCCAGGCCGCCCTGCATCAGGCGGCCGGACATGCCCAGCATTTCCTTGATATGCGCGTGCGGCAAGTCGAGCATCTGGCTGGAATCATGGATCGACCGCCCTTGGTGTTGTCTCCTTATGATGCCGAACTATTCGGCCATTGGTGGTACGAAGGGCCGGAGTTCATCGATTATTTTGTGCGCAAAGCCGTGCATGACCAGCACGTCCTGGCGTTGACCACACCCATGGATTATCTGCGCCGGCATCCCACCCAGCAAGTCTGTCGTCCGAGCGCTTCGAGTTGGGGCGAGGAAGGTTATTGGAAGGTCTGGTTGAACGAGACCAACGAATGGATCTATCCGCATCTGCACGTCGCCCAGGAACGCATGACCGATCTGGCCAACCGTTTCGTGCAACCCACCGACCTACAGCGCCGCGCCCTCCAACAGGCCGGCCGCGAGCTGCTCCTGGCCCAGGCCAGCGATTGGCCCTTCATCCTGCGCACCGGCACCAGCCCAAACTACGCGCGACGCCGGGTCAAAGATCATCTGCTGCGCTTTATCTCAATCCACGAACAGCTCACCACCACGCGCGTAGACCAAAAACGGCTCAGCCAGGTCGAAGCCGCCGACAATCTGTTCCCCGAGCTGGATTATCGTTACTGGATGACGCGCCCATAGGGCCAATCAATTGTCGAATGCCGATAATGCCGATTGTCGAATGCCGATAATGCCGATTGTCCGGGTTCATGGTCTCAATGCGCGTCCTAGCCGCGGCGAAGCGGATTCGAGCGGCAAGCGCCTGCCCACACCGCAGTTCGGGCACGAACGCAA
>DATLUX010000089.1:0-3087 GCA_035577805.1 Verrucomicrobiia bacterium
GGATAATGTCATCGCCGACAACCGCACCACCACCTGCAGCCCGGGTTCGGGAGGCGGCATCTATCTGGGCGGGGCGGCCGCGGCGGAGGTGATCCATAATGTCGTGAGAAATAACAGCTCCGGCCGAAGCGGCGGCATCGAGTTGTTCGCCGCCGGCACCCCGTTGATCAAGGATAACTTCGTGGCCTGGAACCACGGGGGGGCGGACGCCGGTGGCATCAGCATGGTCAACTACTCCGACGCGCTCATCGTCGGGAATGTGATTGTCTGGAATGTCGGCGGAAGCGTCGGCGGCATTAGTTGCGGCGTGCCTTCCGGTGATCGCGGGCCTTATATCATCAATAATACGATCGCCTATAATGAAGGAGCAACCGCCTCAGGCATCGTTTCCGACGGATTCGATCAGAATACGTTGATTGCAAATAATATCATTGTGGGCGTGCGGGACCAGCCCGCCCTTGTGATCGGCTCCTTTAATGATCCGTTTCAGCCCATTATGCGCAACAACGACCTCTTCGCCAACCCGCCCTTCGGTGGCCTGGGCTCCACCCCAGTCGGCAACAATGGAAACTTTTCCGGTGACCCACTTTTCCTGGACGCTCTGGCCGGAGATTTTCATTTGTCGAGCCATTCTCCGGCCGTGGACGCCGCCTCGGCGCAGGATGCTCCGGCCGATGATTTTGATGGGGTGACCAGGCCGATCGACGGGGACTCTGACGGCGCCAGCATCGCGGACCTTGGAGCTTTTGAGTACCGGCCGCAACCTCCCTCCGCGCCGCGGAACCTGACGGCTAGTTCCATCGGCTTGCAAGTGAGCTTGTCCTGGCGCGCCAACCCGGATGCGACGTCCTATAGCATAGAGCGATCTCTGACCAGTGGCGGGCCCTACAATGGAGTGGGGACGGTGGCCGAGACCAATTTCGTGGACACGACGGTAGCCAGCAACGTCGTGTACTATTACGTGGTGAGCGGCATCAATGCCTTTGGCGAAGGGGCGACCTCGACGGAGGTCAGCGTCAAGGCGGGCAACGTGCCGCCACGAACCCGGGACGATCTCGTTACGATCCTGGAAGACACCCCTGCTGACATCGACATCCTGGCCAATGACCTCGATCCGAACGGCGACGCGCTCCTGTTGGCGGGCTTTACCCAGCCGTCCCACGGCGTGGTCACGCCGGTTGCTCCGCGGCTGCATTATGTGCCCGCCTTGAACTTCAATGGCTCGGACACGTTCTCTTATGTGGTGACCGACGGACGCGGAGCCTTTGCGACGGGCCAGGTGCAGGTTGTGATCACGTCAGTCAACGACCCGCCTACCGCGGTCAATTCCACCGTCGTCGTTGCCAGCGATAGTCCAGGCACGGCCCTTGCCGCCCAAGGAACCGATCCCGATGGCGACCCGCTCCAGGTTCAAATCATTAGCCCGCCGCTCCATGGCGTGATCAACCCCAGCACCATGATTTACCGGCCGGTCCACGGTTTTGTTGGAAACGACGCGCTGACCTTCAAATTGAGTGATCCAAAGACCAACAGCAACATGGCGACCCTGACGATCGAGGTGCGGCCTGCGCTGGATGCCGATCGCGACGGCATCCCGGATTATTGGGAAGCCCTCTATGATATCAACAACACCTCCGATGACCGCGATCGGGACGGGCATTCCAATTACCAGGAGTATCTGGCCAATACTGACCCGCGTGATCCCGAGTCGGTTCTGCGTATGCTTTCCATCCAACCCACCCAGGACAACCATTGGGTCATCGCCTGGCGATCGGCCGGAGGTACCCGCTATCGCGTCCAGTACAGTGACGCACGGCCCGACGGCAGTTTCACGGGCGCATTTACCGACGTCGTCCAGCCCCTGGAACTCGAAACCGATGCGCACGCCGATGGAGCGCCCGGGTTGATGAGCTTCACCGACAGCCAACTGCCTCCCGCCCCCCGCTCCCGCTTCTTCCGGATCAAAGTCGTGAACCGGTAACCCCTCTGGTAGCAGCCGACGTAAGGAGGCTCACTCTATCCCAACCCGTCCTCCAGGAAAAAGATCAGAGCCTCGTTACCTCGGCTGCTACGTTGGGTTGGGTGGGTTCATAGCGCGCCCGAAATTGGGAGGAGTTCGCTCCCGGCCGGACCCGAAACCGTGGCGGAACGCCCAAAGATCTTGAATTCACGTCAAAATCGGGGCGTCATGGGAACCGATCTATGTCAAATACCGAACCATCTGTGACGTCCCGTCGCCATTTCCTCAAAACCACCGGAACCATCGCCGCCACCTCTGCGTTGGCTGGGGTGGCGTTGCCGCATGTGCATGCGGCCGAGAATAACACCTTGCAAATCGCCCTGGTCGGTTGCGGCGGCCGCGGCACGGGCGCGGCCGGCAACGCTCTGACCACCAAGAAGGGACCAGTGAGTTTGACCGCCATGGTTGATGTCTTCGAAAACCGGCTCGAGCCCAGCTACGACACGATCAAGAAAGAGCACGGCGACCTCGTCGACGTGCCGAAGGACAAACGATTCATCGGCTTCGATGGCTACAAACAGGCGATGGACACGTTGAAGCCGGGCGACATCGTGATCCTGACCACGCCCCTGGCCTTTCGCTGGGTCCATTTTAAGTATGCCATTCAGAAAGGATTGAATGTGTTCATGGAAAAACCCGTGACGGCCGATGGCCCCAGCAGCCGGCGTATGTTGGAGTTGGCGGAGCAGGCCAGCGCCAAGGGACTGAAGGTGGGCGTCGGCTTGATGTCGCGTCACGCCCGGCACCTGCAGGAGTTGCATAAGCGCGTGCAGGACGGCGAGATTGGCGATGTTCTGCTCATGCGCGGTTATCGCATGCACGGGCCGGTGGCGTCGGCCTTCTCCAAACGTTGGCCGGGTAAACCGAGCGAATTGCTGTGGCAGATCTCGCGCTTCCACAGTTTCATCTGGGCCAGCGGCGGTTGTTACAGCGACTTCTACATTCATCACATCGATCATCTCTGCTGGATGAAGGGCGCCTGGCCGGTCAAAGCGCAGGGCGTTGGCGGACGGCACTATCGGAAAGATCCGAACGGCAACGATTACGTCGATCAAAACTTCGATTCG
>DATLUX010000090.1:0-3217 GCA_035577805.1 Verrucomicrobiia bacterium
GGTGTGGACGCAAGCCACGCCGCCAAAGTTCCTGTGGGCAAATCAATGGGAGATGCCAGAGGGCGTCATCTATCGGCCGGAGATCCCGGCCATGAACTGGCTCCTCTCCACGTTGAAGAAAGACGGTTATGTCAAAACAAATAGCCAGTGCCTGACGCGATGAACTACAAGCACGGACATGCAGCCAATACCCGAGGGCCAAACAAGCATCCGTGCTCGCGCACTTACCACGTCTGGTACATAATGCTCCAACGCGCCAAGGATCCAGAGTGGCACCAGTCAGCCCACTTCGCTGGTGTTCCAATTCCAGTCTGTGATAGGTGGCTTTCTTTCCCAAACTTCCTTGAAGACATGGGAGAGAGGCCACCTGGTTTAACAATCGACAGAATTAGGAATGACTTGGGATACGAGCCTGGGAATTGCCGATGGGCAACGTGGCACCAGCAAGCGAGAAACAGAACAAACAACATCAACGTGACCTACAACGGAGAGACCAAGTGCATTGCCGAATGGTGTGAGCTTCTAGGGTTAAAGAAGCCGACCGTTTATCAACGCATCTACAAGTACGGTTTCACACCGCTTCAGGCACTCAACCTTGAATGAGCAAAGCAGTCAGCAAGGCGTGGGTCTTCGCTTCCAGTTCAGGAAGTGGGAAATACCAGACCTTGCTTTACTCAGACGGAACCACCAGTTGTGAATGTAAAGGATGGACTCGCCGCGTAGCGGCAGACGGTAGCCGTTCATGCAGACACACCCGCGCCATTGATATGGGCACGGCAGATTCAGAAGCACTAAGTCACCACGACTACACAGCCACGGTACCGATAACAACACAACCACTCATCACAAAACATGCCACCAAAAAAGAAATCAACAGTAGGGAACTCGGACAGCGCAAGTTCCACCTCAAGTAAGCAGCCTATGCACCCGCTCATGGCTTACATCCGCTCCGGCAAGGGGGGGATCATGGTGCAGAGTTACGAGGAAGTCAGGGTCGAGAAGGAGCTGAAAGGCATCGCTTCCGAACTGGAATGGAACGTCTATGTCTGGAGCGTTACGGACGGCGTGATCTGCGTGTCGGACGAGAAGCCGATGGCAATCAGCGAGACCGAGGATCCGCTCGCCATGCTGGGCGCGTTTGAGAAGCTGCCGCAGAAGAGCATCCTCATCTGCCGCGACTTCCACATGTTCCTGAATCCGCGCGAACCAAACCCGGTGTTGGTCCGCAAGGTCAAGGACGTGCTCGCAAACGCACAGACAGCGAACCGCTGCCTCATCATGGTCGGTTGCCGTATCTCCCTCCCTCTCGAATTGGAGAAGGAAGTGTCGGTCATCGAGTTCAAGCTGCCCGGTCGTGATCTCCTCCGCCTCACCGCGGAAGGGATCTCCAAGGCGGCGGGCCTGGACGTGCCCGACAACGGGAAGATGGAGAAGCTGATCGATGCTGCCAGTGGTCTCACCACCACTGAGGCCAGCGACGCGTTCGCCCTGTCCGTGGTCGAGTGCCAGGATCTGAACCACGACATCGTTGCCAGGGAAAAGGCGGCAACGGTGAAGAAGAACGGCGTGCTCGAGATCTTCGAGACGCTCAAGACGATCAAGGACATCGGTGGGTTGGCCATCCTGAAGAACTGGCTCAGCAAACGGAAGCTGGCGTTCACCAAAAAGGCCAAGGAGTACGGCCTGCCGATTCCCAAGGGCGTGTTGATTGTCGGCATCCCTGGATCCGGCAAGTCGCTGACTGCCACGGTCACCGCATCCATCCTCGAAGTCCCGCTGCTCAAGCTGGACGCTGGCCGGATCTTCGGATCGATGGTCGGCGAGTCGGAAGCGAACATGCGGATTGCAATCCAGACGGCGGAGGCTGTCGCCCCGTGCGTCCTGTGGGTGGACGAGATCGAGAAGGGGTTCAGCGGTTCCAAGTCCTCCGGATCCACGGACGGCGGCACTAGCGCCCGTGTGTTCGGCACGTTCCTCAACTGGATGCAGGAGAAGAAAGCTCCGGTGTTCGTGTTTGCCACGGCGAACGACATCAGCCAGCTCCCGCCTGAGTTTCTCAGGAAGGGCCGGTTCGATGAGTTGTTCTTCGCTGACCTGCCCACGCAGGAAGAGCGCGCCGAGATCTGGGCTGTTCACCTGAACAAGCGGGACCGCAAGGCCGACGAGTTCAACGTGGAAGAATTGTCCAGCCGCACGGATGGATTCACCGGGGCAGAGATCGAGTCGTGCGTCACTGAAGCGCTCTACTCCGCGTTCTACGAAGAGACGGCATTGGAAGAGCGCCACCTCATCGAAGCGGTGCGCAACACAGTGCCCCTGAGCAAGACGATGGCGGCGAACATCGAAGCCCTCCGGGGCTGGGCGCAGGGCAGGGCGCGCCGCGCATCCGAAGACACCACGGTCAAGAGCGCAATGCAGCAAGGCGTGCGCAAGCTGGCATAATGAGCGGCCTAAACCTTGGCGCTCCACGCCTCCGCCACCAATGGTGCAGAGCCATTGGCAAGGCGGAGGTTGCTGGCCACAACTCCTACTTGTTACCCCGTGGCTCACGCCGCTGGAAATACTGGGTGCGCGAGTTCTATCGGTGGGCTGAGAAGGCCCATCGTTTTGCTGACCGCATCGGCGAGCCAATGGCTACTGTAAGTCGAAACGCAACCAAGTCGTTCGAAGGCTGGTTCCACATCAGGACAATCACATGAATCCAAAATTCAAAGTCGGAGACTCGGTCCTCATCAATCCAGAAAAGCTGTCGGACTTGGACTCCGACATGCGCCAGGACTTGGCCGATCGAAGCCTGAGCGGTGCGGCTTACGACGCGTTCTACGCAGCAATCGTGGACGGTAAGCCGTTCACCGTTGCCAAGGTTGTACTCAGCGATGGAGTGTACGAGCTGAAGCTTGGCAAGCGAGCGTTCGGTTATCAGTTGGAGGAGAGCGATCTGATTAAGGCACCATGACCAAACTCATTCTGTCCATCGACTTCGACTTCTTCGTGAAGGAAGATCCGGAGTTGGACATCGGGCACGGTGACTCGCAGCTTTTCAATGAAGCGCTGTGGGCCATCCGTGAGGAAAGCTGGCAAGCCCACGGCAAGACAGCAAAGGAAATTCTGCCAATGGTCGGCCATCCCTGCGGGCTGGCCTATCACATCACCAAACGGTTCACCATCCCGGCGACAACCGGCTACGCAGAAAGCCACCTCGCCATCATCGATTACC
>DATLUX010000091.1:0-18862 GCA_035577805.1 Verrucomicrobiia bacterium
CCAGCAGTCGTCCACTGCAGCGGTGCGTTCCACGCCTCCAAAGAGCCCTGGCGCCACCGAAAGATGCGTAACGCCCCCCACTCAACCGCCAGGACTAACTCCGGTGTTCCGTCTCCAGTTAGGTCCGTAAAGATCGCGCTGGTCACGAGACCAAGATTGGTCAGGACACGGCTGGCCGGCGCATCAAACCGCAGCGTCCCTCGATCGCAGCGTAACAAAGCGGAACGAGCCGGTTCAGGATAACGACCTGGATTGATTCGACCGCCGATGAACAAATCCAGGTCACCGTCCCCGTCGATATCTCCCAGAGCCAACGGACCGGTCGCGGACGTGGACGGTAGAAGGTTTTCATCGGCCAGGCCGGTGGTGACGGAGAATTGGCGAAGGGCCGGGGCCAGGCCGGGCTCGCCTTCATAGTTGGAAAGACCAATGAGCAATGACAAGTCGGTCGGAGAAGAACGCCAGCCCAGCACCGTGGTGAGATCACGATCGGCGGGCGTTTCCAGAAATTTGGCTTTCTGGCGGACGAAATGGCCGCGGGCATCGTTGCGGAACACCGCCAGCCGCCCGGCCCGGCCCGTTCCCACGAACAAATCATCGTAGCCGTCTCCGTTGAAATCGATCCAGCTGATGCCCGGTCCGAGTTGACTGAAGCGGCGAGCTAACAACGGTTGCCGGGCAAAATCATCAAAGGGCTCATCCACGTGGTGATGAGCGAGGAGACTGCTCGCATCCTCGAAAGCCGATGGACGCGGTTCGGCGCTTGGCTGAGTCTCACGCGTTTCGGACGAAAGCGAATCTGCGCTGGGTTCTTCGAACTCATAGACGCAATCGGCCGGTCCGTCCGCAATCAGGCTATGCCGGCCGCTGCGCCAGGTGATCTCGATTCTCATCCGATTGGTTGGCGTGCCGGCGGCGAACGTGCGCAGGCACTGGTCTCCGGACAAGTAACGTCCGCCGCTGATGATCTCGCTGCGTTGCCTGGGCAAGCCCGACGTGCGAACGTCAATCCGCGCGCCGACACCTTGGGTGTTGGGGGGCCGGCCCCGCAACCGGACCGCCACACGAGCCCGGGTGCCCTCGTTGCGATAAAGCAGCGGCCCCGCGTTGAGGCAATTGATTACAACATCCAAATCCCCGTCGTCATCCAGGTCCGCCAAGGCCAACCCATGGGAAATGGCACGGGCATCAAAACCCCAGGCTGAACCGACCTCCTCAAAAGTCCAATCACCACGGTTCCGAAAGAGAACATTGGGAGTCAACAAACGTGGAAATCGCCGGCGAAGCTGGAGTTCTTCGAGAGGCGTCAATCGTTTTTGTCGTTTGGCTTCATCCAGTTCACGGGCGATATCGGCGTGCTGAGCATCGCGCCAATGTCCGGTTGTGATCAGGAGATCCTCGTAGCCATCGAGGTCTACATCCAGGAAGACCGGGCACCAGGACCAATCGGACGCGTCCACGCCCGCGAGTTGAGCAATCTCCGCATAAGTGCCGTCACCTCGATTTCGGAACAAGGTGTTGCGGGAGAATTGCGGGCGGTCACTGGCCAGACTGCGGGCCTGAGCGAAGGCCATGGGATCCATCACTTGCACCTGCCGTTGCTCATGCCGGCGGCTGAGCATATCCGCCACAAAAATGTCCAGATACCCGTCGCGGTCCAGATCGGCAACGTCCACGCCCATCGAGAAGAGGCTGGTCTGGCGGATGGCCAGGCGCGGCAGGGCACGGAAACGGCCATGGCCATCATTGAGCCAGATGCGATCGGGTGATTGGAAGTCGTTGCAGACATACAGGTCCGGAGCGCCATCATCGTTCAGATCGCGAAACATGGCGGACAAGCCCCAATCGAAAGGGACGCGTGCCGGCAGACCTTGTTCGTCGAGGAACGCGCCGTTGGTCCAGCTGACCGGGGTGAAGCGGCCCCCGCCCAGGTTGCGAAAGAGAATGTCAGCCTGGCCATTCTCCAACACGTTCCGCCCCTGATCAAAAGTGTAGCGGCCCAATAATTCCGGGGATTGAACCGGCTGATCGTTCACCGACAACAGTTGGTAAACCCCGTTGCTCGTCGCCACACTAAACCGGATCTCCGGCAGATCGCGCATGGTGTCATTCCGATAATTCACCACGTAAAGATCCAGCCAGCCGTCGCCGTCGACGTCCGCCAGGGTGAGGGAAGTTGCCCCGCCCGAGTGACGCAGGCCGGCTTGGTCGGTTGCTTCGTGGAAGACGCCCGCCCCATCATTCAGAAACAGCCGCGTCCCGCGTCCAATGCCATTCACCAACAGATCCAAATCTCCATCCCCATCCACGTCCGCGAAAGTTGCGCCGGTCGACGCCTGATCGCCACAGGCCACCCCAGCACGCGCCGTCACGTCTTCAAACTGGAAATTTCCCAGGTTCCGGTAAAGAGCATTGGGCGAATCCAGCCCGCAGAAGTAAAGATCGCAGCGACCGTCTCCATCGAAATCGCCTGCCGCCACGCCCGAACCGTTCAGGAAAATCTGGTTGGTGATCGAGCGTTGCTCCGCCAGCCAATTCGTAAAGTGGATTCCACTCGCAGTCGGTTGCACCAGAGTGAAGCCCGCCTTCTGCCCGCGAGGGCCAGGCAAGGGAGCCAACCGATAACCCGGACGCGTTTGCCAAGCCAGCTCCGCCGCTAAATCAACAGCCGTCCCCAGAATGATCCACGTGATCAAAACACGACAACACCGATGCGGCCCAAAAGACACTGCCGCCGAGGTTATCGGGCGCGGGCAAGGCGGGTGAAGGAAAATGCGTCGTGAAATTGACCGCCGGAGCAACCGCCGCTTGTCGGCAATATTCCGGCACCTCCGGGTGCCGCGCTGCCCAACCGGACTCATACTTGAGAAGGCGGATTCGCGCTTGGTTTGGCGAAGCCAAACCCTGGAGTTTGGACATTGTGTCGCTTTGAACGTGTCCGCTGCATCGCCATGCCCGATTGCTCATTGCTCATAATTGCTCATTGCTCATTGCTCACAGGTCGAGCCCCTGTTGGAGGAATCGATTGAGCTACGCAAGATGCTCGGACGCTCTCTCAAAACGCTGGCAACCCGCACCGATCTTGCCGCTGCTACCAATCCCAATACCTCCCAAAGAGCAATGAGCAATGAGCAATGAGCAATGAGCAATGAGCAATCGACTTGAATCGAACGACGGTTGGAATCGCGCCAAAATGTCCAAACTTCAGGGGCTACCACTGGGCCTGTCGAACGGTGAGGGGTGTGAAGGGGCGCAAAGTGCGCGTTCCAGCCGTTGGATGGCCGTTGACGCGGGCGCCGGCCGAAGCCAGCGCCCTCGCCAACGTTGGCTGCTGCTGCTTACTGCCGGAGGCGGTAAAACTTCCCGGCACTGCCGGCGATCGGGACGGTGAGGGTGTTGCCCACGGGCGGGGGCACGACACTCTGCCAGCTGGACGGCTGAAGCGCGGTCGTAGATTCCAACACACCGGCGCCGCTCCAGGAGATCACGACATTCGCTCCCTGCCGCGAAGCTCTGAGGTAAGAACCAGCGTTACCGGTCAGGAGTGCGTTGTCGAAGTTCGCCTTCACTACATCGGTGGCCGCGCCCACGTAAGCGCCGAAACCAACCGTCAACCCGTCCGAGAACGGGAAGGGCACTTCCAGGCCGAATGCGCCGTCCAGATAAAGCTTCACGGTCTGGCCATTGGCCTCCAGCTTCATGCGATGAAGACCGGAATCATCGTAGCCGCCGCCGTCGAAGGCAGTGATGTTAATGCCGTCATCGGTCGGATGGTCGGTGGCTGGATCGCCGGTCATTGTATTCACGCGCCAGCCGAAGTTATTGCCGTCGTGAGCTTGATGATCCGCAAACAGCACGTAATTGCCGTTGGCGTCTTTGATCCAGATGCCGGCGCGCTGGCGGGCGCCGGTGCCGGTCACGAGCACAAAGTCCAGCAAGACCCGATCGATCTCAAAGGTGAGCGGGGTGGTGGGCCCGGCGGAGAATGTGTTGACCGTCAGGAGCGCTAAGCCGGGCCAACTGGCTGCGTCGGCTGTCACCTGGATCTTCACCTCACCGTTCACGAGCGTGATGTCCGAGTCCGGCGCAGGCCGGAAGGCACCGCCGATGAAGGGAGTCTCGTCGCGGCGCCAAATCGTGTCATCGATGGCAGCGCCGGAGAAGCTATCTGAGATCAGAACCAACGGCGGAGCCACCACTTCGATTGGCAAGGAGCCAGCGACACAATTCTGCGGGCTGGTGGAGATGTCGAAGGCCGTCGCGCCAAGATTCACGGGAGTGACGATGAACGTTTGCGAATTGGGCGCCCCGGCGGCGAAGTTCAGGACCACGGAGCCGCCAGCAACTCCGTTGGGCACAGCGACGGTCTTGTCCCGGCTGGTGACGGTGACCGCCACAGGCGCGAGATCATTCAGCAACCGCGGTATGGTCACCGTGGCCTGAGCCGAGCCAATGGCGGTGATGGAAACGCCGCTGGCCGGAGCAACGGAGGCGCAGGGCAAGGCATGGCTGATTTTCAGGTTGTCGAATTGGGCATCCACCGCGTCGCCCGTATCACGCGCATAAGCAGCCAATTCCACATAAATACCAGCGCTCATGACGAACGGCACGCGCGTGCCGCGGACATCATCCAGGTAAACATCCACGCCTTCGCCATCGAACACGAGCTTCATCCGATGCGGGAACGCATCGTCGCTGTTGCTAAAGGCCGGGATGGTCGTTCCCCCGCCGGTGGCGGTGGAGCCGGGAGCAACGTTCACCGTCCACCCGTTCTCGCCGTAATCGTGGGAGAAAAGGAAATATTGCGAGTGATCGGCTGAAGTGAGGTAAACGCCCGAACGCACGATGCCGATGCCCTGGTCGACCCGGGTGGGATCCAGAAGGACGCGGTCCACTTCCACCACCAGATTGAAGTCCTTGGTGGCGGTATAGGCCGCTTTGGACATCAGCGAAGCGCCCGCCCAGTACGGGCTATCGGTCGAACCGCTGATCTTCAACATCCCATTCACCTGATCGACGAAGAAGGTGCCGGTGCCCACCTCGAAGGGCCGCGTTGAAACCTGCCATTTATTGGCATCGATCGTGGCCCCTTCAAAGTCGTCGGTGGTCAACACACTTGCGCCATTGTCCACCACCACGGTCAACTGGTTTGCGCCGGGCAGGCCGCCTTGCACGGTGAATTGCGCGCTGCCAGGGGCCACGCCGCGCGCGCGGAAGCTGGCGGTATTGGCGCCGCCGGCCGGGAAGGTCACGTCGAGCGCGCCGTTCACCCCGCCTTCAGGAATGGCGATGGTGGGACTGGCGCTGACGACGCGCACTTGGATGGGCCGGGCAGCATTCAACCCCTCCGCGATCCGCAGGGTGAGGTTCTCACTCAATTGCCCGGTGCGCACGCTGGTCACCGTGGGAACGAAACTCGCGGCGCCCGTGGCAACAATCTTCAGATTATCCCAGGTCGTATCGGCGGTGTCGTTGTTGGCCCGAGCGTAACTGCCGAAATGGAAGATCACGCGCGTAAAGGGGAACTTCACTTCCGTCCCGAATTGATCGTCCAGGAACAGTTTCACGGTTTTGCCGTCGGCCACCATCTTCATCTTGTGCAGGCCCCCGTCATCGAAGGTGCCGCCATTGAAGGCGGCGATATCGGTGCCGCTGCCGGTGGGCACATCCCCGTCCTCCCCGATCTTCCGGTTGTAGCGCCAGCCGCCCTCCCCGCGGACATCGGCGAACAGCACGTATTTGGTCTGCGTCTGGTCGAGGATCCAGAGGGCGCTTCGGGAGGCGCTGCCGAGGCCTTGCTCGGCCACGCGATCGATGGTGAGGGTGATGGTGGATTCATCGGAGGCGGTAAAGACGCGGTCCAAGCGCAGGGTCGCTCCGGCCCACCATTGTTGGGCAACGGTGCCGACAAACCGGACCACGCCGTTGCCGGCTTCGGCATGAATATCGCCCTGACCGCCTTCGAAGAAAGGCGCGTCGGGCTTATAAAGGTTGGGATCGATCGTGTTGGAATCGAAGTTGTCCGAGAAAACCACGTTCTCCAGCACGGTGGTTGTTTCGACCTTGAAATTGTCGAAGGTGGTGTCGGCCGTGTCATTGTTGGCCCGCGCATAACTCCCGAATTCAAAGACCACGCGGCTGAATGGGAACTTCACTTCGACGCCAAAAATGTCGTCCAGGTATAGCTTCACGGTCTGGCCATTGGCCACCAGCTTCATCCGATGCAATCCGCCGTCATCAAAGTTGCCGCCATTGAAGGCCGCGATGTCGGTACCGCTGCCGGTGGGCACATCCCCGTCCTCTCCGATCTTGCGATTATAATGCCAACCGCCTTCGCCTCGCACATCTGCGAAGAGGACATATTTGGTTTTCGTTTCGTCCAGGATCCACAAGGCGCTTCGGGAAGCGCTGCCCACGCCCTGTTCCGCCACCCGATCGATGCTCGCAGCAACAATGGTTTCCTCCGTGGCATTAAAAGTCGGCACCACCCGCAAGGTCCCTCCTGACCACCATTGTTGTGAGGTCGTGCCCACGAATTTTATCACGCCATTGCCCGCTTCCGCGTGGATATCGCCCAGGCCGCCCTCGAAGAAGGGCGCGTCCGGCTGATATTTGCCCGGATCAATTGTGTTCGAAGAAAAGTCATCGGAGAAAACCACCTCAGTTTGCCGCAGGACCTCAATGCTCAGGTTGTCAAAAGTGGTATCGGCTGTGTCGTTGTTGGCGCGGGCATAGCTGCCAATCTGAACCACCACTTTGGGGAAGGGGAATTTCACCTCCGTGCCAAACTGATTGTCCAAATACAACTTCACGGTCTTGCCGTCGGCGACAACTTTCATCCGATGCAACCCGCCATCGTCGAAGGTGCCGCCGTTGAAGGCGGCAATGTCAGTGCCGCTGCCGGTGGGCACATCGCCGTCTTCACCGATCTTGCGGTTGTAATGCCAGCCGCCTTCCCCGCGCACATCGGCAAACAGCACGTACTTAGTCTGGGTCTCGTCCAGGATCCACAACGCGCTGCGAGAAGCCGACCCGATGCCTTGTTCGGCCACCCGATCGATCGAGACCGAGAGATTCGCCTGTTCGGTGGCGTTGAAAGTGGGAACGATGCGAAGGGTCCCGCCCGACCACCATTGTTGGGAGGTCGTGCCGACAAATCTCAGCACGCCGTTGCCGGCTTCGGCGTGGATATCGCCCAGGCCGCCTTCGAAGAAGGGCGCGTCGGGCTGATACTTGCCGGGATCGATCGTATTGGCGGAGAAATCATCGGCGAAAACCACCTGAGAGATTTGGCCTGATACCCGGACACAACTCAGGCTTAAGATCAAGATCATCATGAACGCCAGGACGACCGGCATCAGGACGAATCTCGGCGAGTGTGAAACGAGTCGGTTGGAAATGATTTTCGAGTTACTGGCGTTCATAACTGGTTCCTTTCGCAGTTAGGCTGTCCCGCCCAGGAAACGAGCGGCACCCAAGACAGACGACGACTCATGATCGTTCGTTGCCGAATTGAGGCGTCTGCTGTTTCTTCGTGGGACGCCTAAGCCAATATCAGGTCCTGGGGCGAAGTAAATAACAAAATGCGCAAGAGTTTTGGACCTTCTCGCTGGACGCGCTTTTGGAGGCAGCGTTGGGATTCCAATAACTGGGATACTGGGTTTACGCCCGCGAGAAGGGCGTTTAACCGGAAATCGCCGATCGAGCACAGTTCTGGTCAGGTTGAGCACAATTCTGCTCGGCCCGGCCAACTTTCTGGTCCGACCCGCCCAAAGTTTGCTCCGATCGAACTGAACCTTTCTTCAGCCGCGTGTATCGGGACCTCCGCGCGATCCGAAATCGAGGCTGCTCAGGCCGAGCGCTGTTTTCGGCCGTTCCGCCTGGCTACCACGACCAGCGTCGCTCCAACCAGCGCGGCCATGGTCCAGGTGGACGGTTCCGGAATGACGGCCCAGGCGCGCAGGTTATCCATGTAATATTTGTCCGGCGCGGAACCCGCAGCGGGCACCGTATAGTTGAACGGCGCCGACATGCTGAATTCTCCCCCTGAGGCTACGGCTTGCTCAAAAGAGCCGTACTTAACGCCGTCCCAGACCCGCACCTGCAAAGTAGCGCTCCCGCGTACCGCAACTCCATCCAAAGCAAACATCGGACTAACGCCAATCGGCACAAACCACGTCCCCGGCAAAAGGGTGCCCGGAGGACGAAAAGTGAAGGTTCGCCCGGCTTGGCTCGCCAGACCGATCTGGCCACCGCGATCTGCCCCCGGCAGATAATAAAGCCCCGCCACATAATTGACACCGGTCAAGGGCACTCCAAAAGATCCCACTGCGAACGAATACACTCTGCGATCAGCATCCGTCGGAAAGGTGATGCCCCCGTTGCGGAAATCGACCAGGCCCTGGCCGAGCGCGTTCCAAGTTACAGCGGCAAGAAGCAAAAACAAAAGCGACGTCTTCATAGGGTCAATCTAGCAGTCCGCTTCGCTCTGAATGCATCCTGCACAAACTAAAATGGCCTCTCTTGAATCAAATGAACCTGGGTGCGCGCATGCCCGAAAGAATCAACCTCGAGTCGAATGTTTTCTGCGCCACCACCAAAGCGCGGATGCACCCAAGGCTGCCAGCGCCCACGTGGATGGTTCCGGAACGGCCCACGCGCGCAGGTTATCCATGTAATACTTATCCGGCGGCGAACCTGGAGGCGGGACGGTGTAATTAAATGGCGCCGAGGCCGTGAATTCACCGCCGGCCACCGCTTGGTCCCAGGTCGCAAACTTCGCGCTGTCCCAAACCCGCACTTGCAATGTGGCGCTCCCGCCAACCGCCACCCCATCCAAAACGAACAGGGGACTTACTCCAGCGGGGGGAACCCAATAACCAGGCAATTGTGTGCCGGGCGGTCGGAAGGCGAAGGTTCGTCCCCCCGCCTGCGATGCGGTAGCAATTTGGGCGCCGCGATCGGCCCCTTCCAAGTACCAGAGTCCGGCCACATAGGTGACCCCAACCAATGGACCACCAAACCAATAGACTCGCCTATCGGCGTCCGTTGGAAAGGTGATGCCCCCGTTGCGGAAATCGACCAGGCCCTGGCCGAGAGCATTCCAAACTGCAGAGGTGAGCAGCAAAAGCAAAAGCGATGTCTTCATAGATTCAATGCAATGATGTGTCCGTTTTGCTCTGAGTGCATCCTGCAAAAACTAAATTACAAACAATGGACTGACGCGCGCCGCCACCACCCAAGTGCCGGGCGTCCTGGTCGTCGGCGGTCGGAAATTGAAGGTGCGACCGGCTTGATTGCCCACAGAGAAGATCTCGCCACCCCGATCGGCTCCAGGCAGGTACCAAAGCCCAGCCACAAAATTAACGCCCGTCAACGGATTATTAGGTCCTGCATAGACTTTGCGGTCCGCCACCGTGGGAAACGGGAGCCCTTCGTTGCGGAAATCGACCAAGCCCTGTCCAAAGGCAGTCCAAGTACCTAGAACGAGAAAAGCGAGAAATGAAAGCGGCCCTTTCATACAGCAAGAATGAGAACTGAGTGGGTGACCTTCCAATCTCACTAGTTCAAAAGCCGCCCGCAAGCAAGCCAGCATTTGGAGTTTGGACCGCATTCGGATAAATAACGCCCATTGGGACCCGGGTGCATTTGGAACACTGCTCCCAGAGAGAACATTTTCTCCAGCATTGGGACCATGAACCCGGACATTCGCCATTCCGCATTCTGCGTTCCGCATTCCCCATTCGATCAGATCCTCCGTCGGCTCACCTACCAGAGGAGTTTTCCACCGGGGCAACTTTTGCCGCTGGGATACGGCAGGTCTGGCAGTCCCGGTAATTATGACCGGGAAGCCCCCAAAACGGGCTGTCGGTCGACGCCCCTGCCCGGCAGCGGGTTGGGTGTCGGCCGGCGCGATGGCACCCCCGTTGCTCAGTCGCCGGTGGCCGCGCAGCATGGCTTGGCGGCCGGATCTCATGGATGTGAGAAATATACCCGCCAGGATGCGGGATGGCCGGAATGCGCAGAGTCATCGTGAGCGGTTGTGCGGGGCCGAACGCGCAAGACTAGCAGCGGGCGAATTGCGCACGCCGCTCCTTGCGCTGGCCCGGCAGTGCGCCCCGCGCCCCCCAGCGGCATCCCTTTCGTCTCGTCCCGCCTCGAACCTCCCAACTCCAGACGCCCCATGATTGGACCTCACGGTGAAAACCTAATCTTCGTCATCTCGCAACCACGCGCGGGGTCCACTCTGCTGCAGCGGATTCTGGCCGGACACCCGGCGGTCTTTGCCACGGCCGAGCCCTGGATCATGCTGCATCCGCTCTATGCCCTGCGGGAAAAGGGGCACACCGCCGAATACAATGAAGACTGGGCCCGGGCAGCGCTGAAGGATTTCTGCGAGAACCTGGAAGGCGGCGAACAAGCTTACCTCGACGCGGTGCGAACGATGGGTTTGTCACTCTACAACCGGGCCCTTCAGCCCAGCGGCCGCCAATGTTTCCTCGATAAGACCCCACGCTATTATCACATCTGCGGCGAACTGCGACGCACCTTTCCGCAGGCAAAGTTTATCCTGCTGCTGCGGAATCCAATCGCCATCCTGTCCTCCATCCTTACCTCCTGGATTAAGGAGGATTGGTCTCGTCTGGATTCATATCGGGCCGATCTGCTCCAAGCCCCGGGTCTGATTGCCCGCGCCCTGGAAGACTTCGGGCCGAATGGGATCGTCATTCGCTACGAGACCTTCGTGGAGGATCCCGAGAGGAACGTTCGGGATCTTTGTGGGCGCCTGGAATTGCCTTTCGATCCCGCGATGATCGAATACGGCAACTCTCCCAAGCCCAAAGGGCGCATGGGGGATAACGTGGGCATCGATCAATATTCCCGCCCGGTCCTCGCCAGCAAAGAAAAATGGCTCGAACAAATGGCAACTCCCCGGCGGCGTCTGCTGGCGGAAAGTTACCTGGCGTCTCTTGACGAGTCTGTCCTCAACCAACTCGGTTATCCGCGGGAGGAGCTCGCCACGGCGTTACGGTCCAATCCGCTGGACCCCATGCGGGTCCCTGCCGATTGGCGTGAGCACGCGCAGAAATTCTTCGGGTTATCGACCAGAACGATGGCCGCGGTCCTGCGGCAGATCGAGGGCCAGGGCAACGCCTCCGGCCCCAACTCCAGCCCCTTCGCGGTCTGGCGCGAAGTCGCCCAGGTCACCACGCCCTCCACCTCCGCCACCTCTGGCGGCGCGTCGGCCCAGGCTTCGGCGGCCGACCGCAGCAGCGGGCCGGAAACGTCAGCCAGCCGGCCGCCCGCCGGGGGCGTCGCCCTGTCGCAGTGGCCCCTGCGGCCCGCCACGCAGGCGTGCCTGGAAGAGGCCGAACAACAATTTACCTCCGGCCAGCTGTCCGGAGCGCTGGAATGGTTGGAACGCGCATTGGATCTTGAACCGGATCGTCGGGAACTGCTGCTGGCGTTGGCCAATTTGCAGAGCCAGACCAATGACTTGCCCGGCGCTTATGAAAGTCTGACCCGGGCCGCCGCTCAGGAACCCCCAGACGCCCTGACTCACGTGTTGCTCGGGTCGATTTGCCAGCGACTCGGGAAACTCGAGGAATTCGAAGCCGCGATCGGGCGGGCCTTGGAGCTACAGCCGGGGCACCCCGGGGCATTGCGTTTGCTGGCCGGCTTGAATCTCCAGCAAGGCTTATACGCGTACGCCGCCAAGCTCTATCACGAACTGCTCCGACTGAGCCCGGATGATCCGGAGGCCAGATTGTCGCTCGGCAAATGTTTGTTTGAGCTCGGGGACCTGGCGTCAGCCGCGACGGCGTTCGAGGCGATCCTGGCGGTTCATCCGAATCACGCTTTGGCGGCGGAGAATCTGGCCATCGTGCGAGCCAAAATCAGGGCAACCCCAGCGGCTCAAGATCAGGCCCAGGCTGCGCTTAACCCATGCGCAGGCGCGCCCGAGGCCAGTGCCGGGCCCGCCGCGAAGGTGGTCCAAGCCGCGCCCAAGCCCGCGAGCCGGCGCCGCCGCGCCGAGGCTCAACAGCCTTTGGTTTCGGTGATTGTTTCCGTGTACGCGGCCGAGCGTTACCTGCGCAAGTGCCTGGAAGATCTGGTGGCACAAACGATCTTTCCTGAGCTGGAAGTGCTCATCATCGACAGCGGTTCCCCGGAAAATGAGCGCGCCATCGCCGAGGAATTTGGGCGGCGCCACTCCAACATCCTCTATCATCGAACGGAGCGGGAAACTCTCTATGCGGCGTGGAACCGAGCGATCGGGCTGGCGCGCGGGCGTTACATTGCCAACGCCAACGCGGATGACGCGCATCGGCCGGATGCGCTTGAGTTGCTGGCCGCCGCCTTGGAGGAACATCCGGAAGCGGATCTGGCCTACGGCGATTACTACACCTCCACGGTCCCGAACGATACCTTCGCCCAACCGCATATCCTGCGGCAGGTGGTCCATCCGCCGTATCATCCGGCGACGGTCATGCTGTATTGCCTGACCGGTTGCCATCCCATGTGGCGCCGCACCGTCTTCGACAAAATTGGGGTGTTCGACCCGACGTACACGGCGCCGGGCGACTACGAATTCCTCTTTCGTTTCGTCCAAGCCGGGTTGCGTGCCGTCCATGTGCCGCAACCGTTGAGTCTGTTTTATCAGAACCCCGATGGGCTGAGTTGGAAGTCGGCCGCGCAAACCAAAAACGAAGGCGACCGGATCCTGGGCCAATATCGGACCACGATGCCCATCGAACGACTCTTCCGGGTGGACCCGGCCAACCGGTCTGCGCAGGCGCGGGCGTGGACGGCCCTGGGGAATTTGGCCTGGCAACATCACATGCCATGGTTCAGCAACTACGTGCAGGCGTTGCCTTATGCCCTGCTCTGCTACGAGCGGGCCCTGCAAATCGATCCGGCCTGCGAAGTCGCCCGGGAAAATCGCGCGCTGCTGCTTTCGCTGCAACCAAAGGCCCCGGCTGAATCTGAATTGTTGCGTGGCTTGTCGCCCGAACGAATGGCGGCGGTTCGTGCCAGTTTACGGGAGGGCCGCGTCCATCCGCGCCGCGTCGACCTTCCGCCCGCGGTGGATCCAATCGAGTTCGGCCCCGCGCCGCGGCCGTCTTCCCTGGCCACCAGCGCGGCCATTTTCCCCGTGCCAACGCAACTTCAACCGCAGAGCGACGCGCTTTCCAAGCTGCCCGTTCGCCTGACCGCGCCATTCCTGAATTTCTCCGAATTAGCGCAGGATGCTCGGGGCCTGGCCTTGTCGCTGAGCGCCAAAATTGACCTGACGACCTTGGACGTCAGCGAGCCGTATACCTACGCCTGTGACCTCGCGTTGCCCGAACCCATCCGCAAGGCCCTGACCGCCAGCCGGACCGGATTCAATTTCGTCACCGGCGGCATCGGGATTTCTCTGCAGGCCCCCGGCCGTTTGCATCACGTCCAAGGCGCCGCTTACCAGATTGGGCGCACCGGTTTTGAAGCCGATCGCCTGCCGCGCGAGGCGGTTCGCATCTGCAATCAGATGGACGAACTCTGGGTGCCATCGCGGGCCACCGCCGACATCTTCGCGGCCAGTGGCGTCGAGCCGGACAAACTGTTCGTCATCCCGGCCCTGCTCGAGTCGGAACAGTTTGATCCGGCAACGCAGGAACCCTGGCCGTTGCCAGGCCGGGCGGCGCTTAATTTTTTGGCCCACTTCGAATGGTCCACGCGGAAGGGATGGGATGCTTTATTGGCGGCTTACCTGACGGAATTCTCCGCCAAGGAAGATGTCTGTCTTTATTTGCATGTGCGCGTGGGCGAACGGTCGGAAACTGAATCGCGAGCCATTATTCAACAGCAAATCGATGAACTACTGACCGGCCTGCATCTGGTTGGACGCCTAGGGCCGCGCGTGGAATTGCTGGTCGCCGATTTGCCACCCGAAGCGTTGCCGCGGCTGTACCGGGCCGTCGACGCGGTGGTATGCCCAAGTCGCGGCGAGTCGTGGAATCGCACTGTCCATCGCGCGCTGTGGATGGGTTTGCCGGTCATTGCCACGGGCTGGGGCGGACATCTGGACCTGATCAACGAAGGAACCGGTTACCTGATCGATTGCGAGTTGGTCCCGGCGCGCCGTTTGGAATTACACGAGTGGCCTTACGCGGCCGGGCGCTGGGCCGAGCCGTCTGTTTCCCACTTGCGCGAATTGATGCGCCGGGTGCAGCGCAACCCCGCTGAAGCCACTGCGCGAGGCGCCGCCGGGCGGGCGTTTGTGCTCGAAAACTTCAGCACGGAATCGGTCACCCGCCAGATCACGGCGCGCCTCCAGGCCATCGAAGAAAAGCTGACCAAACCGTCCTGTCCTCCGGCGACTGCGCGGTCCACCAGTTCGCGGCCGAACACCTCCGGCGCGAAGACGCGTTCCAGTTTGCAGGTGACGTGGGAAGGTTCATTTCTGGATTTGGGGAGCCTTTCGCATGTGAATCGGGAATTGAGCCGTCAATTGGCCAGGCGGCCGGGCACCAAGGTGACCTGCGTGGCCAAAAACGTCCTGCCCCCCGAGTTGGCGAAGCACCGATTATTTTTGGAGACCGCGCGGCGGCTGCATTTTCCGGCGCCTCAGCAGGCGCAGGTGACGATTCGTCATGCCTGGCCGCCCAACTGGGAACGGCCAGCCGCGGGTGCCTGGGTGTTGATTCAACCCTGGGAATATGGCGTGTTGCCGGAGGATTGGACGCAGCGCCTGACCGAGGTCGATGAAGTCTGGGCTCCCAGCGAGTATGCCCGGCGGGTTTACCTGGAAAGCGGCGTGGATCCCGCCAAGGTCCACGTGGTGCCCAACGGCATCGACCCGGACCAATTTCATCCGGAGGTCGCGCCGCTCGCACTGGCGACGAAAAAGACATTCAAGTTCCTGTTTGTGGGCGGCACCATCCATCGCAAAGGGCCGGATCTCTTGCTGCAGGCGTACCTGGACAACTTTACGGCCTCGGATGACGTCTGCCTGGTGATTAAGGATTTTGGCGGGCAAAGCATCTATGCCGGCCAGACCCTGGAAGCCCGCATCCTCGAAGCCCGACAGCGCCCTGACGCGCCCGAGATCCTGTACCTGACCGAAGACCTGGCGCCCGAAGCGTTGCCAGGCCTTTACACAGCCTGCGACTGCCTCGTGCATCCGTATCGCGGCGAAGGCTTCGGCTTGCCCGTGCTCGAAGCCATGGCCTGTGGCCTGCCCGTCATCGTCACGGGCGGCGGCGCGACCGACGATTTCGCCACGGACGAATTCGCCTATCGTATTCCGGCGTTGCGCAAGGAGATCGGCCCCAGCGTCGGCGGCCTGAAGTTGCATCGAAACGGTTGGTTGCTCGAGCCGGACCCAGCATCATTGGCGGAGCGGATGAAATGGGTGGCGGCCTATCCGGACGTCGCTCGCAAAAAAGGTCAGGCGGCCAGCCAACAAGTGCGGCGCGAGTGGACCTGGGAACGCGCCGCCCAAATCGCCGCCCACCGTCTGCGGGAAATTGCGAACCGCCGGGCGCCCTCCTCGGCGCCGCCTGCAAAGCGGGCGATCAATCCCCTGGCGCTGCCGGTCGTGGCCCGGGTGGGTCAGCTCAACGAAGCCCGCGAACGCGCGGACAAAGGCGACTGGCCGGCCGCCTGGGAAGCCGCCGTGCAAGTTCTGCTGGTGCGTCCGTTTCATCCCGAGGCTTATCTGTTGCTGGCCGAGATCAGTCAGGCAGCCGGGGACTCTGCCCGCGCGCGCCAACTGGCCGAGCAGGCCCGGCAAATGGCGCCGCAATGGAAACCAGCCCGACAATTCCTCAAAAAGCCGCCGCCCAAAGGGGCCAGGAAAGTTCCGTTGCCTGAACTCCCGCCCGCGTTGCGCGCTGCACAGGAGAATCCGCGGCTGTCCGTCTTCCTGATCACCAAAAACGAAGAACGATTTCTGGGGCCATGCCTGGAATCCATCCGCGGCCTAGCGCACCAAATTGTCGTGGCCGACACCGGGTCCACCGACGCCACCCGCGAGATCGCGGCTCGTTTTGGCGCCGAGGTGCTGTCGGTGGATTGGACCGACGATTTCAGCGCCGCCCGCAATGCGGCGCTCGAACGAGTGACCGGCGATTGGGTGCTGATGCTGGACGCGGACGAGGAATTGTTGCCCAAGCAGACGGAAGTTGTGCAGGCGGCCTTACGCGATCGGAAAGTGCTGGCTTATCGGTTGCCCATGGTGGATGAAGGCCGCGAGGAGGAAGGCGTGAGTTATGTGCCGCGTTTGTTCCGCAACGCGCCCGGGTTGTTTTATGTCGGGCGGGTGCACGAGCAGATCTTTAGCAGCGTGGAAGTGCGCCGGGCGGAATGGGGCTTGGAAAACAAGTTCGGAACGATTCGCCTGCTGCATCATGGTTACACTAAGGAGCTGGTGCGCAGCCGCGACAAGGTGGCTCGCAACCTCAAGCTGCTGCAACGCGCCCTGGAAGAGTTCCCGGACGAACCGAATCTGCTCATGAACCTTGGGCTGGAGTTGGTTCGAGCCGGTTATTTGCACGAGGGCTTGGATCAATATTCGGCCGCGTTCCGCGCTCTCTCGGCTTTACCGCCGGAGCAGGTGGTCCCTGAACTCCGCGAAAGTTTGCTGACGCAGCTCTGCACTCATCTGCTGGCAGTCAAGGATTACGCGGCCATCGGACGAGCCCTCCACTCGCCGCTGGCCGTCCAGGGCGGGCTTACGGCCACCCTGCACTGGTTGCTGGGACTGGCTTGCATCGAATCAAAACAGTACGCCGAAGGCGCTCAGCAGATGCGCCAATGCCTGACCAAACGCCACGAACCGGTCCTTTCGCCCGTGAACAAGAACATCCTGAAAGCCGGCCCTCATCATTGCCTGGCCCTTTGCCTGGCCGCGATGAAACAGAACCAGGCGGCCGACCAGGCGTTTAGCGCCGCCCTCCGGGACGACCCGGGATCCCGCGCCGTCTCTTTCGATTATGCCCGCTTTCTGGCCGACACTGGCCAAGGGATCGAGGCCTTGAAAATCATCCACCAACTGGCCACGAAAGATCCGTCCAATGTGGTTCTCTGGCAATTCGGAGGCCAGGTCGCGCTCAGCCAACCCGAGTTCGCCGAATTCGCGGCGGATTGGACCGGGGAAGCCATCAATCTGTTCCCGGCTCACCCGCTGATCCTCGAACAACGGGCGCAGGCATTATTGTTGAACGGAAAGTCTGCGGAGGCCTTGCCGCTCTGGCAACGGATCGGTGGCGCCGCCAATCCTTCGCATCAGGCGGCTCTATTGATCTGTCAGGCCGCCTTGAACCAACCGCTGGCGGTGGTGCCGGCAGAACTCGGGCCGCGGTTGAACCAGGAGTTCCTGGCCTGGTATCGACGGCTGTTAAGCGCGCGGGCCGAAGGCGTGATCAGGCAAGTGAACGAACGTCTGGAAGCTTTGCGCAAGATCGTCCCCGCGGCCGTTCAAGCCCTGGAAGCCGCCCTGGCCGAGGCCACCGCCGAAGCCCGCTGATCCAGCCAGGTTCGTTGGCGAATCTTGAACTCCCACCGCGGGGCAGTTCATTCACTTGGCATCCTGCTTGAGTTGTTCGAGCAAACGATCCAGTTCGGCCTCCGCTTCGATCAGCTTGCCCGAATCCAAGAGCGGCTTGAGCTTCTCTTCCATCGTCCTGAGGACGTCCGAGGGATCGCGCCCGCTGGCCGCCCACTTTTGCGCCCCTTCTTGGACGCGTTCAACCTTTTCGGAGAGGCGTTGGCGGACGTGCTCCCCGAGTTGGGCGCCGTCGCCCTTCGCGAACTCGCGCAGCTTGGCCTGTTGCTCTGGCTTCAGCAGATTCTTGATCGCCACTGCGAGGCCCACGTGGAGATGCTTCACCTCACGCTCGACCTCGATCACTTTGTCGAGCTGGGCGAGGAGCCTCGCCTCATCCACGCGCTCCTGTTTGGCCAGCGCCGAGAGCGCGGCGGTTTCGCGATCCAGCTTCGCCCGCAGTTCGTCGGACCGAGACTGCGCCTTCTCCATGCGAATGCGGATGGTTTCCTGCTGTGCTTGAGTCAACGCGATCTGGTCCCGCGCCATCAGCACAAGCTCCGGTGGAAAAAACGCCCCTGCGAACGGGTCAGCGGCTTTCTTGGGATCCTCCGCGGCGAACAGCGGACAGAGCAAGGCGAGGACGCTAATGAATGCGAACAATTTCATGGGATGGTTGAGGTAATGGTAGGATTGGCTGTCCGTGATATCATTTGGGAATTCGTGGCTGATCCTTCATAAGGCAACGCTTCGATTCCGCTCATTCCAAACAATAATGAGACTGGCGCATCAGGGGCTAAGGGCCAGCCGATAAAAGGCCATGTTGTCCGTGAGCGTTTGGAACGTGGCCGTGACGGTGGTCCCATCATCGACGACGGCTTTTGCCACGGCTGGCTCCCAAACAACCGGCGCCGACAAAGACCCGGTGCGTTCCAGCCGGAATTCATGGAAGGCACTACTGTAACGCACACGATGTTCGTTGAGGGTCCGCTCGATTTGCAAGCAGGGCTGCAGGGGGCCGCTGGCCGTAATATTGGCCACCCCGCTGAGGGTGCCGCCCGCCACCAGAGTTAGGGGTCCAAAAACGAAGCCGCCAACGAAGCGCAGGACGCCGTTTGTCAGAGTCAAACTCCCGGAAAGCTCGTCGATCGGGCTGGTGGGTTGATTGGCCAGAAGAATGGTGTCGGAGCAAGGGAGGCTGTCGTTTTGCAGGATGGCACAGGCCGCACCTGTCGCTTGATAGGTGGCCGAACCGTCGAGCACATTGGAGATGGCCAGAAAGGTGATTTGGCCTCCGATGACTGGCACGTAGGGCTGATGCGGGCCCGGATC
>DATLUX010000092.1:0-16099 GCA_035577805.1 Verrucomicrobiia bacterium
TTTACTACGAAGTTTCCAATGGCGAAGATACCGTGCAATTCTCGCCCACGGATTATCTCGACATCTCCGATCTGGAACCGCGCAAGCGCACCGCCTGCTTTGCCCATGCGAGCCAAAGCCCGGAAAAATATTACAAGCTGCAGGAAACCATAGCTCGCATGCGCGGCATCGAGAGCGGACATGGTTACGCTGAAGCTTTCATCCGCCATCTTCAGAGTCCCGTCTTTGATCTTCCGCGCGGCTGATTGCCGCGGCCTCAGGCAGACAGGCACTGGGCATTTATCCTTGGGGGTCTCAGCATCCCACCGAGGCAAGAGCAGACGGAAGCCCAGGCACCGCAACCGCAGAGCGGGGAGGCGAACCCGCATGGCGAGTGAGCGAAGATGGCGCTTCGATGGCCAATCCCGGACAACCCAACCCACTACTCACCGGGGCGGCAACAACACACTCGTCCATTCCATCGTTTCCACATCGCGCGTGCCCAGGGTGAAATAGGCAATATCGTTTAAGGGCGCGTCGAAGAAGAGGCGTTCCGCAAGCACGCTGTCTTCCTTGGTGCCGCCGCTAATCGATTTGCATGCGCAACTCAACCGGCGGCCGTCCCTGCTCAAGGCCCGGGCATAAAACTGGTTCGTCCGCGTATAACGCCGCACGCAAGCCAGCGCCAAAAACGCGCGCCCACTGGAATCCTGCCCGACTCCATTCAACTGGCCGCCGCCGGGCAACGCCATCCCGCCGCTAAAATCGACAGGTATTTTCTGGGACAAATTCGGCAGACCAAACGTGTATCGAAGCCGCACCGTAATTCGCTCGGGCACTTGGCCCTCGACTCCGGGGCTGACCGTGTAAGTAATCCAGCCGCGGTTCCCATTTCGAGGCGATGGCCCTTGATGCCCCGCGCTCATCGAACCCGCCGCCCCTAACACCAACGGCTGACTGTTCGTATCCAGCAGTGTCACTTCCTGCAAACTCAGCCCATCAAATAACGGATGGGAAAACCACAGATGCACAAATCGAGTCTTCTTGTCGAATTCCGTCTGACCGATGTCGAGGCCGCTCGGCGGCACCTCGCCTAAGCACGAACGATCCAGCTCCTGGCCAACCGAGGTGCCATCAGGCCGCCGTGCCGCCACCGGACCCTCCAGACGCCATTGGTCTTGCCAGGACAAAAAACGGAGTTCAGGTCGAATGGCGAACGGATCGACATCGGTAGCCAGGGCCGGACCATTGGTTTCTGCCTGCAGCAATCGATAACGCACCTCAATCGGGCCGGGCTTTGCCTCGGATTCGCGCGTCTGCAGAATTCCATATCGCCCGAGCCCGGTTCGGAACAAACAATAATAATCTGGACGATGGCTTTGGCCGAGATGGCGATGCGGAATGGGCATGGAGAATTGCGAGCCACGCTGGGTCCGAACCGACAGCTGATAAATCAAAGCGTCATCGACGAATTCTTCGAGCTGGCGGCGGATTCGAGAGAGGTCCAACCCTTCCAAGCTGGTGTCCAGGTCGCCGCTTAAAACGAGTCCGCGAGTGAACCCGTAATAGCCGTGTATCAACTCCAGACCGGTGGCCCCTTCATCACTGCAAAACACGCTGACCCCATTGATCCGCAACCAACGATCCACCGGCGCCTGTAACTGCTGCCACCAATAGAGGCGCTGCGTCATCGCCGCCACTTCGGCAGGAGGCGTTAACCCCTGACCTCGCTCCAGATTGGCGAAACAATTGGTTCCGCCCTTGGTCGGACTCAACTCCAGTTCCTGGACCGGCCCAGCCGTCCACGTCACTTCGGGCAGGCCGCCCCCTCGGGGGCTCGGCGCGGCGTTCGCCGGGCGCGTCGCGTCCACTTCGGGTGAATTGAGTTGCTCCGAGGCGAGCTGCTCGCTGGCTTGCCACGCCTTTTCGGCAGAGCGCCGCGCGAAGTAAGCCCGGCGCATCGCCCAAATGCTGGCCACCATCAGAACCAACAGCGCGATCACGATGCTTTTCCAGGAAAGCCCTGGCGTTGACCTCGACCTGACAGACACCGAAGGAGCGTGGGCTGGAATGTTGGCCGCCGCAGCACGTGATCGAGTTGTCATTTCCAATTGGCTACGAAGTTCACCAGCGGTTTGGTAACGCAACTCCGGGTTCTGCTCCAACGCGCGCATCACAATCTCATCGAGACGCACATCGATTTGAACCTTGCGAGAGGGAGGTTCCAGACGTCGGACGGGCAACTGGCCGGTCAACAGTTCATAAAGCACAACGCCCAATGAATAGATGTCGGCCCGATGATCGGCCGCCGGCGAGGCCCCGAGCTGTTCTGGAGCCATATATTGCGGCGTGCCGGCACCCTGGCTTCCCCCAGACACCGATTCCGAAACGGTTCCCGGCTCCCCAACGTGCAGCATGCGCGCGATCCCAAAGTCCGCGATCTTGATGCGTCCGCTTTTGTCGAGCAGCAGGTTCTCCGGTTTAATATCGCGATGAACGATGCCGTGCTCGTGCGCATACTGCAGCGCGTCACAAACCGGCGGCACCACAGCCAACGCCTGTTCGGGAGTGAATCGCCCGCCCCGCATCGCTTGGCGCAGATTCACGCCATCGACAAACTCCATTAACAGATAGTAGTAGCCGCCCGCCTGACCAAAATCGAAGACCGTAACGATATTCGGATGACTCAACGCAGCCAGCGCGCGGGCTTCCCGCGTAAATCGCTCCGCGAACGCCGGATCCCCAACGCGCTCCGGCGCGATCAGCTTGAGCGCCACCACACGGTCTAGAAGCTTCTGTCGCGCTCGGTACACCACCCCCATTCCTCCACGACCGCGAAACTCCAGGATCTCCAATTGCGGAAAATACGGCCCGAGCTCCGCGGGAGTCGGCGACGGCTGCGATGAAACTGGCGCGCTCATCCCCCCTGTTCCCAGTCCGGTCTCAGTCTGCAAATTCAATGAGCCCAAACAACGCGGACACAACCCTTCCGGCGCATACGCCGGCAGAGCGGCCTGGCACCGCGGACAGATGACATTGGTTTGTTCCTGATCCTGATCCATGTTCAAATGGTCTACAGGCTGATTAAGAAGTTTCCCGGCTTTGTTACAACGTTCGATCGGATTTCCGCGTCATCGCCATCACCGGCTAAGCAAGCCAGCGATATATTTCAGCTCCTCATCAAGTTCCTGCGCGCTGGCCTCCGCCGACAGGGTGTTGGCAACCATCGCCCGGAACAGTGCTCGAAACCGACGGCGCATCCGGTGCACCGCCACCCGGACCGCTCCCTCACCCATGGCCAGCGATGCGGCGAGCGCCGGATAAGGAATGGCGCCTCGATCCGCCGTCAAACATTCCTTGAGTTGCTCAAACTCGGCGGCGTTGCCTTGGCCTTCATATTCGAGGCGGAGTTGGGCCAGGGTCTGTTCCAGTAAAGCCATGGCCCATTGATAATCGTAATTTCGTTCCGGGGACGCCTCGCTCCGCAGGTTTGCCTCATACCGGCTCTCGGCGGCAACCAGATCCAGCGAAAGCAGCGTCTGTCCGCTCCCGCGTTTGACAGCCTGCGCTCGATCCCATTCATTGGCCAGAAACCGCTTGAGCGCAACTCGCAGGAACGTTCGAAACCGGCCCTTCTCCTTGTCCGCCGCTTTCAGATAATTCTTTTCCAACAGTCGGGAGACGAATTCCTGTGTCAGATCCTGGGCATCATGTGGACTGAAACCTTGCTGACGCACAAAGACATAAATCGGATGCCAATAGGCGCGACAGAGCGTGTCCAGCGCAGCCGGCCCTTCAGGCGAACCCGTCTCTTGCGCTGCCAAAATCACCGACCATCGCGTGGTCACGAACAAACCCGGCCCGTGCGTGGGGGTATCAGGCGCCATTCAGGTAGATTAAACAAATTCGCTGCGATGTTACAGGTTATGAAATCATTCACCGGGTGGTTCATGGGAAGCCTAAGACCGCACTGGGTCTAAAGGCCCATACCGCCCACGGAACTTCAGAACTCCCCATGAGTCATAGAAAGAAACTCCAACTCAAAGTCACTGCCATGCTTGAGCTCAGACCTGCTTGCGAGAACTGCAAGGTGCCGCTTCCACCGGATTCCACCGCCGCGATGATTTGTTCCTTCGAATGCACGTTCTGTCGTGCCTGCGTCAAAATTGTTCTGGATAACGTCTGCCCCAATTGCGGCGGCGGCTTTTGTCCGCGGCCCATTCGCCCGCAACGCAACTGGAAGAACGGGGACTATCTGGGAGCATATCCGGCCAGCACCATCGTCATGCATCGACCGGTGGACCCACTCGAACACCATCGATTTGCCGAACCCATCAGGGTCGTCCCTCCCGAACGACGCTAACCACCTTTCCATTTTGGTTTTTACCAGATCCTTAAGCGTTGGACGTTGAGCGTTGGGCGTTGAGCGTTGGGCGTTCCCGGCACGGGCATTGATGATTGATCATTGATTATTGATCATTTTTGATTGCGGCGACTGCTCCCGGGCCGCGGGCCTTCGGCGCGCCGCAGCGGCTCCTCCTCCGGGCAACGCGCGCTACTTCGCATTCGGGGCTGCGGCGAGCCGGGACGGCTCGGCTCCTCTCGAATTACTCACGCAGCAACGCTTCCACCGCGTTGACCAGCTCGCTGCCGCGCAGGCCGCGATGCCGGATGATTCCCTGCGCGTCGATCACCCAGATGTTGGGCCAACTGCGGACATTCCATGCCTTGGAAATTGGGCCGTCACGTTGGTCCAGGAACGATGGCCAGGAAATACCGTCGCCCACCGTTTCCTGACCCATTACCGAATCCATTTCGCCTCCAGATAACCAAGACAACTCTCGATGGTGGAACCGGAATACACCGAACAACGAAGACCCAAACAACGCGGATCAAAGATCACTTGTCTGCGCAACATAGAAGAATGCGATGAAAACATTGGACCTGAAGAGCCTGCTCCTCGGTGTGTTACTCACGATGTTGATCGTTTCTTTTGCGAGATCTCAGCCTTTGAAAGCTTGTGCTGCAGCCTAAACCCGTGATCTACTGGAGCCGTGCAATCTTACGCCATCGAACACTTGGATTTTGAGGGACTTAAGGACGCGTCCATTGGCAAGATTGTTCCGCTCATGGTCAAGGCTCTCAAAGCATCCAAGGAATACAAACCCATGAAGTATGACAGCCAGCAGGTGAAGAGGGGTCAGAACGAAATCGTCGTGGATTTCTGCCTCGGTAACCGAGTTCAGTTTCGGGCCAAATTCGTGCCTCCTCCTCCGACACGCTGAAGCAGCTAATTCGTCGGTTGGTCCGAGAACATCCTCAGTAACCTTGTCAGCACCCGTGGCCGTGGCCGTTGACATGCAAGGCCTGGCGCGAAGGATCGTCCGGTTGGATATAGAGGGCGAACTCGTCGCGCAGATGCGGGGGGATGCGCGCTTTAAAGCGGGCGACCTGCCCGCTGTAGTCGCGCTCGACAACTTGTCCGACGGCATGCAAGCGCGCCATGACGGCGGAGGCTTCGTGGGGAATTTGCAATTCGATAAATTCGCGCACGGGCCGAAGCATGGCGCCCAATTCGCAGAGTAATTCCGGAATGCCTTCCCCGGTGCGCGCTGAAACTCCGACGGCCCCGGGGAACCGTTCCCGGTATTGATCGAGTAAGAGGCGGTTCTCGAATCGATCGATCTTGTTCAAGACCATGAGCGTCGGCTTGCCGGCTGCGCCGATCTCCTCAAGCACAGCATTGACGGCCAGGATTTGTTCCTCGGCCTGCGAGTGGCTCAGGTCCACGACGTGCAGGAGCAGTTCGGCCTGCACGACTTCTTCGAGCGTGGCCTTAAACGCTTCGACCAACCGATGCGGGAGCTTGCGAATAAAACCCACGGTATCGGTGAGCAGGACGTTCTGGTTGGTGGGCAACCGCAACCGGCGCGTCATCGGATCGAGGGTCGCGAACATCATGTCCTCCGCGAGCGTGCTGGCGCCGGTCAGGGTCGTCAGCAGAGTGGACTTGCCCGCGTTCGTGTAGCCCACGATGGAAGCCAGCGGCCAAAGGCTGCGCTGGCGTCCGGCCCGTTGGATCAGGCGATGTTGCCGAACTTCTTCGAGTTCACGGCTGATCCGGGCGATGCGATCCTGGACGCGGCGACGGTCGGTTTCCAACTGCGTTTCGCCGTCACCGCGCATGCCGATGCCGCCTTTTTGGCGGGACAAATGGCCCCAAAACCGGGTCAGGCGCGGGAGCAAATGCTGGAGTTGGGCGAGTTCCACCTGCAGCTTGCCTTCGCGGGTGCGGGCGCGCTGGGCAAAGATGTCCAGGATCAGCGCGGTGCGATCGAGCACTTTGCATGCGAAGACGGTCTCCAGGTTCCGGCTTTGGGCGGGGGAAAGTTCATCATCGAAGATGACGGTGTCGACGCTGGCGCGGCGGCAGTGAGCGGCGAATTCGTCGGCCTTGCCGCTGCCGATGAAGGTGCTGGCCACCGGCGCCTCCAGTCGCTGGAACCCGTTTCCGATCACTTCGCCGCCCGCCGTGGCGGCGAGTTCGCTCAGTTCGTTCATGGAATCCTGCAGACCCCAAGCCGGACGGGATTTAAGTTCCAAACCAACGAGGAATACTCGCTCCGGAGCCTTGCGGAATGTCTCGATCAGCGCTTTCAACTTGGCACTACTGCGCTGAAGATATCACAGGACCAGGGCAAAGAGGAACACAAATGTATGGGCCTGGCTGGATGGCCAACCGCCGATGGCTAACCCGATGGCCAATAGCCGATAGCCAAAGCAAGCTTAGTCCGCTTCGCATCTTTCGCATCCTAATCCACTTCGCATTCTGCCAGGATTTTCCGGTAGGTTTCCCGAGCATGCGCATAAGCGGCCTTGGCCTCTTCGATTTCGCCCGGCTTATAGGTCCGCTCCTTTTCTGACCAGCATTGATCCACACCTTTCAGACACCACTCGGCGCTCCGCTTGGAAGCGCGGATCGGTTTGCCGTCCACCAGGACGAAGACGGGATTCGAATGGGAAGACGCCAGGATGCGGGCGGTCACCCAGCTGCTGCGTTCGATCTTGGCCTCAAAAGACACGTCCCGCATCTGGCCATCGGCTACGACCGTTTGCGTGGCGACCGGATATCCGTTGATCACCAGTTCGAGCGGAACCGTGCGAGTGCCGGGGATGCGCGCGCGTTCAATCTGCCAACTGAAACGTCCGGGCGCGGCCGGCGTCTCATCCAACCAGGCGGCGACCTTCAGGGTTGCCTTGATCGTGCCGGGCTGAGCGAGACGCAGTTCGCTGCCTTTTTCGCCCACCGCGACGTTGTTGACCTGGAAATTGAGCAGATGACTTTTGCCTTCGCTCACGTAGCAACGGCCCTGGCGGATTCCTTCGCACCATTGATCATAATCCAGTTTGCCGTCGAGTTTCACATAAGAACGGCCCATGCCGACCCGTTCGCCTGTGATACAGGGAAAATCCGTTTCGCCGCTGATCCGTTGGCGAAATCCACAATTGAGCGTGTGATACCACATGTTCAGCTCCGAACGGAACGACGTGTCGACCGTGGAAGTGAAATCCACCGCCGGCACGAGCTGGCCGTCGAGCCCGGGCACCTCATGGGTGATGTCCACAATGTATTCGTTGGCGCCAATCCCGTTGTAGGGTGGGATGATGTAATTCGGTAATTCCGTCGATTTCACATCCAGACCGCTGCCGGAGTGCGCCGGACCGCAGACCGCACCCTGTTTCTTGGCCCACCGCAGGGTGTTCAAGCCCAGAGTGGGCCAGTGGTGCTTGGAATCGCCGCCCGGATAAATCTGTTCCTTGAGACGCAAGAGCACGAGGTGCCCGGACTGATGCGAGCCGAATTGGGACACCTCAATGTCGTAACGCAGCAGGTACGGATATTCTGAAACTTTATCCACCGTCCCGCAGAAAAACTGCTTTTGATAATCAAAGCCCGGTCCCCAGGTCAGGTTGGCGCCGACCTTGAGATCTTCGCCTTTGACGTGACGGATCATGGCTGCCGGTAATACGCCTTCGGTCGGCTTCACGTAATGAGCACAGCCCGCCGCGTGAATGTGATGGTCACCGGACCACCAGCCGAGCTTGGACGGATCGATCCAGCGCTCCAGGGTGAACTGGGCCTCGCGCGTATCCGGCGTGACTTCCAGGGTGCTCCTTTTCACGATCGATTCCGGTCCATGCGACGTTACTACTGTATAACGTCCGGCCGGAAGCCGGATGGTTTCTCCATCGCTGCGATAAACCTGGTTATGAAAGAAGAAGTCCGGCTCCAGCCGCTTGGAGGGGAGCGGATAAACGCGCCCGGCACTGTCGCGGATCTCAAACCCGGCCATGGCGGGACGGCCGCTCTCGTCTTTCACCCGCCAGGTGATCAGCCGGGCGGGAAGACAATCAAACGCCAACTCCACTTCGCTGCGCGGGCCGGACTCCGGCTTGGTCTGTCCGAGCCGAAATCCCACCTTCCCCGTGCGGCGGCCGGAGTCGCGGCTGAACAACTGCACGATCCGATACTCCAAAGCCAAGCCGCTCAGCGTGTCGCGCAAAGGTTGTTTATCGAACATCGACAGGTCCAACCAGAGTTGTCCAGGGTTCGCCTCCGCGGAGGAGTCGCGGTAGACCGCTCCGGAAGGAGTGTTATCGCGCCGACTCTCGCGTTCCCACACCGCCAGGGCATTGCGACTCACCGCTTGCAGGGCGGCCGTAGCGCCCGCTTCGTTGTGGACCTTGACCAGAAAACTGCGCCAGCCTTGCTCCACCAACTCCGGTTTGGCCGGCCCTGGCATAACCTTGACGCTCTGGTCCGCACCGAGTTGGACGCCAAAGAGACAGCGCCCGTCCAGGACCGCTTGCAGTTTGGCGGCGTCCTGTTCCTTGAGCGCGGCGTCGATCCGCTCGCGGTCCGCGTCGGAGAACGGTTCGCCGATGAGCGTGGCGGCTTGCACCAGGCGCTGGACCTGGGCGGCGAGCGGTTGCCATTCGACGCCGGAAACGATGGGCAACGAAGCGGCCGCCAGTTGCGTGACTAAGAGGGAGGAATAACCGCTGATCATGGCCAGAACAGCGCCGAAGAATGACTTCCGCAGCTTCATGGAGATCCTTTCAATGGGGTGATGGCTCAGGCGCATCCTAAGCACCCGTCTGAGAATTCAAAGTTCAAATAGAGCAGTCAGTACTCTTCATCAGCGGCTTCGAGCACGCCGAGGATCAGGCTGAAGGCGTCGTAAAGGTTGATGTCCTTGAGCGTGTAACGGCCGTCGTTGTTGCTCAAAGACCGCGCGCTGCCATCGTTGTAGAGGACATTGGCGGTTTTACGTTTGTGATGAGTGCGCGTCCTGATTTGATAGGTCGCCAGCTCGGGAGAAACGACGAACTGCGTGTCGATGGCCAAAGCGCGGATGGGCCTGCCGAATCGGTTGGTGCCGGGATTCTCCAGCTGCGTCATGTCCGGTTCGGCGGGTGGCGTAAAAAAAAGTTTAGTGACGCCTCCATGCCGATAATAGTAGCTGGACTGCGCCTGGGTCGTCCCCACCTTGGCCAGCTCCTCGTCGGCATCGAGCGGCTGATCGCTGCCTGGGCAGAAGAGAACCTTGGGCGTCTGAGCCAGCTCGTCCGCAAGCAACAACCCCAGCCCGGCCGGCGCCCCGTTGCCGCGCAGCGAGAGCAGACTGGTGGGCGAACCGGTGGACGGATAAAAATCCGCCGGATGCGAAAACGGTGGGGCGACCGGGCCATAGGGCACGCGGCCATCGTGCTCCTGGGCGTAAGCGTGAATCGCCAGACCGATCTGACGCAGGTTGGAGAGGCAACTGGCCCGCCGGCTCGATTCCTTGGCCGCGGCCAGCACTGGCAGAAGCAGCGCCGCGAGGATGGCGAGGATCAGGATCACCACCAGCAATTCGATCAGCGTGAAACCTTGCCGGAAAACAATCCCGGCCCGGACTCCACGGTTACGCTGCTGTTTAGTACCCTGGTCGGACACAAGGCTGGAAAACTAGGGGGATGGGCGCACCTGATAAAAGTGGTGCGGGTTCGGCCTGGAATCGGACACCGAGATCCGGCCGGTGAGATTCGTCACCACACCGAGGTTGGTCCATCGGCTGGAGGGTAGAGTGAGGTCCGTCGTGGCCAACGTTTCATAACGGCCCGGCGCGGCGTTCAACGTGAATTGCAACTCGCCGCCGAGCACCCGAACATTCTCCAGGACCGGGTCTTTCACCGAGGTCAGGCGCACGTTGTCCACGTCCCAATAGCCGCCCAGCAGATCGAAACCCACGGTGGAAGCGAGGCGGACGCCGATATATTTTCCCGCCCAAGCCTCGCCCCCGGTCAGGGTCGGCACCTGCACTTGGAAATCGGGCAGGTGGGTGTTGGTGGGAAAAAGGGCGGTTGTGTTCGTGACGGTGGTGGCCGCCACGGTCACCGCGTTGCTGTTGTCATCCCGGTAATAGAGGCTGATCTCAAGAGTTGCTCCATTGGACATGCCACCGCCGCCGCCCAGAATCCCCACTGTCAGAGAGTAGGATTTGCCCACCTCGAACCTGGCGTTGAAATCGTGCGCGGGTGCGCGGTTGGTGCCCGCGACGGAATTGTAATCCTGAAAGATCGCCACGTCCGGCAACGCAAATAAATAGGCAGCCTGCCGGCCGTCCAGGTTATCGATGTGATCGGGACTGCCAGCAGAGGTGTTGAGGAATTGGCCCATCAGTTGTTCCCAGGGGAACCTCGGATCGTTGTACCAAACGGGCTGCGACGCCTTCTGCCATCCGTCCAGGTCAGGCGTCGCGAGAGTCGTCGCGGGTGATTCAAAGGAGCTGTTCGGCAACAGGCTTTCCGTCAAACGCACGTTGTCTACATCCCAGTAGCCGCCCAGCAAATCGAAACCAACCGTCGAAGCGAGCTCGATGCCGATCCACTGACCTGCCCACGAGTCGTTGGATCGCACCAGCGGCAGTGTCACCTGGAAATCGGTCAGGCGCGCGTTGGTGGGGAATAGATCGAGGGAATTGGTGACAGTCGTCGCGGCCAGGATCACCCTGTTACTGGCAGCGTCTCGATAGTAGAGGCTGATCTGGAGCGTCGCACCGTTGGACATGCCTCCGCTACCACCAAGCACTCCGACGGTCAACGCATAGCTTTTGCCCGCTTCAAACTTGGCCCCAAACTCATGCGCCGGTCCGACGTTCGTGCCGCCGATGGAATTGTAATCCTGGAACATCGCGACGTCTGGCAACGCAAAAATGTAAGCGGCCTGATTCCCTTCCATATTGTCGATGTGATCCGGACTGCCATTCGAGGTGTTGACGAACTGGCCAATGAGTTGGTCCCACGGGAATCTCGGGTCGTCGTACCAAAAGGGTTGCGAAGCTTTTTGCCAGCTTCCGACTTCCGGGGAAGCGAAGATCGTCTCCGGCACCTCGAACGAAGCGTTGGGCACCGTACTTTCCGTCAGACGCACATTGTCCACATCCCAATAACCTCCGATCAAATCAAATCCGACCGTCGAGGCCAGCCGGACCCCAATGCGTTTGCCCGCCCAAGCATCCGTGGGCTTCACCAACGGGATCCGAACCTGGAAATCCCTCAGATGCGAGTTAGTGGGAAACAACTCCAGCGAGTTGGTGATGGTGGCGGCACCGACCGTTATCCGGTTGCTGGCGGCATCCGTGAAGTAGAGAGCGATCTCAAAAGTAGCGCCGTTGGACATGCCGCCGCCGCCGCCAAGCAGACCGACGGTGAGTGTATAAGATTTGCCGGCTTCGAATTGCGCGTTGAATGCGCGCGCGGCCGCCCAGTCCGTCCCATGGGCGGTGTTCAGATCCTGAAATATTTCGACCTGCGGCAGCGCGAAAAGGTAGGCCGCCTGATGGCCGTCCAGGTTGTCAATGTAGTTTGGGCTCCCGTTGGAGGTGTTGAGAAACTGGCCCATGAGTTGGTCCCAGGGAAAGCGCGGGTCGTTATACCAAGGCGCCGGCGGCGCTTTCTGCCATGAGCCCAGGTCAGGCCCGGCGAAATCCGTGCGCGGCGACTCGAATGAGTGATTGGGGACAAAAAGGGAGGCCGCCGAAACGTTGAGTAACAAGCCCGGGCAGAAAAACACGCTGAAAAACGACAGGCGCATGTGTGCACAGTACCCCATATAAGATCGGGTCCTGGCAAGTGAATTTGTTCGCGGACAGTTGGGTAAATCGTGCGGCACAGGTCCGGGGGGACGCGCAAACTATGTAAACAGCGCGTCCCGACCGCAGCTACCACGGTGAACTGGGTGAACTGGCTTTAGGCTTGAGGGAATTCCCCGCGGCCATTAGGACTGGACAGTGCATTTAAACTTTCCTTGGCAACTGGCTGCGGTGGGAACGCTCGCCGGCCTGATCTTCCTGGGATCGAACCTTCGCGCCGGGGCGGAGGATGACGTGGCGGAAGCGATGGAGATCATCAACCGACAAATCGCCGCCAATCCCCGCGATGGACGGCTGCTGATGCAACGAGCGCGCCTGCAAACGCTCTCGCGGAAATTCGATCAAGCATTGAGCGACTTGGACGCCGCCAATCGCCTCACCCCCATGGCGGAGATCGATCGCGAACGCGCCCAGGTCTATCTGGCCGCCGGCTGGAACGAGACCGGCCTCGAACATGCCAACCGGCATCTGGCCAAGTTCCCCGAAGACGCGGAGGCGTACCTGACGCGGGCGCGTTTGCGGGCGAAGCTGGGTCAACCGGCGGAGGCGGGAGCGGACCTGGGAGCGTGCATTAACCGGATGAAGGATCCGCCCCTGGACCTTTATCTGGAACGGGCGTCGGTCTTGACGACCGAGGACGGCGCGCATCTCGCGCAAGCTCTCAGCGCCTTGGAGCAAGGGATCAAACGACTCGGGCACGTGGTGACCTTGGAAACCGCGGCGCTCGAAGTTGAACTACAACAGCGCAACTATGATGCGGCGCTCAAGCGATTGGACGGCTTGGTGGAACGTGCGGCGCGCAAAGACACCTGGATGGCGCGGCGTGGCGATGTGCTGGTGCAGGCCGGACGTTTCGAGGAGGCTCGGGCCGTCTATCAACAAACATTGGAGTTGATGGCGAAGTTGCCCGCCAACCAACGGGCGCGTCCTGGCACCAAAGCTCTCGAAGAACAGCTCCAGAGCGTTCTCGCCAATTCCACGGACCTGACCTCGCGAACCGCCACCAACCGCAACACTCGTTTGCTGGCCTCTCGCCTCCCGGATCAACCGCTTCCGCCCGAGGACGGTTCACCGGCCCCGACGAACACGCCGGCCCTGCCGCCCGGCGGCAAGACACGCACGTATTTCATCGCGGCGGAGGAAGTGGATTGGCATTACGCGCCGGGCGGCAATGTCCTGATGGAACCCTTCTGCGCCGATCCGGACGCCTTCATGCTCACGGTGCCGGGACGGATCGGGCACCGTTATCGGAAGGCGATTTATCGCGGCTACACCGATGCCACCTTCCAGCGCCTGCAAGTTCAGCCCGCGCCCTGGCAGCATCTGGGGATGTTGGGCCCGTTGTTGCGGGCCGAGGTGGGCGATCGGCTGCGCGTGACGTTCCGCAACAAGACCCGTTTCCCGGCCAGCATTCATCCGCATGGCGTTTTTTATCTGAAAACCAGCGAAGGCTCCGGCTATAACGATGGCACGACGGCGGCCGATAAAAAGGACGATGTGGTCGTACCGGGCGGCACCGCCGTCTACGAATGGCTGGTGCCCGAACGGGCCGGACCAGGGCCAGCCGACGGCAGTTCGCTGGTCTGGGTGTATCATTCGCATGTGCAGGGGGGCAAGGACATCAATGCCGGCTTGATCGGCGCAATCATCGTCACCGCGAAAGGGCGAGCGCGTCCGGACGCCACCCCGGTGGATGTCGATCGCGAGTTTGTCACGCTCTTTAACATCTATGATGAAAACCGCAGCTCTTATTTCGACGTGAACATGAAAACCCACTTCGGTCCCACCAATTCGGTTAACACGAACGATTTATTGTTCATCGAAAGCAACAAGAAACACACCATCAACGGGTTCATCTTCGCGAATCTGCCACTGCTGACCATGAAACAAGGCGAACATGTCCGTTGGTATTTGCTGGGCATGGGCGGCGAATCCGACCTGCACACGCCCCATTGGCATGGCCAGACGGTGCTTTGCCAGGGACGCCGCACGGATGTCGTCGAACTGCTGCCCGCCTCGATGAAAGTGGCCGACATGATCGCAGACAACCCCGGCATCTGGATGTACCACTGCCACGTCAATGATCATATGGCCGAAGGCATGAGCGCGCGCTTTCAGGTGACTCCCGAAGGTGCGCGAGCGGCTTCCGCCCGTTGAGGCCGTGTCAAAGAGATCAGCCATCGTCCGACAAGATATTCAGCCGGCGATTTGTTCGGGCGTAAACGCGTCACCTCCGTGTTCTCTACCCTCTGTGGTGACCCTCACTGCGGACCCCAGATTGGATTTACCACGGTGGTGCATGGAGGTTCGGATTTGGTTGCGCCTAAGTCGCGCTGTGCTCTCTGTGGTTAACCCAGACCCCGTTTCATTCGAGAGAGCGCTGACTGGCCACATCGTTCAGTTGCGTTTGGGCGCCGGCGCGATCAGCCGAAAGGTGGCGCTGATTTTTTCCAGATCCTTTTTCTGGTTGGGATACTGGGCCGCGTAATCCTCGAGAACCTGGCGGGCCTCATTTTGACGGCCGCTCTGAGCAAGTAGATCAGCCAGGCCGCCCACTGATTCAGGGTTCTCCGGCCACAGCTGCATCGCCAACCGATACAGTTGTTCTGCTTCGGCCCCGAACTGGTGGGAAGCAAGGAGATTCGCTGCTGACACCGTATCGTGGGAATAGGACTTGAGCACCTCGGACGAACCGGAAATCTCGGCGTCGCCGAACAACTGTTGAGCGGCGGATTGCCAATAGGACAACGATTGTGCGGCGCGTTCGGCATTAAACGACGTCTGAGCATTCTCCGCGCGGAGTTCCATAAGTGGTCCAAGCGGCACGGGCGCACGACAGGATTCTTCGGCTAGGCCGCCAGGGGAAGGGAGTCGTTGCGAGCGGCGTGGGCATTGAGCCGCTCTTTCCAGAACTCGTCGAGCCTGCGGCTGGAGTGGATACAGCGCAGAGCTAGAATGTTTTGTGCCCCCGGTTTGCCCCAAAACATACCCGACTGCTTGCAACGGGATCCGATGAGGGTCTTGCACCCTGCTTCGACGACACCCGAGCCGATGAAGAAGCCTTGGCGGCGGAAGGTGCCATATTGCATGCGCTTGACGTTGTTGACGAAGTAACCCAATTCCTTCTCTACCGTCTCGGCGTGGGATTTGCGGGCGCATTCTTGCCGAACCTGGGTAATGAGCTTGTCCACCTGGTCTTTGAGCAATTGCTTGGCCCAACGTCGGAGTCGGCTTTTGTAGTCTGGATGTTCCTTGCTGCCCAGCAGTGCCACCAAGACTTTGCCTGCATGCTCTATGGCATGATAGAAGTCCACGATCTGGATGGCCGTGGAGAAACAAAGCCGTCCCATATTGGCCAAGCCGGTCGCTCCATCGATGAGCAGCACCACCTGCATGGCCAAGGCCAAGCCCCGACGGATGGCCTCTTGGCGCAACATCGGACCAAACTCCTCTATCGGACCAAAGGTTGACACATAGGTAGTCGATGCGTGGTCGCGCACTGGGTGGCCCTTTTCATCCCGCTTATGCTGAGTAAAGACGCAGCCCAGATACGCCATGCGCGTTCTGGCGCTGCCATCAGGTTGTTTGCCCGCTCGTCCTTCCAGTTCCTCTTTGCGCATCGGCACACCTGAACCATCACCGCTCACATACATAATAGGCACGGACTTACTGCCGGGCAGAGGTTGTTGAGCTTCTCGTTCTTGCCAAATCTGGGCGCCAGTTCCTACCTGCTGCACCAGCCGCTGAATCTGGCGGGCCGAGACGTGGATACCACCGGTGTCACGCAGATGGTTCTGGGCCTTTTCATAACTGGTCTCATCGGCTCCCTCCAAGCACATCAGTCGAGCCAAGGCTGGCGTGTGGCTGCCCTCCAGTCCCAGCGCGGCATCAGCCGGATAATGTCCCTGTTCTTTGCCTTCGTG
>DATLUX010000093.1:0-4926 GCA_035577805.1 Verrucomicrobiia bacterium
ACGCACATTGGACCCATGAACCCAAATCTAACGTAGCAGCCGAGGTAACGAGGCTCTGATCTCTTTCCCGACGAACGCGCCCGGATAGAGTGAGCCTCCTTACGTCGGCTGCTACGAGACAGGAAAGGTTCATGGGTAGCCCGGACCTCCGAATTTCGGACGCACATTGGGGCCATGAACCCAACCCAAATCTAACGTAGCAGCCGAGGTAACGAGGCTCGATCTTTTTCCCGGAGAACGCGTTGGAGTAGAGTGAGCCTCCTTACGTCGGCTGCTACGAGACAGGAAAGGTTCATGGGTAGACCGCCGCGACAGTGTACGCCTGCCACGCTAAACCGATACATGGGCGGGGCCGCGCCCCGGGGCACTGTGCGAATGGGCGCGCCGCCGCCCCCCCCGCAAAGATGGCTCGACGAGAATCAGTGTTGCATGGATGCTTCCGCCGCTAATCGTTGGAGAGACAATTTATGGACTCCGCACCCGACGGCAAACACACGATTCGCCTCCCGTTCGTCCGCAACTGGGTCAGCCTGGCCGGCGTTATCGTGACGCTGGGGAGCATCTTCGCGTTCATTCTGCTGCTGATCTTCGACCTGTTCACCGCCCGGCAAAGTCCGTACTCCGGCATTCTGACCTTTGTGGTGGCGCCGGGCTTCTTCCTTTTCGGTCTCTTTTTCATGGTCCTGGGCAGGTATCTCTACCGGCGGGGGGCGGCGCGTGTGACGGGACGCGAATTCAAGCCGCGGCTGGTTATCGACCTGACGAACGACCAGCACCGCCGTTACCTTGGCTTGTTTGTTGTCGGAGGCCTGATGTTCCTGCTGGTAAGCACCATTGGCAGTTACGAGACCTATCACGCCACCAGCTCGGTTCAATTCTGTGGAAAAGCGTGCCATACGCCGATGGAGCCGCAGTATGTCGCCTATCAACACTCGCCTCACGCCAAGGTCGAATGCACCAAATGCCATATTGGCTCCGCCAGGGGCAATTTTGTGAAAGCCAAACTCAACGGCGTTCACCAACTCCTCGCTGTGGCCACCGACCATTACCCGCGCCCGGTCAAGCTGAGCGGCAAGATCGACATCAACCAGCAAACCTGTGAACAGTGCCACTGGCCCAATCGCTACGTCGGCAACGTCGAGCGCGCCTACCACCATTACCTCGCCGACGAGAGCAACAGTACGTTCTCTGTGCGCCTTCTGCTCAAGGTCGGCGGCGGCGATCCCACGCACGGCCCGCCGGGCGGTATCCATTGGCACATGAACGTCGCCAACAAGGTCGAATACATCGCCACCGATCCCCCACGGCAGACCATCCCGTGGGTCCGCATCACGCGCCCGGGCGGCGCCGTGACCGAGTTCCGCGCCCCAGATTTCAAGGACGATCCGGCCAAGCACACCGTTGTCGTGATGGATTGCATGGATTGCCATAACCGGCCGGCGCATCAATTCCGCGCGCCCGGCGATGCCGTGGACCTCGCCCTTCACCTCGGCACGATCAGCACCAATCTCCCGAGCATCAAGAAGGAGGTGATTGCGGCACTCACCGGCGCGACGGAAACGCAGGAGGAGGGACTCAGAAAGGTCGCCGAATCTTTGCGCAAGTCGTACCCCAACAGGTCCGAACCCGAGCTCAAGGAAACCATCGCCACCGCGCAGAACATCTACCGGCAGAACTTCTTCCCGCAGATGAAGGTCGACTGGCGCACACACCCGAACAACATCGGCCACAAGGATTGGCCCGGTTGTTTCCGCTGTCACGACGGCCTGCACAAGACTGCGGACAGCACGAAGCAGCTTGGTGCCAGCGACTGCAACTCTTGTCACATCATCCTGGCCCAGGGCAGCGGAGAGGAATTCCAGAAGCTCAGCGTCACCGGGCACAATTTCTTTCACGTGGACTCGCCGTATTCAGACTTCGACTGCAACAAGTGCCACACCGGCGCGTTGCTCAAAGAATGATCCATCGAGATCTGCAAAGGCATTCGCAGCCGACATCAGAGGCCCGCCCTGAGCTTGTCGAAGGGAGCCCGCTCTTCCCGAGGCTTTGAGTCCGGGGCCCTCGAGGCCCGAAGGAATCGGCTACATTTAGCCAAGCCGGTCGCGTCCGTGCGGTTGCGTCAGGTCGAGGGCAGGCCCGATCGGCACAATGCGAGTGGGATTGATGTCGTCGTGCGTGATGTAGTAATGGCGTTTGATATGGTCGAAGTTGACCGTTTCAGCAATGCCCGGCTGCTGATAGAGATCCATCAGGTAGCCTTGGAGGTTCTCATAATCCACGATGCGCCGCACATTGCACTTAAAGTGCCCGTGATACACCGCGTCAAAGCGCACCAGGGTGCAGAACAGACGCCAATCCGCCTCGACGATGCGCGAGCCGAAAAGAAAACGGTGCGTGGCCAGGCGCGTCTCCAATTCTTCCAACGCCGCGAACAACGCCCGGCACGCTTTCTCGTAGGCCCGTTGGCTGCTGGCGAAGCCCGCCTTGTAAACGCCGTTGTTCACATTCTCATAGATGAACGCCGCGAGACGGGCCTGCTCGGCTTGGATGTCCTGCGGGAACAGATCCACTTCGCGCCGGCCGAAGCGGTTGAAAACATCGTTGAACATCCGGCAAATGTCGTCCTCGGAGTTATTCACGATTCGGCGCGTCGATTTATCCCAAAGCACCGGGACCGTGACGCGCCCATCCAAGTCCCGCCGCGTGGCGGAGTAGGCTTCGCTCAAAAAAGCAAACCCGTTGATGGGATCACGACTGTGGCCGGGGCCATCACGAAAGGCCCATCCCCGTTCATCCCGAATCGGGTCCACCACCGTCACGCCGATGGCGTCTTGAAGCCCCTTCAGGTTGCGCACGATCAGCGTGCGACTGGCCCACGGACATGCCAGCGAGATGTAAAGATGATACCGGCCCGCCGCGACGGGGTAGGCGGCCGACGCCTCCGCCTCAATCAAATCCCGGAACGCGTCCTCCTGCCGCTCGAATTCGCCTTCGGCCGATTGTTCCTCGGGAAACTGCGGCTCAACAATTTTCGACTTTTGATTTTCGGTTCTCAATTTGTCACGGAATCCAAAATCGAAGATATCGGAAATTGGACAATCCGCAATATCGGCAATCGGGAATTGAAAATCGAAAATCGCTACTGATGCTCGATGGCGATGAGTTCGTTGCGTTCACCTTCGCCGGTGATTTCCAACACGACACCGACGCCCGGGGCGTAGAACTTATAGTCGTTGGACTCGAGCGTTTCGGGTTCGATCGGTGTGAACTCGGCGGTCTTGAGGCACTGGGGAAACGAGCGTCGTTCTGGTTCGTGTGGTCGTTGTTCGAATGAACCGTTAGCTAACGAGCCTCATTTAAGGACATCGCGGATGAGGACAACGTGGGAGGCCAATGAAGATTTCGTGAGGACGGTGGGAACCTTTTCTTCCCCCGCGTTTCTTAATTCTTGCAACGGCAACCGAAAGTTTACCGTACGAACTATGAACTCAAATAAATCGTTATGAACACACATCCAAGGTTCGTTTCTGATACGGACGATCAACACCTCAAACAAGAATCAAACCTACGCGAGAGTTTGGCCGGCGCCCCAACGGAGTCCGCCTGGGGACTCTCTCGGCGCAAGTGGCCTCGCCGATTTTTCATGAAAACATTGGCCGCGGGAGGAGCGTTCCTTCCCGTCGGCGCCGCGCTCGCTGACCGCGGCGATCGAGGTCACGGGCCGGGCTCAATCACTCGATCCGACGCGGCCATCCTGAGATTCCTGGCCGCGGCGGAGATTCTGGAAACCGATCTGTGGCAGCAATATACAGAGTTCGCCAATGCCGACGGGCCCTACGCCGACGCCCTGGAAGCCATCGATGACGACATGCCCACCTACATCGAGCAGAATACCACGGACGAGTTCAGTCATCAGAATTTTCTAAACGCGTTCCTGGTCAAGATGCGGGAGCAGCCGGTCAACCTGGAACCCTTTCGCAAACTGCCGAGCAGTCCGGCTGCGCCGGTCCAGACCTTGCGGCTGACCAATCTGATGCATTTGAACGTGGACACCAGCTGGTTTCTGCGTTACCGCAGCGCGGGTAACCCGGATTTTGGGGACACCTTCGATCAAGCAGTCGAGATCGTCGATCGTCCTGGGATTCCGGTGAGCAATCAGGACCAGTATACGGCCGACCAGATGCAGGCGATCGCGAACACAGCTGCCTTTCACTTCGCGATGATCGAACAAGGCGGTTCCAGCCTTTATGATGCGCTGAGCCTCAAGTGCAGCACGCTCCTGGCGCTCCGGATTGTGACCAGCATCGGAGGCACTGAAGTAGCCCACTTCGAGATCTGGAATGACAAAGCGGGTGACGCTCCTCCCGTTGACAGCGGTGACGGCCTGGTTTTTCCGGATCTCAACCAGAATCCGGCGACCACCACCAGTCTGGTCATGCCCAGACCCTGCAAATTCATCAGCGAGGACCTGCCGCTCTGTTCGATTATTCGTCCGACCTCCCTTCAGTTGGCCGGCGCCATTGCCGCCGTGCATTTCTTGAGCAACACGGGGCTTTTCCAGGGCCAGAGCAGGGCCTTCTTCGATCTGCTGATGGGTTTGGCGCAAGCCGCCGACCGCGCCGTTCGCCAATGCAACGGCGACTAGACTAGATCCAGCCTGATCGCGAGGCCAGTGACGCTCCGCTGGCTCAGCTCAGAACGCCTTTGCAATCAGAAAACGCACCTCTTGCCTTCTTTGTGATCTTTGAGTTCTTTGTGGTAAATCCCCTCGGGCTAGAAGCAAAGAGGACGTCACGCCCGCTTGTTGTTGTTCAGCGCGATGTTGCCTGAGCTCGCCTGCCGCGTCGTCCCATCCACCTCGACAAAGCGGGCCTGGAGACCGAAATCACGGGGCTGTTCATGACTGAAACTTTCGTAAGCGTCATC
>DATLUX010000094.1:0-42372 GCA_035577805.1 Verrucomicrobiia bacterium
CTCAAAACTTGAAAACCCAAGCCTAAAAACGCTACAAACCCACCATCAGGGATGGGTCAATTTGATTCGACCGCAGGTGGGTCAGTTTGAATCGACCGGCGGCACACGGGGAGGCTTGGTTTGGGTCAACGGTCACCAGCCCGCAGGGCTGCTGCGGTTCGATTTCCTTGCACAATAAATCAACACGAACAACACTTTGCAAAGTGTGAACACAGACAACCAGAAGGTTGAAGCGTGGAAAATTGACGGCTCGATTTGCCCGGTTCGTGCGTGGCGTGCAAGTCGAAATGCCATAACCTTAGACCCCGATAAAGACTCGAAATTTCAATCGCTTGAGCATTCGGCTGAGTTTGGAACAGTAAGGCCCGAAAGAGCTCATTTTGTGATTCGCCGACATGGAAAAACTCCCGACTCGATGTCAATCAGCCAATGCGACGTACAGCGGAGTTCCTAAAAGTACGTTCTGGCCCTGCACGGTACCGAAGAGTAAACGCTTCGCGAGAAATTCGACGCGTTGTTCAGGACCTGGCATCTGCGTGGTCGCCAGTTCCACAGCTACGAGGACGTTGGACGGGCGGACGGTGCCATCCGAATTCTTGGATCGCTCAAGAAAGTTGGACCTTCCAAACTCCGGTTCTGGAAGGCCAAATTCCTTGCATAATGCCGCTATTAAGACTGGCGTTGCCGAATGTGAATGCGCTTCAGATTTGCCAGTCGCGCCAATCACGTGACGAGCGGATCCTCCGAGTCCCAAAATAGTCTTCTTGGTCGCGCCGCCGAAATAGACGAAGGTCGGCTCACCACGGAAACTGTGGTAGGGGCCCCATCTTACTTTCAGAATACCGCCAAAGTACTCGCCAGGTTCATCAATTGTTCCGACGTTAGCCAAGGATTCGATGTAGCTTCTGACGAGCGACAACTTAATAAGACGGCTCTCGCCGCATTCCAGCGCACCGTCCGTCCGGTCAAGCAGCCCTAGTTCAAGATCGAGTTCCGCCGCTAGTCTTGCACGAGTGCCCTTTTGGATTTGGGAAAAGAGCACGCCGATTTTGAGGTCCGAAATATAAATGTAATACTTAAGTTCACCAAGCTTCGGCAGGTCCTGATCGGTTTTCCCGGTCTGAATAAGCCGCAAATCCGACTGCATCTCGGCGGCGGATTTGTATCTCCTCTGTGGGTCGTTTTCGCAAGCTCTCAGGATCAGTTTTCTGAATGCTGCCAGCTTCCGTTGGTTGGAATCGTCGGGCGGAGTGTTGAGCATCTCCGGAAAGGCGAGACCGTCCTTTCCTGTGCTAATCTCGTAAAGTACTTTTCCCAAAGCGTAGATGTCCGCCTGGATGGTGCCAGGCCCCTCAGGTGGAATGAAACCATCGGTTCCGACAAACGTCCCCGCGTCGCTCACGGTCGTCACCAAGCCTATGTCCGCGAGCTTCGGCACCCCGCAGACGACGATAATGTTTGACGGTTTTATATCACGGTGCAGCAGACCTTTCTTGTGGAGATGGTCCAACGCGCCCGTCAACGAGATACCGACAGAGAGGCATTCTTCGAATGGAAGGTGGGCCTTCGTAAGGGTTTTGGGGGCGTACGTGTCAAGCTTCAGGCGGCGTGTGGCTGGCAAGGTGTCCGGGACTTCGGCGTCGTCAGCCAATTCCATGACGTAGTAAAAATAGCCGGCTGCGTCATTGCGCCCGACATGAAGCAAGTCGACCAAGCTTTCGTGCGAGCGGGAGACGGGTTCGAATTTTTGGACGCCGGCAAATTCACGCTCATACCGGCGGTCGTCATCAAAACTTCTTCGGCAGACTACCTTAACGGCGCGGTAGGTTCCGAGAACATTGCGCGCCAGCCAGACTTCACCGAACGCACCACGGCCGATGCAGCGAAACAACTCATGATCGGGCACGTCAGGACGGTCTGCGGCGCCGCGAGAAGGGGCGGTCACCGTACTGTCGTCCTCTGGAGAGCTTCCGCTTATCTCTGGAGATTTAGCGCTCACGGCGCAACGATAACGGTTCAACGTTGATCATCCATTTTCTAGACTGCTCTGCGAGCATTTGCAAGGTATCGCAAATCCGAGTAGTGGCCTCAATTGAGGCACTACCCAAGCCGCAAAATCCGTTTTTGCGTCTCAGCGCTGACTGGAGTGTGGTTTCTTCAGGGTTGTGGGCAGCGGGCAGGCCGTTAATTCCTGAAAAGCGTCACGTGAATCACGCGGTCACGGGCCACAAGCGCCGAGCCAGCAATCTTCTGCGAGCGGAGGCGATGGTCGGTGCCATACCCGATTGATGGATACCGGTTCTCCGAACATTGCATGGCTTCGTGGAGAAAGCCACTCGCCTTGTCCATCGACGGCGGAGCGGCTGTCTCCATGTTTTCTATCAATACACCGATGGCGAAACTCTTGACGAGAGTGGGATGCAAAACCTTGTAGGCGCGCTCGAAGGAAATGAGATCAAGGCCGGCAACCTCTCCATTAATGCACACCAGCATGCCCTTCTGGTCCGGCAACCACGGGAAGGCGTTTAGATACGCCTCAAGCTCCGCTGCTTTAGCGGCAAAGACGTCATTCAGAGCGTGCGAGGGTGACTCCACTTTCGCGCCAAGCATGGCCTGGTCGATACTCTGCCAGACTGCGGTTTGGTCAGAAGAATAGCTGTGATGTGCTTGAGGCCGCTTCTGTCGGGCGCTTTGCCCCTGGGCTTCTGCTTCGGTTTTCAACTGAGCGCCCACTGCTGTTGAGTTCATTTTCCGCAGCTTGTACCCGACGATGTGCGCGGCGTAATTGAACTTGGGCGACGTGTAACTCCAGCGCCCGTGCTCCGTGCAACTGACTGGGATGATCGTCTCAGACTTCTCGACGAGCAGAATGGAAGTGTTGAGCACTCGGTTTTGTTTCGCACCGACCAATTCCTCTCCGTCCACGAGCAAGACGGGCAGTTCAGACCGGTTGATGACTTTTAACTGCGGGACCGATCCACCGAGGCTGACTTCGGCAACTGAGACCAAGTCTTTGTCCATCGCCTCCTGCAGCGTCAAATATTCCGGCCCATGGTTTAGCGATGAGAACAGCGGCACCGCCGTCATATTCTTGAACTGTTGCGGAGCGCCGAGCCTAAGGCTGGACAAATAATCACGGATCAACGCGTCCATAGGTTCACCTCTTCTTGAATGTTCAATTGTATGCCTTACCAAGGATACGTCCAAGCGAGGCGCATCGTGCAAGTCAGACCAACTCCCGCGCCTTAACAAACAGCAGACGCGTCGCTTCATCTAGCCAGGATTGGTCCAGGGCCCACTCTGCACCTTTGCGAAGCTTGTCGTCATTAAGCCTGCTGATCCGTTCGCCGCAGCGAACCAGTGCAACGGCGATGCTGGCGAAGTACAGCATTGAGGCGACGTCCTCCGGCAACCGACCATCCTCGGTTTTGGCGTGCCTCTTGGCGAAGTCCTTGACGAGCTTCAGCAGTTCAATCGGTGGATGTGGACCGGTGAGCAATTCTCTGAATGTTCTGGGTGGAGTTCGCGACGTAGCGCTGGCCCCGGCATAAGTGTTTGTTGCCTCCTTGATACGTATGGTCAGATTGTATTCCAGCGGGGTATCCAACTGCTGATGCCAAAACTCGCCGAATTCGACCGGTTGCCACAGATTCTTGGTTCCCTTGTCCACGTTCATCAGTTTTGACAAGCAGGTACGGTCGCTCCTAAACACGCTGTGAATGGTGCTCATGGCAAATTCTCGCTCGTTTTCTCCGTGCTCTGTGAGAGGCAATTCTTGATCTGTCGGATTTCCGTTTCAGCCTCATCTCGATGCCCCGTGTACTCGATGACTACTTGTCTGAGGAACTGTTCGAACTTACGCTTCGCACCCAACAAAGCATTGGAGACTGCCTGAGGAGACTCGAAACCAAGCTTCGCCAATTCGCGGAGCGGCATCGGCTTCGCGCCTTCAAGTACCGGGATGATGATCTTTTTCTCAAATGCGACCCAGTACCGTTCCTTGCCTTTGCGGTTGTAGAAGTTCTGCACTCGGCGCAGCGTCTCAGCAATGACTGTGCGGGTCCATTCCAGTTCGGCCTCGGTGTCGGTTATGCGTAGCGGAACGTCAGGAACATCGGGACTGTCGATCGACACGAATCCACCCTTTGGCTTTCGGCATGCCGCACCGTCTTTCCTCATTCGATCACGCGCGTAATTGACGAGGGCGGTCAACAGCAGGTTGCGAAACTTGCTGACTTCGGCGTCAGCCTTGGCAGCACAGCGCGGCAACCTATCCGTCAGAAAATCCTGAACGAGTTCCTCTGCCTGAACTTCTGGCAAATTCAACTTATAAAGGAGATAGGTTAGCAGCGGGCGCCGGTATCCACGGTACAGCTCACCGATTGCTTCTTGATCGCCCGCCGCGGCTAGCTCTACCCGTCGCCAAACGGTCTTTGGGAAAGCCGGGCCAGAAACTGACGTGTCAGCGTGCATCGCTGGAGGTCGTGAACCAATCTCTGGTGCCTCGAGCATTTTATCGGACCGTTGCAAAGGGTGAATCCTGTTCCATCAAGGGATGATACGCTGAATCTATTCAAATCTTGCAAACTGATACGAAAAAAAAATATTGCCATTCTAGCCGTGCGCTGGCGATGGCTACGGCAAACCCTGAGGCCTTTTTCAGGAGTGCAGTCGTACAAGATTACTTCGTCAGCCGCAACGCTGTCGCGTCTTTCTTAGATTAGGCGAAATTGAAAAGGCCGCCCTCCGATTTTCATGCAGAAAACTGCACGCCATCCGGACAAGCAAAGCGGCAATGCGGCCGTGGCTCGACAAAGCGCTGCGTTCAAAACCCTGAACATATTCGCATGTTGCACGCAAAGACCTCAACCCATCCACCGCTGCACAGGCTTTGTATCCCGTTTTGTATCCCGCAGGTCAGAAAAATGGGGCCACAAGAGTCCTCTTGGGGCCGCATTGCGAAGTGGCAACTGTTGGAGAGACCCAATGATTCCGCATGAGTCCACATGGGTCCTTTTGTTCGGAGAGAACCTGAATCTAGCGCGTCTGCCAATTCCGCCACGCGGGCAACCACAACTGAGCCCGATGCTCATTTCCAAGGCAGGGGAAGCTAGCAAAAGCTCGCTACCCGGCGCAAGTGCCCAATTGCTGAAGGCGACGGCACCCCTCGGGTAACAGTTACTTTTGGCGCGCCGGGAGGAGAGCGTGCGCCTGCGGGCGGATCCCGCAACCACGCCCCAACGCTCATTATGATTCCTTGCGGCGCAGCGCCGGCGGGAAATTCATCGCGCCATGTTTGATGCGGAGAATCTCCAGCCGTTCCCGGACGACCCGGTAAAAAATCAGATACGTTTCAAAGTCATCCACGCGCCAGGAGCGGATGTGGCGCAAGCCGCGGCCCGGAAAACGGCGCAAACGGCCTTTCAGCGGTTGTCGGGCGAGTCCTTCCACCGTGCGGTCAATCGCCGCGAGAAATCGGACGGCGGCATGGGGGTCTCGTTCGTGCAGGTATTGGAAGTAGCCGAGCGCATCCAGTTCGGCATCGTGCCGGACGAAGACCTCCATGCGCGGCTCCTCTGACACAGACAGACTCAGCGGCCGTTGTCTTTAGCGAGGGAGGAGAAGTGGCCGGGCCGGTATTTCTTGAGGGGGCTCCGCAGCGAGTGGCGGAGGGCGGCGGCCAGTGCGGGATCGGAGTCGTCCTGTTCCACCAGTTCGTAAACGCGCAGGGCTTCGCGCACGATTTCGTCCGGAGAAATATATCCGCCCGTCTTCATCTTCGCTTCGATGAACTTCTCTTGATGGGAGGTGAGAGCGATCTTCATGGCGCAAAAGGTTACTTCCGCTCCAAAGCAGTGTCAAAGCAACGGAGAACTGTTTGACTTCCCATCCGGCATCAACAAGCGCTTGGGTGTTTTCATTTGTCTACTGGTGGCAAGCGGTCTGCGATTACTGGTTGTGTTTAACGGCCGATCTGCACGCGCGCCGTGCCGGACAGTTTCAAGATGAGACACCCTTCCGGGGGGTGAAATTCCGCGGGAGTCAAGCGGCCGTCGATTTTCACGACCGGGGCATTGGTGACTCCATTCACCAGCACAAGGTAAGGTTCCCGCGGCCAGCCGCGCACGGTGAAATCCACTCGCTGCTCTTCCTCCGCGGGATCGGTGACCTCGCCCGGCGCATGGACGATCATGCCGCTGCGAGGAAAGGCGCGGCGATCGTAGAGCGGTCCCTGGGCGTAAAGCCGCGCGGCGCTGCTGCCCACAGTGGCGGGATTGATGGCAGGACCGGCCCGCGTTTGGGACGGCAACTCAAAAAAGTCGGGCAGCAATCCCACCCGTTGGTGATCGTCGGCGCGCCACGTATGCTGCAACGCAGCGCTGGTAATGCCGTCGGCGAGTTTCTTCCATGGGCCTGCGGGCGTCTGGCGGGCCAGCCAGTAAAGCGCATCGGCGTAGACCATGCCGCACCATTGCACGGGCCGTCCGAACCACACGGGCGCCTTCCAACTGGTCGCGCCCAGGACCGGGATGGTCGAGTAAGGGCCGACCGGCTGGCCAGTGGGGTTGACCAGATACACAAACGGTAGGCCTGTCCAAGCCCAGTAAATGGCCTGATCCAGGAACTCCTTCTCTCCGGTCAACTCGTATCCCAACGCATACGCGCGCACCAAGTGGGCCGAGGCCAGAATGTCCGGCGTGTGCAACGGAATCTCCCACGTCTGCGCTCCGCGCGGCACACTGCCACGGAACTTGGCCAGGGCCCGCAACCGGGCAATCCCTTGCGCGATCTCTTCGCGATCGCCAGAGAAGGCACCGGCCTCAAGCAGCGTCGCCACGACTTGCGCGGTCAACCCATTGGCGTCGGACGCAAAGTGAGTCTTGCCGTAGTCCGGACCGTTCGGACTGCGTCGGTACGGAATGGAGCCGTCGGGCGAGAATCGCTCCAACTGCGAGAGGCCAACCTGGCGCGCGGCTTTCACCGCTGCTAACACCTCCCCGAAGACAAGCGGTGCCACCGGCGAGCGGATGTGGCCGACGGCGGAATGGTAAAACTGTCGCGGTTCGACCACGGAAAGCGCACCGGCGGCAGCGGCGCGCAGCGCTTCGGACTGCGCGGGGTTCTCCGCCCGTCCGGCCAGCCACGTCTCAAACACCGCCGCATCCGCCGCCGGTTGGGCTTGGAATCCCGGCCAGACGGCATGGCGATATCGGTTCGTTTCGCGGCACTTCGAACTGAGCCAGCCCTGAGTGGCCAGCGCGACATACTCGGAGAAACTCAAGCCCGTGTCCGGCAGCGACGGCCAGCCACGCAGTTGCACATACTGCTGGACAGCGGGCACCACGGTCGTGCCGGCCCCACCGATAAACCATGCCCGGGACACGATCGGTTGATTGGCCTTAATCGTTTGGGGAGCATCCGACAGCAGACTGCCCTCCTGGCGGCTGGGGGCGTCGGCGCCAGGAAACAGCACGCTCATCACGTGGCCCCTGCTACCGAAGGTCCGGTCCGGTGAATCGAACAACGCGCTGAAACGTCGCGCATCCTCCCAGATCAACCCGACGTATCGGCCGGCCGCCTGGATGGCCATCAGCGGGAAGGTGATTTTGTGCGAGGCCGGCACACGACGGTTCGCCTCCGGCCCGATGATATCGGTTTCCGAAGAGCTCGGTTCATCTTCGAGATACTCCAGGCCCGCCAGCAGACCCTGGCCCTTGTGCGAACCGAAGGATCCCTCCCCAGCCAACAGCGTGTGCATCGGTAGAAAAACCACAGCGCGATCCTGATCCACCTGGACGGTCGTCTCTGTGACCACAGCGCCTGGCGCCCCGGCGCGAAAGGTCTGTCGATAGGTCCACTCCGCGCCGTCCTGGTCCCGGCGGCGCGCCGTCATGCTCAACATGCCCGGCCCAGCCGGATCCATCCCCACCACCGCTCCGGACAGATCCAACCAATGCACCTCTTCTCGCATCACGTATGCGATGCGGAGCCGAGGATGGCCAAACGCGACACTCTGGCCACTGGCACGCAGTTCCACCGCAAACGGCGCGGTCTGGCTGAAAAAGAGTTCCAGCTCGCCACTGGCCAGCGCGCGTTGGGCAGCAGGTTGCGGCGGATTCCAGTCCGGCCACGTTGGCACGGGCAAAACCAACCGCTTCTCAAACCGCAGGCTCGCCAGCAGCACCCGCCCGCTATTCCCTGGCGGATCAAAACGCAAGCGATGCCCCGCTCCGAGCGCCGGCATCGGGACCCGCGCTTCCACCCAGCGCCCAGCAGGAACCTGAAACTGCACCGATTGCCCGGCCTTAGGTCCCTCGCGAAAATAGAACACCTCCGCCATGCCCGCTTGGTCGGATCGCAGACGGGCGATAAGCCAAAGCGGGGTGTTCGCGGGATAATCTCGCGCTGGTCCGGAGAAGTAAGGATCGGGCCCGTTGATCAGGATCTGCAGGCCTTCTGCGGAGGGCTTTAAGGCCTCGATGTCATGAAGTTGACCCCATTCGCGGGCGGTGCCGGCCTTCGTGAAGTCAAACTCTGGCAACAACACCGTCGAGGCCGGAGCTGCAGGCAGCGCTGGAGTAATAGCCAGCAGGATCAAACAGGAAAATGGGGTGAAGAGGTTCACAGACCGAGTTTTATCAGTGTGGGTAATGATCGAAAGGATTCGGGAGCAAATAAAGCACCGTTGACGCGGGCGATTGTTGCGGCTTAGCGCGTGCTTTGCAACCCATCGGTCGGTGCGGTGAGCCGACTCGGTCACGGTCTCAGCTCATTTCTGGACCAGATTCGAGGCGTGGCGGGGAGTCGCCGAAGGATCGTGCAATCATGAACGGCAGCAGAACGTTGTCCGGGCCCCAACTCCGTGAGACAAAGGGCGCAAATCTCCTTGTGCTCCTGGGGATGCAGGCACTGATCAAGCCGTTCCGCGAGTTCTTGGTCCGACCTCAAGTGGATGGCATCGCTAAACGAGAAGTCCTCCAGGTAATCCCGCAAAATCGCCCGCCAGCATAGCACCTCGCGCACGGTGTCGATTTTCGGATGCGCGCTGGCTTGGAGCGCGCTGGCCGGAAAAGGGACCACCTTGGGTACGCTTTGGGCCCAGTCCTCTGACATCTCGGCGGTCCAATCGCTGGCCAGGAATAAGGCCATGGGCCACGCCAGGGCGCGCCACTCGGACGCCGATTCGGTCGCTGCCGGTTCCTGCAGAAATTCAAGCACGTTCAAGCGCCAGGAATTAACCTGAGCCAGATAACTCGCGATGGCCTCGGATGGCGGTTGGGCTGCCCCGGAGTCGAGGCGAAAGGCGGGTCTGGGAAAATGCAACTTCGACGGCATGCAGTAGGCTGGAAGTTTGCCTTAACACCACCCAAAATGCCAAGGACAATGGGCTATGGAACGCGACGGCTCGCTGCAGCGCTGTCCAGTTTGTCGTACGACGCTTCCGACGCCGCAGAGGGCGTACGGGGAGAGTCATTGTCATCGTTGTGAGGCGCGGCTGTGGCACTTGGCGTTGCCCTCCGGAACAATCTTTTTTGTCCAGCGTGCTGGCGAGAATATTTACGATCTGATGGCTGGTCTGGGTAACGCTGGTGCGACCGGTGAGGATCTGGAAGCCATTTTGAAAGACGCCGATTCGCTCGATGTTGCCGAACTATTGATGGACCTTGAAGAGGCGTTGCACTCCTGCCTGTCTCTACCCTCTCCCCTCAACGGCTGTTAAGGGGAGAGGGTTGGACTCAAGAACCAGACGCCCGAAAATCTCACTGCGCCAAACGAAAGAACGAGCTTGCTCCGCTTTTAGGCATCAGGATGGACCAGGACCCATTGGTGTAGGCAGGCGCAGTCGCGATTCGTTCCCATAATCCCGAGGACCCCGGAAAAACCAAAGCCGGCGTGGCTTCGAGATGCCAAAGGGTGGCGTTCGACGGCCAGTTCAACTCGATGTGGCCGTCCTTGTCGCCGATGGCCAGCACCGGCGCGGGGTTCACGAGCACATTGAACCGGTTGGTCGTCGCTTTTCCATCCGCGTCCATCAAGGTCATGGTCACAGTGGAACTCCCGAAGCGATTGGTCACCGGAGTCAGCGAGAGCACACGATCTCGGCCGGCACCCAAAACCAGGACGTTGAAGTTCGGTAATAATGTGGTGTTCGATGAGGTGACAGTCAGGGTCAAGGCGGATTCGACTGTTTCACGATCAGCGATGCGGAACGGAACGAAAACACGGGTGCCGGATTTTTGCAGCACCACGTTGGCAGTCCCCGCGATGGTGGGCGCCTGGTTGCCATCGGTTCCCGTCGGGACAAGTCTCAAATAATCGAGCACCAGTTGGTAGCCGATGCTGCTGGCACTCTTGCCGGTGACCAGGAAGCGAAATCCGTAGGACCCGGCCGTGTCAAAGGTGCTCGTGCCCAGATTTAATTCCACATAGCTGGCCGTGGCGGCGTAGGTGTCCTGGGTGGTTCCGATGGGGCCGGGCGTCCCCCCAGCCAGAGGCTGCGCGGCGAGTTGGAATTGTCCGCTGGCGTTGTTTTTCCGGACACCGATTCGCACATTGTAGGGTCCCGGGTAAGGGACATCGACAGCGAGGGTGAGAAAGGAGTTGGGACCGGTGGCGAGGAGTTGCCGCGCGCGGCCGGCGCTAAAAACGGTGTTAGTGAGCAACAGTTGGCTGGTTCCGGCGGAGAGATCAGTAACTGGCAGGAACTCGGCTTGATTGGCAAGCACATCGTGAAGGGCCCACCAGGCAGGTTTGCGATTGAACTTCCGGTCCAACGGAAGCGCCGCGCCGAAGCCCGGATAGAACCCAGGAGTCCATGAATGCAGATCGGTGAACCCCCAGGTCTGCACTGCTTCCAGGTTCGGGAAGGCCGTGGCAGCGCCGACAACGTTGAAGTAGGCATCGGCCTGAGCAGCGAGCGCGGCGGCGGTGGCAACGCCGTTGCTATCGATCGGGATGCGCACGTCCATTTCCGTGATCTGCAGTTTCAAGCCCAGGCTCTGGAAACGCTGGAGATTGGCGCGCCACGAATCGAGATTGGGTTGGCCCAGCGGCACGTGCATTTGGAAACCAATCCCGTCCAAAGGCACGCCGCGATTCTTGAAGTCTTGGGCCATCGCATAGACGGCGGCGGACTTCGCGTTGAGGGTTTCGATGCCCCAATCGTTGTAGAAGAGTTGAGCATCCGCATCGCTCAGGCGGGCTCGTTTGAAGACTTCCTCGAGGTACTTGGTGCCTTGGCCGGCATACCCAAACCCGGGTTGATTGTGCCAAAACGTGTCGCGGAGCGTGCCATCGGTATTGAAGGCTTCATTGACGACGTCCCAGCAGAAAACCTTGTCTTTGTAGCGGCCCACCAGGGTGTCGATGTGGCCGAAGAGGATGGTTTGCAGCTGCGCGGGAGTGTAGGCACCGCCTGTCAACCAAGCCGGTAGGGCCTCATGCCAAATCAGGGTATGACCGCGCGCATTTTGGCCGTTGGTCATCGCGGCATTCACAATCGCATCCGCAGCGGTAAAGGAATAAGTCGCCGCCGCCGGATGGATATCGGAGAACTTCAGGGCGTTCTCCGTCCCCGCGATGTCGTAGTCGCGGCCCGTGACTCGCGCGAAGACCGGTTCATCCCGCAGCGTCGTGTACCCCATCACACCGCCAAGGCGCACACCGCTGGCGAGCGAGCGAAGGCCGCTTAAAGGGATCAGCATCAGGTCATCGGCCATGAAATCCACCCCGCCGGCCGGACCCGCCAGGGATAAGACGGCGCTTTGCAGCGCGCCGGTCACCGCCAGGCCGAAGGTGCCCGAAAGATACGCCCACCCCGTCCCGCGACTGGTCTGCTCGGCGACGGTCAAGGAATGGGTTCCGTCTTCGGACTGTGTTTCGATGGTGAGCACGAATGGCTCGGGATTGCTCGAGTTCACTCGTACCCAGGCGGAGCAAAGGTATTCCGCTCCCGGCTGGACCTTGCCCAAAATCGATTGACTGATCCCATGCCAGTCCGCGGTTCGCCCGGTAACCAGGGCCGCGGCGCTGCCCGTATGCGCTGCGCTGGTTCGGGTCAGCGATTCTGAACCGCGCCCGGTCCAACCGGTTGTGTTCTGATCGAAGCTGGGATTGACGAGCAGATTCTGCCCTCGCACTTCACTGGGCAGACCCAAAAGCAGTGGGGCAAGACAGGCGATGCTGGCAAGCCGAGTCAGCCGATGGGAATTCATACTGGAGTTCGACGGAAACGTCGGAGATTACTTTGTTACGTTACGGTATCCTTGCGCCTTGCCTGCTGGCCTAACCAGAGGCTCCCAGGGGTTCAAATGCGCTACTCTGATCCGGCTGGCGCCCACGCCAACCAGACACCTAGTGATGTGTCTCACAAATAGCTGCTGTTTTGTTGCGCCCAAAATGGGCTGGGGCGAGGCGCGACGAGGGAGCATATCCGCAGCGATCTGTGACCGAGGAGCAACGAAGCCCCAGGCCATTTTCGGCGCAACCCTTCGGGCCGCAGTTCTTTTGGCCTCCCGCGTCGTTGCTTGTTCCTTACAGACCCGGAAGGGTATGCTCGTCGCTCGCGCCTAGCGGGAGGCCAAAATCCCTTGCGGCAAAACACCAGCTATTTGTGAGACACATCACTAGCCGATAAACGAAGTTAGGCCGGCCATCATTCATGAGCCCGAGGCGACGCCTCTTTCGAAAGAATCGCCTGCACGTCCAACGCGGGCGCGTAGCCGGGAACGAGGGCGAGCGCGCGTCTGCTCAGCCAATCCGCATCCCCACGAGCTCGCGGGTTTTCGGCGGGGTCCTCCGCAACCAGTAAAAGCGCGAGGTGCGCCAAAACCCGTCCGTCCGCGGGAGCGACTCGGGCTGCTTCGCGGATCGCGGTGGGAGTGGCGATTTGGAGCAAACGCTCGACGTATTCCGCCCGGGTGTGCGGAGAAAACGGCCACACTGCTCTCGAATTTGACTCCGATAACAACCACCGGGCCCAGCTCGCGTAGAAACGGTCAGGTATTTCGGTGCGTCGCAAACTTTCTTGAGCAGCCCACAAATCGGGCGGGTTCACTGGGATGAGCGTCCCTTGCTGATCAAAGCGCTTGCCGACGACCCCCTCAGCCAAATCGGCCAGGGCCGGGGCCGCGGATCCGGGCGGCAAACACAGCGGCCAGAGCACGGCCTGTTCGTCTTCCCCCGCCACCACCAAAGATGTACCATCCGGGCTGAACTCCGCCGAACGCGGAACACGCTTGTGATGGAGCGACTTTGCCGCCCGCCCGCCGGTGGCCATATCCCACACCGCAAAGTAACCGTCCGTGCAGACGGTGGCCAACCAGCGTCCGTTTGGGCTAAAGCGGGCAGATAGCACCCAGCCATCGTGCCAATAGGGGGGCGCTAAGGGCTGGCCGGTCTGCGCATCCCACACTCGCGCCGATTTGTCCAACGAGGAGGTTACCACGCGCTGTCCGTCCGGGCTGAAATCGGCATCGCGCACTTCCCCCGCATGTTGGAGCGGTGGGGTCAGGGCTTGGCTGGTGACTGTATCCCATAGGCGCGCCGTGCCATCCGCCGAGGCGGTCAAAACTTTGCGTCCATCCGGCGAGAAAATTGCCCGCAGAACCTTGTCCGCATGTTGCATCGGTGAGCCATGCGGCCGGCCGGTGGAAAAATCCCACAGTTGCGCGCGTCCTTGACCAGATGCTGTTAATAGCAATTTGCCGTCCGGGCTGAAGGTGACAGAATGGACATGACTACCGACTTCGAGAGGGGCCCCGTGAGCGTTTCCGGTTCGGGTGTCCCAGACCCGGGCCGTTCTGTCCGAGGAAGCGGTGGCAATCCACCGGCTGTCGAAGCTGAAGCTGATCCAGTGGATTTGCGCGTTATGACGCAACAATTCCGTCACGGGGCGGCCCGAAGGGACTTCCCAAATTCGCGCCACGCCGTCGTCCCCGCCGGTGACCGCCCAGCGACCATCCCGACTGAAGGAGGCGTAGTTCAGCTCGCGCGTGTGACGCATCGGGGAACCGACCGGCAGACAGGTCAACGCGTCCCAGAATCGCGCTGTACCATCGGCGGAGGCCGTGAGCAAGAGGCTCGAATCCGCATTGAACGTCGCCATTTTCACCCGATGCCCATGAACCATCGGCGGAGGAAGAGGTGCTCTGCCCGGGACATGCCAGATCAGGACGAATCGCGAGTTGGACGCCGAGACGACCTTCGTGCCGGCCGCATCGAACTCGACATGAAAAACGCGCGCCGGATGCGGCATCGGTTCGGTCAACGGTTCGCCCGTAGCCGCATCCCAAACCCGGCTCGTCCAGTCCCACGATGCCGTTACGACGCGGAGACCCTCCGGGCTGAAGCGCGCGGCTCTGACCGCGTCCTGATGCTGCAGGGGCTGCCCAATCCTTTGGCCGGTGTGCGCGTCCCAGATTGCTGCCGTTTTGTCGGCCGAGGCCGTTACCAACCGCTGACCATCGGGACTAAACTCGATGTCCCAGACCCGGCCTTGATGCGTCATGGAACGGCCGATCCGCTGACCACTGGGCAATTCCCACAGGTAAACGGCGTTGGTCGTGGCGGTCGCCGCCAGGTGCCCGTCCGGGCTGATGGCAAGCTTGTCGACTCTCCCGGGATGGACGAGTTCAACCTGAACCCGTTGCGCGCGCAGATCCCACACTCGCGCGACAGGCTCTGAGGCGGCGGTGACGAAGAGAGACCCGCCAGGAACGAACTGCGCGAAGATGATTTTGGCCGCATGCGGTTTGGGAGGCGCCACCTGGCTTCCATCCTGGATATTCCATATCCGCACAGTGCCGTCAGTGCACCCGACGGCGAGCTGCGTTTCATCGGCGCTAAAGGAAATGGAGCGAACGGGTGCGGTATGCTCCAGCCACGAAGTCTGTGGCTGGCCGGTCTCGGCCCGCCAGACTCTTACTTTCCCGTCCTCCGCGCCGGTGGCTACCCAGTGGCCCTCCGGACTGAATTCGGCGGTGGCAAGCTCTCCGTCATGGACGAACGATCTGAGGGAATTGCCAGTCCGCGCGTCCCACAGCCAGGCGGTGTTTTCTGCGATGGTCAGAATACGCGTGCCGTCCTTGGCCACGGCCGCTGAGTTAACGCGGTTCGAATGGATCAAAGGCGGGCAGGCCAAGTGGGCCCAAGTTCCGCGCGACAGCGTGGAAAGAACGCGTTCGGCGACGATGCGGTTGGACGGATTATTGTGGAGGAGCATCGCCAACCAGGGCAACGCCTCTGCTTGCTGGCCTTGCTCGGCCAGTTCCTCGGTGCGCTGGAGCGTCACCGCATCCATTTGGTTCAGGGCTTTTCCCAACTCGAGGTTGCCTCGGATCGCCTGGCGACGTGCTGCCTCAGCCCGGCTCCATTGCCAGACGATGCCTGCGATGCCCAGGACCAGTACCATCACTAATAATGCCAGGGCCGACGCCAGCACGGGCTGGCGACGCGCCCATTTGATGAGGCGTTCACGCGATGTGGAGCGACGTGCCCAGATTGGTTCGTGATGAAGCCACCGCTCCAGATCGTCGGCCAGGGCGTCGGCCGAGGCATAACGACGCGCCGGATCCTTCTCCAGACAACGCAAGCAGATCGTTTCCAGATCCTGGTCGATCGAAGCCTTTGGCCATGGCGCCAGCATGGCTTTGGCACCCCTCGACCATGCCGTGCCGGGAGGCGTTTGGTCCGGGTTGGCGTCGGCACCGGCGGGTTGGCTCTGCGTCATGGCGACGCGGCTTGGCGGAACCGGATCTTCCTCGCTCACCTTCCTGAGCAGTGCCGGCACGTTCTCTGCCTTAAATGGTGGCCGGCCTGTGAGCAGTTCATAAAAAATGGCGCCCAATCCGTAAATGTCCGTGGCGGTGGTGAGCGTGCGCACATGCCCTGCGGCCGCCTCCGGCGCCATGTAGCTGGGGGTGCCCACCACCTGCCCGCTCAAAGTGACACTGCTGTCTTGGGCGAGCAGTTTGGCCAGGCTGAAATCCGTGACGAATGGTTGCCCTTGTTCATCCAGGAGGATGTTTCCAGGCTTGAGATCGCGGTGCAGGATGCCGCGTTGATGCGCATAATGAACGGCCCTGGCGACGGTGATGAGGAGTTTGACCACGGCGGTCACGTCGGTCCGAAGCCGGGGAGGAGGCTGGGCCAAGGTCCCGCCATCCACCAGTTTCATGCTGAACCAATATTGGCCCGCATGTTGGCCAACCTCGTAGATGGGAATGATCCGAGGATGATCGAGACGCGCAGCCGCTTCAGCTTCGATTTCGAAACGGCGAACCGCTTCGGCAGACAGCAACTTGCCGGGATGAATGAATTTGAGAGCGACGACCCGGTTGAGGCTGATTTGGCGCGCTTTGAAGACCACTCCCATGCCGCCCCGGGCGATTTCTTCCATCAGTTGATAATCGCCGAATCCATAAAACTCGACGCCCCGAGATGAGACCGGTTTGAGCAGGATGGTGGTCAGATCGCCGGCACCCTCGGTCTGCGGTGGGGTGTCCTCCGCGTATAACGCCGCACTGAACAAGCATTGAGCGCACCCGTCCTGGCTCTCCCTGTAAATGATCCCCTGGCAACGTTCGCAGCGAGCGGCGTTTTCTGACGAAACCGCTTGGGGAGACGAGCCGTTCGCCATGGTTATCGCAGTCTTGTGACCTTTTTTGGCATCCATGCCAGGTTGAGTCAGAACCTTTTCTGCTCAATGAATACATCTTGCAGCTCCCACTCCCAATTGTGGCTCCCAGTCCTGCGTTTTTGGGATCTTGGACCTGCTCTGCCGGCCTGGGAGAACATTTACCCAGCCAAGGCCGACAAGAGATAGCTTAACTCCGCTTGCACTTCGTCGTCGTTGTTGTTGTCCACGGTCTGAGCCACCTCCTGACGAAGCACTTCCCGGAAACGTTGCCGCAACCTGTAAATCGCGACTCCGACCGTGCTGGTGTTGATGCCCAATCCTTCCGCAATCGCTGTGTGCGGGGTGGGTTTCTTTTCCAGGAGAAATCGTTTGAGCGTCTCGAATAATTGTCCCCTGCCCGAAGACGTGTACTCCTCCCGCAAACGCGACATCGCGCGGTCCAGCAAGGTCAGCGCCCACTGTCGTTCATAACCCTTTTCCGGCGTGGCGTGATCGACCAGCTTGTCGAGGCATTCATTAGCCCACGAAGTGTCATCCAATGAGACAATCTCGTAAGCGCCTCCACGCTTCAGCGCTTCACGCCGCGCCCGGTCATCCGCCAGAAAGTTTTTGGCCGAGGTCAGAAGAAAGTTGCGGAAACGCCCAGCCGTTGGGTTTACGGCTTCGAGGAAACGTTTGGACAGCAACTGCGCAAAAAACGCCTGGGTCAAATCCTTCGCTTCCTCGGTGGACTTACTGCAGCCCAAGACAAAGACGTAGAGCGGATACCAATAAGCCTGGCATAAGGCTGCCAGGGCGGCGTCCGCGTTGGTCGAGCCCGGTTGAGCCGCTGCCAGTATCACACTCCAATGCGTGGTCCGGAACTGGCCACCATCCGTTTCCTTCAATTTTGATTCCCATCCGTAGGACATGAGTTCTTCAGGTGCATCCAGGCTACTTGGGTTCGGCGCCGAAGCAAGCCCAGCACCGACCGCCGGCGGTGGCGCCAGCGGTGAGGCGGACCGGCCTGCCGCGATCCCTTCCTTTCGACAAGAATTGGGGGCCAATGATTACGACAAAGTTCCGATTCAAATTAGGACACTGCCTACTCCGCACTCGACTTTCGTTGTCCAGCGCCGAACAATTCTTCTGATGTCACACGCGGACTTCGTTCATCTGCACTTGCATACCGAGTATTCGTTGCTCGACGGGGCGTGTCGACTGGACAAGCTGGTGGAGCGCGCCCACGAATTGAAGTTCCATTCCCTGGCGATGACCGATCATGGCGTGCTTTATGGGGCAGTGGACTTCTATCGCGCGGCCCGGGACCACGGGATTAAACCCATCATCGGCTGCGAGGTGTACGTGGCTCCGGGCAGTCGTCTGGATAAGAAGAGCGCGGGGGGCGGGGGCCGGGATGTGTATAACCACTTGGTGCTGCTGGCGCAGGATCAAGTCGGATACAAGAATCTCATCAAGCTTGTAACCTCTTCCCACCTGGAAGGTTATTACTATAAGCCTCGCATCGACAAGGAGCTCCTCGCCCAGCATCGCGAAGGGTTAATCGCCTTATCGGGCTGCCTGGCCAGCGAGATTCCGGAGGCGATCACCCGCGACGACCTCCCCCGAGCCCGCCAGGCTCTGGATTGGTTCAAGCAAACTTTGGGCGCAGAGAATTTCTACCTGGAATTGCAAAATCACGGCATCCCTGAACAGGCCAAAGTCAACCGGCACCTCCTGGCGTGGACCAAGGAGTTTGGCCTGAAATGTGTCGCGACGAACGATGTCCACTATGTCGAGCGCAAACATTGGCATGCCCACGATTGCCTCATCTGCATTGGAACCCAAAGCCTGCTCACTGACTCCAAGCGCATGCGCTACGTCCAGGAACAGTTTTACCTGCGGAGCGCCGACGAGATGAAAGCACTCTTCGCCGAAGTGCCGGACGCGGTTCGAAATACCCTCGAGGTGGCGGAGAAATGCAATGTCGAGTTCGACTTCAAGACCCTGCATTATCCTGTCTTCCAGCCGCCCGAGCACCTCAGTCGCGAGGGGTACCTCCGCCAACTCCTGGCCGAAGGGTTGGAGCGCCGCTACACGATCCGGGCGCGAGCCCAAGGGAAAGAATTCATCCTTGAAGCGATCCAGGATCCCACACGGCTGCCGACCTATCGGGCCGCCCCACCGCCCAGCAGCGGCGTCCCGTCTCCGAGTGAGGCCAGCCTGATGGCATTGGAAGGGGGGCCGGCCCCGCTGCTGGAACAACCCGCCGTGCGCCAGGCCGTCCAGGTGGTTCTGGATCGGTTGCACCTCGAGCTGGGCGTCATCGAAAAAACCGGTTTCATCTCCTACTTCCTCATTGTCGCGGATTTCGTCCGGCACGGCCGCGACATGGGTGTGTCCTGCGTCGCGCGTGGTTCTGCGGCCGGTTCGCTCGTCACGTACCTGCTGGAGATCGCCAATGTCGATCCCATCCGTTATGGGCTGCTGTTCGAGCGGTTCCTGAACCCGGAGCGGGTCAACCCGCCTGACATAGACATCGATTTCGCGGACGACCGGCGGGGGGACGTGATCGAGTATGTTCGCCGGAAGTACGGGCGGGACTGCGTGGCTCAGATCATCACGTTTGGCACCATGGGAGCCAAATCAGTTGTGCGCGATGTCGGGCGGGTCATGGGCTTGACCTACAGCGAGTGTGATCGGTTGGCCAAACTGATTCCCAACGAGCTGAAGATGACCTTGGAGAAGGCGCTCAAACAATCCCCGGAGCTCAAACAGGCCTATGATTCGGAGGAACCCACCCGGGAATTGATCGACACGGCCTTTGTCCTCGAAGACATCGCCCGGAATGCTTCCGTGCACGCGGCCGGCGTCGTGATCGGTCCCGAACCATTGGAAAATCTGCTGCCACTCAAGCAGGACGAGGATGGCACCATCGTCACTCAGTACGCCATGGGTCCAGTCGGTGATCTTGGTTTGCTGAAGATGGATTTCCTGGGGCTGAAAACCCTGACGGTCATTCGCAATACGTGCGAGATGGTCAAGCAGACGAAGGGAATTGAGATTCCCATCGACAACCTGCCGCTGGACGATGCGAGGACTTATGAACTTTTAAACAAAGGCAACACCGTGGGAGTGTTTCAATTGGAATCCGGCGGAATGCGCGATCTTTGCCGTAAATTCCAGATCGGCTCCGTCGAACACATCACGGCGCTGGTCGCGCTTTACCGGCCTGGTCCCATGGATCTGATTCCGGATTTCATCAGACGCCGCCATGGGGAGGTGGAAATTGTCTATGAACATCCGCTGTTGGAACCGATCTCCAAAGAGACCTACGGAGTGTTGATCTATCAGGAGCAGGTGATGCAAGCCGCCCAGATTCTCGCCGGCTATACGTTGGCCGGCGCCGATCTGCTCCGTCGCGCCATGGGCAAAAAAAAGGTCGAAGAAATGCAGAAACAGCGCGAAACGTTCGTCAAGGGCGCCGCCAAGGCCCACCAAATCCCCGCGCCCAAAGCCAACCAGATCTTTGACCTGCTCGAGAAATTCGCCGGCTACGGCTTTAACAAATCGCATGCCGCCGCCTATGCGATCGTGGCTTATCAGACCGCCTATCTGAAGGCCAATTATCCAGTCGAATTCCTCTGCGCCATGATGACCAATGAAATGGGCACACAGGACAAATTAAAAGTGGTGCTCGATGAAGCGCGCGCCATGGGCGTCGAAGTGCTGCCGCCGGATGTAAACGAGGGCCAGGCCTATTTCTGGCCGGCCCAGTCCCAAACTGCCAATTCTTCCGACGCGCGTCAGACCCTCGGTCAGGCCTCCCTGCCTTCGCCTCCAACGCGAGCCATCCGCTTTGGTCTCGCCGCCATTAAGGGCGTCGGCGAGGTCGCGGTCGAAGGGATCATCCGGGCCCGCCAGGATGGGGGTCGTTTGCAAAGTCTGACCGACCTTTGCGAACGAGTGGATAACCGGACCGCTAACCGCAAGACCCTGGAAGCACTCATCAAATGCGGAGCCTGCGACAGCTTCGGAGAAGCGCGCGCTTCCATGTTTGGCAATCTTGACCGCGCCCTCAATCGGGCGGCAGAACTCGCTTATGACCGGCAGCGGGGCCAGAGTTCGCTGTTCAACTTGCTCGAAAACAGCGCGCCGGCGCGACCCGATCCCAGTCGACAGTTGCCAGAGTGGCCGCAGCATGAGCTGCTCGCTTATGAGAAGGAATTGCTGGGGTTTTATGTCACGGGCCATCCCATGACGCCCTATGCCCCGTTGCTGGAGCGTTACTGCCTTCATAATTCAAGCACCGCCAAAGAGCTGCCGCCGCGAAGTCTTACCCGCCTTGGCGGCATGATTAGCGCCGTGCAACAGGGCTTCTCAAAGAAAAACGGCAAGCCCTATGCCATGGTGACCCTGGAAGACCTCGTGGGGACCGTATCCATGCTCTGCATGAACGAGAATTACGATCGATACCGCGAGCTGCTCGTCCCTGGAAAAGCCCTCCTGATCGTCGGCGAAGTCAATAACGACGAAGATCGGCCCAAGCTGTTTCCCCAGGAGATCCTGCCGCTGGAAGATGCGCCCCGAAAATATACCAAACAGATCCATCTCCGCCTGAACGCTGTCCATCTCGGCCCGGACCGTCTCGAAGCCGTCCGCGCTCTTTGCCAAGCCCATCCTGGGCGAGTGCCCGTCTTCCTGTGTCTTCGGCGGCTTACTGGCGAATTGGTTTTTATCGAGACCCACGAGAAATATTCCGTGACGCCGTCAGCCTCGTTCCAACGCGCAGTGGACGACCTGTTTGGCGAAGAGACCTACTATGCCAAGGTGGACAACGCGCTGCCAGAACGCCAGAAGCGCGTCTGGGAACGAAAGTCTGAAGTGGAGGAATGAACTCTGGCCGTTTTTGAGCTTTGAGGCGGCGCCCGCCTCCATTAGTTTCCAGCGTTCTTGATGGATCCATGACGGCCAAAGTATCCAAACGCCCGCTGCGGGTGGGGCTGATATCACTAGGTTGCGCCAAAAACCTGGTCGATGCGGAGATCATGCTTGGGTCGCTGCTTAAGGATGGCATCGAGATCATAAACGACCCTGCTCAAGCCGACGCGCTCATCGTCAACACCTGCTCCTTTATCGATGCGGCTCAGGAAGAAAGTGTCGATACCATCCTTGAATCGGATGAACTGCGCCAGGCGCATCGGCCCAACCAGGCGCTCATTGTCTCCGGCTGCCTTCCCCAGCGTTTCCGCGATGATCTGCCGAATCTGTTGCCCGAGGTCGACGCCTTTATGGGCATCGACCAAGTGGCCGAGGTCGGGCAGATCGTCAAGGCTGCGATTACCCACCGGCGAGACCGTTCAGCTCGCTCACGCGAAGAGGCCCCCCGCGGCGCTCCAGCCAGGCGCCAGCAACGCGCGCCGTCTTCCGCCTCGGTTCAACAACAACTGACGCAGCTGGATCAACCGTTGCCCCCACGCGGCCCCGAAGAATCATTACACGGCCAGGAGCACTTCGGGCGTACTCGCCGGATCGTCGCCTCCCCAGCTTCGTCCAGGGCGTCCGGCCGCCCCGCGCCAACCAGCAGTCCGGCGCTGCTGCAAGTGAATCATCGACCTGGTTTCATTCCTGATGTCACGACGCCGCGATATCGACTGACTCCGCCTCATTTCGCTTACATTAAAATTGCCGAGGGCTGCAATCATCCCTGCAGTTTTTGCATCATCCCGCGTATGCGCGGCACCCATCGCAGCCGGACCCAAGCCGATGTCGTAGCGGAAGCTCGCCAACTCATCGCCCAAGGCGTTAAGGAGCTGAATCTTATTTCGCAGGACTCCACCTATTACGGGCTGGATCTGCGGCCTGGACACAGCCGCAACATCGCATCACCGGAAAAGTTCACGGCTGCCACGCGGAACCTGAGCGTTCAAGCCACGAGTTTGTGCTCGTTGCTGCGCGAACTCGATGCCCTGGAAGGCGAATTCTGGATCCGCCTGCTTTATACTCACCCGGCCCATTGGACCGATGATCTCATCGGGACGATCGCTTCCTGCCGCAAGCTGGCGCGCTACGTGGACATGCCTTTGCAGCATATTCACCCGAACATGCTGCAACGAATGCGCCGTGAGACTTCCCGCGAGTACATCATTGATTTGATCTCGCGCATTCGCGCCGGTATTCCCGGGATCGCTTTGCGCACCACCTTCATCGTCGGCTTTCCGGGCGAAACGGAAGCCTGCTTCGAAAGCCTGCTGGAGTTCATCCGCGCAACCCGCTTCGAGCGTCTCGGCGTCTTCACTTACTCCAAAGAGGAGGGAACCCGGGCCGCCGGCATGGCCGGCCATGTCCGCCAGCCGATCAAAATGAAACGCCGCCAATTGGCCATGGCAGAACAACAACGCATCGCCAGGGAAATCTCGGCGTCCTTGGTCGGACGCACCCTGCCGGTTCTGGCTGAACACGAGGCGACCGCCAAAGAATTGCAATCGGCTCAGGTGACCTCCTGGGAGCACGGCTTGCTTCGCCAGTCCGACCCTGGCGCAAGCCAGGCGTTCCGTGGCCGTTATCTCGTTGCTCGCAGCGAGGCTGACGCCCCGGATATCGATGGTCGCGTCTATGTCCGCGGTTCTTTGCCCGTCGGCCAGTTCGCTCGCGTCCGTATTGTCGGCCACACCGATTACGATCTCCTGGCGGCGCCCGCATGAACCTGCCGAACAAGCTGACTGTTTCACGTTTCGTGTTGACCGGTTTCTTCCTGGTCACCGTGGTGTGGCGTTCGCCCGTCAATGATACTCTCGCACTGCTGTTGTTTTCGGCCGCCGGCTTGACGGATTACTTGGACGGCAAGATCGCGCGCAGCCGCAACCTGATCACCAATTTCGGCGCTCTGATGGACCCGCTGGCCGACAAGATCCTGACTTGTTCGGCGTTCATCGCGCTGGTGGAACGCAGCCATACGGTGGTGCATGTGGAGGCCTGGATGGCCGTCATCATCGTTTCGCGTGAACTGGCCATCACCGGCTTGCGCTTGTTGGCCGCTTCTCATCAGTTGGTCCTGTCGGCGGAACGATACGGCAAACACAAAACCATTTCCCAGATCGCAGCCATCATCGCCTTGTTGATGCTGGAAGCCTACGGAGGATGGGGCCACTGGGCCGAAATTACTTTGAAACCCTGGCTGCCTTGGTTCGCTCGCGCAGCCCTCTGGCTGACCGTGATGTTAACCCTCACATCAGGGATGCTTTACCTCTCCCGCAATCGCCAGCTCTATCTGCAGGATGTTTAGCCCGCCAATCAGTGCCGATCGAAGTTGTTTCGGCTCGAACCTGGAGCGATTTCCAGCTTCTGATTGTAGTCCCTCTGATTGTAATGGCTCCCCCCAGAGGAAGGGAATGGAGTCTGAAAAGTTGACCCGAAGGACGAACCAGCTCCCAACCCACGAGCTCCGGAACTGAGGCCAAGACCATCGCCAACCGGCGGCCCGAACAACGGACCCCGCCGTGTCGTGTCGAGCAATGGTGACGAACCCGCCGACGGCTGAGAAGGGCCGGACAGATCGTGTCCCAGCCCAAAACCGCGGCTCGTTCCGGATTGAGCGCTCCCCGCCGCGGGGCGTGAACCCAGCTCATCGTTCCGACCGTCCGACGGCGGCGCGGTGGAGCGAAACAAATCTTTCAGCGCCCCGTCCTTCTGGTCCGCCACGGGATCCTTAAGCGAAGCAGTGACTTGTTGCGATTGAGGTGCCGCAGCCGGGCCCGGCGGTTCTTCGCTGGGTCGATCCTCCGGTGCCGTTCGCGGGCTTCCGCTGGGTGGACGCACGCCTCCCATGCTGCGCGTGCTGTTAATCCTGGAGGACGACGCGGCGCTCTTCGCCCCATCTCGGGACTGCGTAAACCAGATTTCGCCGACCGTTCGCTCCTTCTCAATCGAATCACTGCGAAGTCCCAGCTCGGAGCTCTCCTCGTCCTTTTGCTGCAACTCTCCGTGATCAAGAATAATCCAATTCTTCTTCTCGATGTCCGCGTTCTTGGCCTTTTTCTCTTCGCGTTTTGTTCGCTGCGGACCCTGTCGCTGGCTGGCCGCCAACGCACTCTCAACGCTTTCCGCCCCGCCCAGGCCCGGCCGCCTCAAAGTGCCGGACGCTCTTTCCTTCGAAAGGGAGGTTTCTAAATCCGTAGCCACCTTGCTCTTCCCCGGGGTGAATTGAATGGCCTCCCCAGCCTGCGACCTCATTCCAATTCCCGCAACCGAACAGACAACCAAGAGGATAAGCAGAAGCCGTAATATACGGAAAACACGCAAAACACGGAAAAACCCAAAGCAACGCCAGGAAACGCCTTGCTCCACGCCGTAAACAAAACAACAGGTTCTCACTCTGAATGATTTTATCGGTCAGTTCAATGTCCTATGCACTATCCCATGCAAGTCCAACCACGACAAGCATCCGTCCAGTCCTTGGAACAGGGATTCCGTGATTCGAGCAGATCAAGCCGCCGAACGTTCAAATTCCCAATGAGCAGAATGCCGGCCCAAACCACGCAACAATCCACCACATCCGCGAAAGCCGCGAATAAAACTTGTTGACACCAGCCAGAAGCTTGCATCATTCTATCCGCATCCGTTGATAGATGCGACGGAACTCATCGAGAGTGGTTGAGGGACTGGCCCGATGACGCCACGGCAACCGGTTGCAGTGCGACTTGCAACGACCAGGTGCCAAATCCAGCCCGGACCCGATTTGGTCCGGGAAAAGATGAAGAGTAGCGCGTTTTAGGTGTCCCTCTTCTCCTTCGATGAGAAGGGGTTTTTTATTGCCCGGCGACGGGTGCCCCTGAGTGCTTCGAGGCAAGAGCAAAGCCTGGAAGGAAACGACGAAGACCGGCCGATGGCCGGCTGGCAGGCACAACGGTTTATTCGGTTATGCAAAGCAACGCTGGATTCATGAAGGCCCTGAAGTGCCGGGAATGCGGCAGGGAATACCCCCTCGCAGCGACCCATGTTTGCGAATTCGACTTCGGCCCGCTCGAGGTGGTCTACGATTATCCGCTCATCAAGAAAGCCATGACACGCCACGCGATTGGCTCGCGACCGCAAACCATGTGGCGTTATCGCGAGCTGCTTCCGGTGGCTGAAGATCCTTCGGTGGGCGCGCAAGTCGGGTTCACGCCCCTGCTGAAGGCTGACCGGCTGGCGAAGGCTTTGGGCATCCGGGAGCTTTGGATCAAGAATGACTCGGTGAATTACCCGACCCTTTCATTCAAGGACCGCGTCGTCAGCGTGGCCTTAAGCCGGGCCCGGGAACTGGGCTTCACAACCGTGGCCTGCGCTTCCACGGGCAATCTGGCCAATTCAGTGGCCGCGAATGCTGCGGCCGCCGGACTCAAGGCTTATGTTTTTATTCCTGCTGATCTGGAGCAGGGGAAAATCCTGAATTCTTTGATCTATGGGGCACACGTGATCGCCATCAAGGGCCATTATGATGAGGTCAATCGGTTGTGTGCCGAAATCGCGGGCAAATACGGTTGGGCCTTCGTCAACGTCAATATGCGACCCTATTACGCCGAAGGCTCCAAGAGCATGGGCTTCGAAATCGCCGAACAACTGGGCTGGCGCATTCCGGACCACACGGTGGTTCCGATGGCTTCCGGTTCGCTCCTCACCAAGGTCCACAAGGCCTTCCAGGAAATCGCCAAACTCGGTTTGGTTTCCGAGACGGCCTGGCATATCCACGGTGCGCAGGCTACGGGTTGCGCCCCCATTTCATCGGCTCAGAAAGCAGGCCTGGACTTCTTCAAGCCCGTCAAACCCAATACCATCGCCAAATCGCTCGCCATCGGCACGCCCGCTGACGGTTTCTACGCGCTGAGGGTCATGAAGGAGACTCAAGGTGCCGCCGAGGACGTCACGGACGACGAAATCCGCGAGGCCATCAAGATGCTGGCGGAATGCGAAGGGGTGTTTGCCGAAACTGCGGGCGGGGTCACGGTCGGCGTGGCCAAGAAACTGATTGCCAGCGGCAAGATTCCCGCCAAAGATTCCGTTGTCTTGTGCATCACCGGCAACGGCCTCAAGACATTGGATGCCGTGATGGGCCATTGCGGGGAACCGCGCGAGATCAAGCCAGGCTTGCGCGAGTTCGAATCCCTACTGGCCACTGATGACAGGTCTCTGGTCAACGCCTGAACGTAACCCGGAACCGTAACCCGGAACCGTAACCCGGAACCATTTGCCGCCATGCCACGACGCTTGGCCCACCGCTTTCATTCTGGGTTCCAGCATGAAGGCCGGCAATCACGCTCGAACTCAAAATCAAACGAAGCTTTATATGGCTGCTAAAGTTAGAATCCCAACGCCCCTGCGCAAGCTCACCAACAACGAAGAACTGGTTGAGGTCAACGCCCCCACGGTGGGCGATGCCATCGACGAACTCCAGTCCCGCTACCCGGGCATCAAGGAACGGCTGCTCGATGACTCCGGCTCCGTGCGGCGTTTCGTGAATGTCTATGTGAACGAGGAGGACATTCGGTTCCTCCAAAATCAACAGACCAAGGTCAAAGACGGCGATGAGATCAGCATCATCCCAGCCATCGCCGGCGGCTAACGCTACGCGAACGTTCTCCGAGTCGATTTCGATTCATTATGGCGGCCAAAGCAAAAGCGACTTCCAAGGACGCGGCCAAAAACAAGCCGGGCCCCCAGCGGCGGCGACTCTGGCTCATGTTCCCACCGCGCATGATCAAGAATCCGATCATCTGGGAACTGGGCCGGAAATTTGAAGTGATCACGAATATTCGCCAAGCCAGCGTCACGGACGAGTTAGGCATCGTATGTTTGGAGTTAGAAGGGCAGCCGGCCGAGATCGGGGCCTCGATTCGTTGGTTGGAGAAGAGCGGGATCGACGTTGAACCCGTTGAAATCAACGTGTTGGAGAGCTAATCGCAGCTCTGGGTGCGGGGATGTCGGGCCGGTTTTTTGGTTGGTTTCCTACGGAAAGCCTTGCCGATTACGGGCTTGACCCCCCCCGGCTCGCCGCCTATACCCTACACAGTTGGTGCAGCTCTTGGACGTAAACCAAGAACCCCAAACACCTTATGACAAAACGCGACCTCGTGATCCGGATCAGCAACGAAACGGGCCTGGTTCAGCAGCAAGTGCTCGATGTGATCCAGAAGACCCTCGACTACATCTCCGCCGCACTCGCTCAAGGCAAGAAAGTGGAGTTGCGCAACTTCGGCGTCTTTGAAGTGAAGGTCCGCAAGGCCCGGGTCGGCCGCAATCCGAACGCCCCTGAGACGGACGTTCCGATCCCGCAGCGAGCCGTCGTGAAGTTTAAACCAGGCAAGGAGATGCGGGAAACGGTGATCCAACTCACTCCCGAGCAGGTCGAGGCTGCCGCCAAGGCCCAGGCCGCCGAGGCTGCCGAATCGAAGGAAGACGGACAGGAGTAAACCCAGCCTGATGTTGATGTTGATGTTGATGTAGTACCCGACCAGCGCATCAAGGGCAGGACCACGCGGGCGGCCGGTCCGTCCTTCCGCCCCGCTTCTTGCCCAAGCGTTGCTTTTCCCGCCTATACTTTCATGGATAGCCTTCCTGGTTTCCGCGACTTCTACCCCGAGCCATTGCCGCAACCCGACGCGTGGAGCGCGGATGCGCGCCAATTCATCTTCAACCGATGGCGGGCTACGGCGCGCACCTACGGTTTCCGCGAGTATGACGGCCCGCCCTTGGAACTTCTGGAGCTTTACACCACCAAAAGCGGCGAAGAAATCGTTGCTCAGCTTTACAACTTCTTGGATAAGGGCGATCGGGCCGTCGCGCTCAGGCCCGAGATGACTCCCACCCTGGCGCGCATGGTGGCGGCGGCTGAACGCAACTACAAGAAGCCCATCAAGTGGTTTGCTGTTCCTCAACTCTTCCGCTACGAACGCCAGGCCAAAGGCCGTTTGCGCGAACACTTCCAGTTCAACGCCGATATCATCGGCGAAACCGACCCGGCCGCCGACTCCGAAATCGTGGCCCTGCTGATCGATTCCTTGCGCGCGTTCGCGCTGACCTCGCAAGACTTCGTCGTGCGGCTCAGCAGCCGGCAGGCCTGGCAAGAGTTTTACTCCGCCCGCGGCACGGACTCGAACAAGGCCTATGAGTTTTATCAACTCATCGACAAACTGGATCGGGAAGAAGAAGCCGTCAGCCGCGCCAAACTGCTAGCCCTGGGCTTCACGCTGGAGGAAGTGCGCGACTTTATCCAGGCCAGCCGGCCGACCGTCGAGTTGCAAGCCATGCTGGACAACCTGACCGCCCGGGGGCTGGGGGATTTCGTCCGCGTCGATTATGGCATCATTCGTGGCTTGGCTTACTATACCGGCGTGGTTTTCGAAGCGTTCGATCGCAAGGGCCATCCCCGCGCCATCGCCGGCGGCGGCCGTTATGATAATCTGATCAAACAGATGAGCGGGGGGAAAGTGGATATGCCGGCCCTGGGTTTTGGCATGGGCGACGTGGTCCTGCTCCAAGTCCTGCGCGATCGCGGGCTCATTCCAGCTTTTAATGCTGTGGTTGACGTGTTCTGCCTGGTGGAGGATGAATCGTTGCGGGCCGAAACGCTCGGCTTGATCGGCCGCTTACGGGAAGCGGGCTGCGCGGTGGATTTCAGTCTCACGCCCGCCAAGCCTGACAAACAGTTCAAACGCGCCCTCGAACTCGGAGCCAGCGCCACGGTCAAACTCCAACGCGCTGCCAGCGGTCGCTGTCAGGTGCGCCTGAAAATTCTCCGGACCCGTGCAGAAACTGTCCTCGAAATGGCGGATGCGGTTCATGCCATCCGAGTTGAAGTCCGGCCCGAGCTGAAGCCGGGCCGGGAGGTTTCGTCATGAACGCGGCCGCGCTCAATCCCGAGACACTCGAACGATTAAAGACAATCCTGGGGGCCGAACAGGTGCTCACCGCCCGGGAGGATTTGATCCCTTACTCGTTCGATGGCACCGCCGCGTTGCAGCAGATGCCTGCCTGTGTCGTTTTTGCCCGCACCGCCGCGCAAGTTCGCGATGTGCTTCGGCTGGCCAACGCTGCGCGCGTCCCGGTGGTCACCCGCGGCTCTGGAACCGGCCTGAGTGGTGGCAGCTTGCCTGTCGCCGGCTGCATTGTCCTTTGCACCGTGAAGATGAACGCGATTCTGGAAGTCGATCGCGCCAACCTCACCATGCTGGTCGAGTCCGGTGCCACCACCTTGCAGGTGGCTGAGGCCGCGGCGGCGGCCGGACTCTTCTACCCTCCCGACCCGGGTTCCATGAAAATTTCGACCATCGGCGGCAACGTGGCCGAAAATTCCGGGGGCTTGCGCGGGTTGAAGTACGGCATCACCCGCAATTACGTCATGGGCCTGGAAGTGGTCCTGCCTGACGGCGAAGTACTCTGGACCGGCAATAAATGTGTCAAGGATGTGGCCGGTTATTCGTTGCGCGATCTTTTCATCGGCTCCGAGGGGACTTTGGGCGTGGTCACCAAGGTGCTCTTGCGGCTCATTCCGAAGCCGGCTTCCAAGAAGACGATGGTGGCGACGTTCGCCCAGATGGATCACGCCGCCCAATGCGTGTCCGACATCATCGCCGCGCAGATCATCCCTTGCACCCTGGAATTTCTGGACCGCACGACCATCCATTGTGTGGAGGACTACGCCAAAGTCGGTTTGCCGCTCGATTGTGCAGCTCTGCTCCTCATGGAAACGGACGGCCATCCGACCGTGGTCGCGGAAGAAGCGGCCCAGATGGAACAAATTGCCCGGCGCAATCAGTGCCTCGAGGTCCGCGTGGCTCGCGATGAGGCGGAAGGAACGCGTCTGGCCACGGCGCGTCGCAGCGCGTTCAGCGCCCTGGCCCGCGTCTCGCCGACCACCATCCTTGAGGACGCCACGGTGCCGCGCAGCGAACTGGCGCATATGATCCGCTTCGTGGAGGCCGTGGCCCGCAAACATCGTCTGCGCATCGGTACTTTCGGTCATATGGGCGATGGCAACCTCCATCCAACCTTTCTCACCGATGAACGGAACCAGGAGGAAATGGGCCGCATCGAGGTGGCGTTCCACGAGATCTTCGAGGAAGCCATCCGCCTGGGGGGAACCATCACCGGTGAACACGGCGTCGGGCTCGCCAAAAAATCCTTCCTTCCGAAGTTTGCCGGCGACGCCCAGATGCGCGTCATGCGGGAATTGCGCCGGGCCCTTGATCCCAACGGGATCCTGAACCCGGGGAAGATGTTCGATTAACCTGACCGGTGAACCCGCACAAGCCTTCCAAGGATGAGCAGGACTTTGTTCGGGTGGTGAAGTTCGCCGCCGCCCTGGGGCTTGGCGTGATGGTGGCCTTCCTTTATTCGGTCAAGCAGGTGCACCCGGATTTTCGGCTCGAGTTCACCTTCGGCACGGTGGTGGCCTTCGGCGTCACCGCTGCGCTCGCCGTCGCTTTCTGCAACGTTCTGTTTAAGGGCGAGTTCGCCGCCGGCCACTCCATTCCCGGCCAGGAACCGGGCCGAAGAAGGGCCCGCCGTTGGCTGGTCTTTTTTCTCGTCGGCTCCGCACTGGCAACGGCCAGTGCCTTCATCTATTCGCTCAAGGATGTCTCCAGCGCCAACCGGCGCGAGGTCTTCCTGGGCACCGCCATCGCCATCGTCGTCTTGTCCATCGGCGGATTTCTCATCCATCGGTCCGTGCGTTTCTTTGAAGAGCAGGATCGCGCCAATCTGCAGCATCAACGCGAAGTCGAGGAGTTGGAAGAACAGGATTCTCACGAGCACCCGGACGAGGAATAACGCTGTGAGCGGTCAGGCCAGAAATTGGCCCGCCCGAGTTTAGCCACTCCCGAAGGATTCCGAACAAAGTCCTTGCCTGGAGTTGTTGCTTTCTTATTCTGATCACCACGCGAACTAATGTTCTCATGAACGCCGAGCTTCCCTTCGCATCATGGGTGACAGGACCTGCTGAGTCCTTTTCAGGATGTCGGGTGGTCTCGTCCGCGTCGCCCGCTGACGCGGCGCCCTTTCATCAACGTTGCGATAAAACTTCACTTCACCACGAACTAGACGCCCCTATGTGCTCCGCCAACCCTTGCACCTTTTCCCTTCTGTGTCCCACCAGCAGGTCTGGTGTTTCATCGGCATCGCTGGCCTGTTCCGGCAATTTCCCTTGGGTGATCGATCCGAATCCTCCTTCGTTCCTGGTCGCCACACCTCCGTGGCCGCAGGCGGCCCTCGGGTGCGGACACCGATGACGTTGACGGTCGCCCGGTTCTAACCGCCGAAGTATTTCTCGAACAAGCTCGTTGCGCTTGCTCCGGCAGGCGAGACCCCGCGTCTCGATCCGTCGTCGTCTTTTCTCATGAATCCATTCACACAACCTCTAACTTTCATTCACAGAAAGGCTCCTATCCATGAACGAGCCCAAACGTCCCGCTGCACCGGCTCCGTCTTCCACCGTCGCCCGCGTCGATCCCGCGCCTGCTTTGACGCCGCGGCCGCCTGCGCCTGTTGCCGCGGGCCTACCGGCGTCCCCGGCGGGCGATCCCCAACCTAGTCATCCGCCCACCCAGGCCCTGGTCGCGGTGGGTGGACTGGCCGGGGCCAGGGCCGGCGAGCAAGTCACGCTCAACCGTGTGACCTACGATTGGATGGTCAATCGCCTGACGTTCCTGGGCGAACTGCCTCCGAAAGAACCGCTCCTGCTTCCCGCTTCCGTTCCTCCGCCCATCGTTTCTTCTTCCCCTTCCGATTCGCCGCCGAATTATCGATTCCATCTTCGCGGCACCTTTGCCAAGGATGGCGAGCACGCCGCCATCATCACCAACGGCGCCAAGGTCTGGCGCATCGAACTTCAGCTCCTTCAATTTCTCACTCTCCTAGTCCTCGCTTCGTTCGCGCGCCGCGAGGCCGGGCTGGATGCTCCCCTCGATGTGCGTGGTGGAGAGTTCCTGCAGCCGCGCCGCATCGCTTTGGAGATCGCGCGCCTCAAAACGCGCGAGCGCGATCTCCAGGATCAAATCGAAGGTTTTGATCTGCTTTTGGGACCCGGAAGCCCGCCCCTGGAAGTGCAAGCGAAGAACCTGGATCGCCAGCCTGTCTACCAGGCCTGGTACGGCATCGGCGAACGCTTCGCTGAGCAACGCCTGGAGCATCTGCTCGAGGGCCGGCGCCATTCCGGTTACCGGATCCTCGTCCCGCCGCAATGGATCAAGATCACGCTCTTCGATGAGGACGGCTCGCAAACCTGGGGATAATTCCGAGCGACCACCTGCTGCGGAGCGCCGAGAGATCGCGGAGAGGTCCGAGTCAGTCAAGGGAGAGTCCGCGAGTATGCAAAAATGTTCGGACCGCGGCTAAGGTCGCTTCCGTTCTGCGGGGCAGTGGATGTGGCGGGAAAAATCGCCAATCGCCCGCGCAGTTCAGCGCACGATGTGCTTTATCCGAAACCAGCATCCAACGCAACGCTGATGATGACCCAAAATTTTTCTTCTACCGAATTTCATCTTTTCGTCGAGGAATCCTTCGATCCGTCCGGCTTAGCGCCGACCCGGCCCGATCAAGGCGCGGAAGCTTGGCCGGGGCACTCACCACCGGCCAACCAGCCGCTCATTCTCGGCCCCGGACCGGCGCGGCTCGGGCGTGATGAATCAGGGGCGCCGTCTTTGTTTCACACGCCAGCCTCCAGCCCGGATCCCGGTCCGCGCTTTGAGTCGATCACCGGTCCCGACGCTCAGCCGCGCCTGCTGCTGGTGGCCGAACCAAAGCATCCTGCCCGCGTCAATGGGCTCCGCGCGCCGCGCGTCACGCTGTTACGCGCCGGGGATCGGCTGCATTTCGATGGCACGACCTCCTTCCGTGTCGCGATCTATTATCGGCCGCGGCTAGGACCAGTGCCGGCGGAAATCGTCGGCGTGGCCTGCCCGATCTGCACGATCCCGCTCGCGGAAGGCGACCAATGCCTGCTCTGCCGATGCGGCGCCCCGTTTCACGCTGCGGCCGACGACTCCCGCGAAGGCGCGCTGGCCTGCGCGCTCATGGCGGGGGAATGTCCACGGTGCCTTCTCCCCCTTCAAACCGTCCCGGCCTATCAACCTCCTCTCGACCCTCTGCATGACCAGGCTTAGGCAAAACTCATCCGTCACCAAGGCACAGACGCCGGGGAAAACCCGTCGCGCGCCAGCTCGCGCGCGACGGGCGGACCGGCTCCCGAAATTCGTGGGCATGAATGACGACGCCGAAGCGGCCCTGGACGAACTCGTGGTCGCCATTGTCGGCACCGGCTCAGTGGGCGCAACGGTCGCCCTCAGCCTGGCCCGGCTGCAGGTCGGCAAACTCATCTTGATCGACCGCGGAAAGTTCAAGGCCGCTTCGTTGCTGACCCAACCGGTCGGTCCGGAATGCCTCGGCCAACCCAAAGCCAGTCACCTCGCGGAACGATGCCGGGCCATCTCTCCGACCACTCACGTCGAGGCTTGGGATGCGCCGTTGGAGGACCTCCCGTGGTCCACGCTGGTCCCAGCCGGCATCGTTGTCTTGGCCGGAGACAATCTGTCGTTAACTTGGGAAACCGGGCAGCGCTGCCTTCAGCTCGGGTTGCCCTTGATTCATGCCGCCATTCACGGAGAGACCTTGACCGCCCAATGCCGGTTCTTTGCCGGGACGGAACCGGACGGCCCCTGCCCGGTTTGTCTGTTTGGCCCCGGCGAGTTCCGTCTGCTCGAAGAGGAGCGGGTTTGGAGTTGTGAAGGGCAAAGTTTCGCGGCCGGTCTGCCGCGCTCAACTTCGGGCGGCCGCGCCGTGTCACCGACCCGCAGTCTGCGCTCTGCCTGTGCGCTTGCTGGTCATATCGCAACGTTGTCTCTTGTCCGCTGGGCGCTCGGGCTGGGGGCACCGCTGCAAAACACGATGACAGAAATTTGCGCCTACACCTGGCGCACATTTGTCACGCCGCTGCGGCGGAACCCGGCCTGCTCTCTGCCTCATGAACGATGGAAAGTCTGCGCCTCCCCGGCAGCGCTGCGCCAAGTGACGCCGGCGTCATTGCTGCGCGCCGCGGGGATCCGGGCCGGCGGGGCCGGGCCCGCCACCATCGCGATCCTCGGGCATCGCTGGGTGGAGTGTGGGCTGTGCGCATGCCTGGATCCCAAGCCGGTGCATCGCTTTGTGCGAAATGGCCACCCCGCGTGTTCTCGTTGCCAGCGCTGTCGCCGGCCACTTTTTGCGCAGCCCTTTTACTCACACGAAAGTGTGCCCGCCAAATTGTTGGGGCCGCGCTTGCATGAACCTTTAGGTCGTCTGGGCGCCGCCCACGCAGCCGAGGCCCGCGTCCGTTGCGCGCATCAGACCGTGTTGTTCGTCCATCCGCCGGCTGGCCGGCGGCGCGGGCCTCATCCATCAACCCCACCCCAATCCCGCTCTTCGCCATGAATGTGCCGCCCCACCAGCCCGCGCCCAGCCTGTCCACCCTGCACGAGGTCGAGTTGTTGCCACCTTATCGTGGCATCTACGAGAAAGTGGCGCTGGGCGCGGGCGGCCCGGAACCGTGGCGCCGTCGCAAACAAGCAGCTGCGCACGAGTTGCTCGCGCTGGCCCAACTGAGCCAACGGATCACGATCCAGTATCTCGACCTGACCGAAGCCATTCGAACCGTCTTCGCGTTGAGAGTGCCTGTGCCGTGCCGGCGTGGCGGCGTTGGACCGTTTCAAGTGGCGCCGATGGCTGTGATTGGCCTGACCTACCGGCCAGAAGCGGCCCTCAGGCCGCAACCCGGTTTTTCGTTCGCGGAGATCCTGGAGCCGCGCGACGTCTTTCATCCGAACGTGTCCCCCAGCTACCAACCGCCGGGAGCGCAGATTCTGTGTCTTGGTCCCAAGCTGCCTGCGGGCATCAGGATGGTTGATCTGGTGCTGATGATCTACACCGCTACGTGCCTCCAGGACGCGACCTTCTCCTTCACCGATTCCGCGGGATTGGCCAATCAAGCGGCCGGCCTTTTCCTCGAAGCAAATCCAGCCAGAGTCCCCCTGACCAGAGAACCGTTTCTTTCCAGCAAGGAGGTCATTCAATGAACACGGCTTCCTGGTCTTCCTCAACGCATCCTGCGGCGGGATGGAGCGAAGTCCTCCTCCCGGAGGGCTTCACCCCCGCCGCAGGCGGATACGAACGCGCCGGCCTGCGCGTCTGCCCAGCCCAAGATTGGTGGACACTCGAATACCGTCCGGACGACGAAAGCCTGACGAGCCAGGCCGGCGACGCTCGGCCAGATCGAATTGGCCAAGCTGGCGCCTGGAAATGGGTGGCTCAAGATCGTGCCTTTCGCCTTTTGCTGGCGCTGCCTGCCTCCCTGTTCACCGTTGAGACCGACGAAATCTGTTGGGATGCCGGCACACCTGTTACCGCCGCAGACGCCCTTCTCCGGTGGGCTCACGAAACCGCCGCGGGCGTTTCGCTCACAGGTTGGACCGCCCCGCTCCGCAAAGTCGTAGAGTCCTGGTTTAGCCGCGAACAACTGACCGTCGTCGCCGGACCTTTGCTGCGGCAGGGCGAAGTGATCCGCGAACCCGGCCGGCTTGCTCTGCGCTTTCCCATTCTTTCCCAGGTGCCCGGCGATCTGCCGCCCGCACGCCTCGCCTGGTTGCGCGCGTTGCTTGAAGAAGCCCAAGACCGCTGGCACTTGGTCCGTTGCGGCTTTTTACCCGCTCCGGACGGCGCCGGCCAGGTGGCGATCGCGGAAGTGGATCTGACCGGTGTCCCGCCGGTCGCAAGCGAGATCTTGTTCGTCACGGCACTGGAAGCCCTTCGCGGGGCGGTCCAGTGGCTGGGCGAACCAGCGGACTGGCTGGCCGACCCCAACGTGGCGTCGGAACTTCTGGCTGTCTGTCCCCAATAACGAACCAACGAAAGGACCGTACCAAATGAAAGCCCTGACCCCGACGCCGGAACCGTCCGCCGCCGCACAAGTTCCGGGCCAGCCGCGTGGAGGCATGCTGCGCTTCGAAGCCCGTGACGTGACTGGCACGCACGTCCTCGAAGTCCGCAATGTGCAACGGACAACCCCGGCAGGCGCCGTGGCCACCGCTTTGGCTTCACGCATGGGTCTGCCGGCGGATGTTCCCTGGATTATCCGCAATGACGCGACCGGCGCTGTGCTGGAGGAAAGGCCCATCGGCGATCAAATAGAAGACGGCGCCAAGGTAGTGCTGAGCCCCAAAGCCCATTTGGGTTAACGCTGCGTTCTGCCTCTCACGGGCGGCGGAGGCGCCTGCGTCGCCGCCGCCCCTTCGGAGGCTCAGTTGGCATTGGTCCGGCATCTGCCGCGAATATGAACCCGTCTATCAGTTCCTCAGCCCCCGTCTCCGTCGGCGTCGCGGTTCCTCTGCACGAGGCCGCCTTCAGTGTCGTACTGCGCGACGAGGAAACCGGCGCGTTCCTCGCCCGTGAACCCGTCGGCCCGGCCGACCTGGTGGGCCATGCCAACGAAGCGTGGCGCGACGGCTGCCTGCGCAAGGGCTGCCCGGGCCTGTCGCGGTCCCAGGTCCCTCTGAACATCCGCGCGGTTCTGAAACAAAATCCCGCGTCGCCCTCGCCCACGTTGTGCGCCGGGTTTGGGATCGACATCATCCTGCCTGACGGCCGGGTCACGACCACTGCTTTTACTGTCCACAGTCTCAGCGCCGTGGCCGCGCGCGCGTCGGAACATCTGGTGGCCCTGGGCAAACTCAACAGCGGACAGACCTACACCTACCAACTCCATTGCCAATCTCACCTTAGGCCTCGAGAGCCGGTTGCTGCACCTCCGGTTGAACTGGAGTTCGATACCAACGATCGCAGCCCCGCCCTGAGCTGGCTCGAAATGCCCCTCCGCCCGCTGCTGCAACAAGCCACGCCGCACGACGACATCCCCGAAGCAGGTTTCCAAGTCTTCTTCACCGCGGCCGCCTTCGCTCGCGCCGAACAATTCGCCCGCAAAGGCGCGGTCGCCACGCCGCCGGTCGAAACGGGGGCGGTGTTGCTCGGTGTGCCCTGCTCCTGCCCGGACACGGGCGAATTCTTTGTCGTGGTCACCGATGCCTACGAGGTGATCGGTGCGGAACAGAAGGTGTTCAGCCTCGGCTACACCGATCGCAGCTGGAACCGCATCCAAGCTGTGGTCAAAGCCCGCCAGAAGATCTGCCCTGCTTTCAGGCTTCTGGGCCAGGCTCATGGCCACAACTTCCTGCCCGCCGGCGGCAAGACCTGCGAAGCCTGCCCCTCTCGCCTCGTCTGCGACCTCACGAATATCTACGCCTCCCAGGACGACGAGAGCTGGACCCGGGCTGTCTTCGCCGGCGCGCCCTACGCGCTTTGCCTCATCTTCGGCCTGACGGCCCGAGCCGATCGCATCCATGGCCTCTTCACGCAGCGTGATGCCCGCTTACGACAACGCGGTTACCTCGTCCTGGAACACTTTTCGGCCGACCAATGGCCCTGTCGCAGCGGCGTTCCCTGGTCTCCTTGAGAATCTGTTGCCATCCAGCTCAACTGATCACGAATCGAATCAACCCAATCCATCCAGCCCATGATCAAACCGAAAAAACCCACCCCCATCGAGATCTTGCTCGCGGACGGTTCGGCTCCCATCGAACAGCGCCGCGAGTTTCTGAAAATGCTCTTGAATGATCCCAGCCCTGATGCGGGGGCGGCCGTGCAATCGATCTTCAATACGCTCACTTCGAATGGCGCTGCCCAGGTCTACGAAGAGAAGGCCCGCGAGCTGGCCAGTATTCTCAAACAGATTGAGGACGGCCCGCTGCGCAGCGCCGCGTTTATCGAGATGCTGCCCAAAAACGGGTTCGCCGCCCGGCAAGCGCACGTCGTGCTCGACGATGGCACCACTGCTTGCACCGTTGTCCCCGAGGCGGCCATGGCGGAAAACCTGCGCCGGGGCGATCGCGTTCTCCTGGATGGACGCGGCAAAGCCGTGCTGCATCGCCTGCCGGGCGGGCCGCGCACCGGCGAAGAAGCGCTCTTCGAACGCCGCCTCGATGATCGGCATATCGAACTCACGATTCGCGGGCAAGACCGCTACGTTTTTTTGGCGGCCCAGGATCTGGCCGACCAACTGGCGCGTGAGGAAGTGAAACCCGGGGCGGCGCTGATCGTGAATGCGCGTCATGGGATGGCTTACGAGGCTCTCCCGCCCGCCGACGGATTAGCTCACTACAAATATCTTGTACGCGAACAGGTCCCCTCCGTGGATGTGCAGCGAGACATCGGCTGTCCTCCACCCTGCATCGCGGACGCGCTCGAACACATCCGCATCGAGATGACGGATCCGGGGCTCAGCCGGGAATTCGGCGTGCGCCGCTGCCAGATGCGGCTGCTGGCGGGAGTCAGTGGGTCTGGGAAAACGCTGGCCATCCAGGCCATTTGCGCGGGGGCCTACCAGGTGATGAGCGAGGTTACCGGCACCCCCGTGGAAGCGCTTCCCCCGCGAACGTTCCGGTTGCGCATGTCCGAAGTGCTCAACTATCTGTTGGGCGAATCGGATAAACAACTCGGCCGATTCTTTCAGGAGGTTGAACAACTGGCGGAGGAACGCTTCACCAACGCGGCGGGCCAGACCTTCACCCTGCCGGTCATCGCCATCCTCGAAGAAATCGACGGCCTGGCTCGCGCCCGGGGGGGGCACGATACGGTTTATGATCGGATCCTGACGACGGCTCTGCAGTGGCTGGATGCCACGAGGCCCGAGCTCAAAAACAAGCTGATCCTTTACCTGGGCACCACCAACGAACCGGATCAAGTCGATCGGGCTTTTCTGCGAAGAATCGGCACGAATATCGACCATTTTCGGCGCCTCCAGCGCAAGGGATTCGCGTCGGTGCTCGACAAACATCTCCACAAAGTCCCTGTGGCCCTTCGCGGTCAAGACGAGGCGGAAGCCACCCGGCGGCAGCTGATCCGCGAGATCGTGGATTGGTTGTTCAGCCCTAATGGCAGCGATCGGGGCATCGTTGAACTTACCTTCGCCGGGTCGACCACGCCGGTTGTCCGGCATCGCCGCGATCTGTTAACCGGTGCATTGGTGGATCGCGCCGTGCAGGATGCCGCCAAAGCCGCCCGCCGCGAACAACTCCGCACGCGGGTGTCAGGCGGGATTACCGCGGAGCTGTTGACCCATGCCTTCGAGCAACAGTTCCGTGCCCTGGTGGAACAGCTCACGGAGCTGAATGTGCGGCAATATGTCGACGTGCCGGACGGAGTTCGTGTGGCAACACTCCGTCGGCTGGCTCAACCCTCTTTGTTGCCTCAACAACTGCAACGCCCTTAATCGTATGCTTGAACTATCCCAAAACCAAAACCAAAACCAACGTGAAACGCCCGGCCTTGCTGGTGGCCTTGGCCATCTTTTCGCCGAACCCCATGAGGCCGCCGGGCTCGTGACGGTCGCGGTCGGGCCCTATCTCGAACGTCTGCCCATCGGGAACTCCACCGTGGGCGAGATCCGCAATCGATTCCGCCAACGTTTCGATATCGACCCGCGCAGCATGGCCATCCTCGACGGTCACGAGACCGGAAACGACACCGTGGTCCGCACGGGGCAGGTGCTGATGTTTGTGCACCGGTCGGGCGAGAAGGGGCTGCCCCATCCGACGTTCCGGCCTTGGCCTTCCATCCAACCACCGACCACCCCAAGCCATGGCCAAAATTGAGATCGACGGCGCCGACGTCCAAGCCGTCTCCCCTGAAGGCAAGACGGGTTCCATGCCTTTGGACCAGTTTCTTGCCAAAATAAATCCGCGCCGTTTGGACGCCGGCGAGGTGATCTTTCCAGACGGCGTGAAAAGCGTCCGCAGCGAGGGCGGGGTGAGCATCGTCGTGCACGAGACGGCCCCGCAGGTTTATAATCTGAAATGGATCGCCCAGAACTCACCCGCCCCCTTCGGCGGCGGAACCAAATATCGGAGCGTGCGCATCGCCCTGCCGTACCTGGTGACCCTGCTGGTGTTTCGCAACGGTGCGGCCGCCCAAGGACTGATGCTCTCGGAGTACAACGAGTGCTTCTTTCGCAATGCCCCCTTGGAAAGCTGGGATGATGAACTGCTTTTCCCCGCTTTGTTGAACTGTTCCAAGTTCACGCCCCCGGATGGCAGACCGTTGTCCTGGATTTGCACGCAACACCTGCACTACGCCGCGTTGCTCAAGGAGCCGTCGCCCGGACGCCGCTTGCGCGCCGGTTTTCGCGCGTTGATGCATTGTTTGCTCGAGACCGGCTTCAATTACAGCAGCGAGAATCATGAGGGCGCGAGCTGGTTTGGCGAATCCTGCCGGGTGGACCCGCGCGTCGCCACCATCGACGCCTGGCAGGAAGCCACCACCAAGGATCCGCTCTTCACCCTCGAGGTGCCTTGGCTGAAGACGGACCATTCCCTGGCCCAGATCGTGGAACGAATCTTCCGCAATCTCGGCGCGCTCCAGGCCGCCCCGGTCAGCTCCGCCGCGCTCGCCCGGCATGTCTTCAACTACAAACCCGCGACCAACGCGGGCAACGGCAAAAAAACATGAAAGCCACTCCTCTCCTCACACCGATCCTCCTCAAAACCGCCGAAGACATGCCGTGGCCGGAGGATCAAAGCGTCTTTCACCTCGTCACCGCCGACGGCCTCTACCTCTGCCGGAATCACGAGTTCTTCGTCAGCAGCGTCTCCACCGACCAATTCCCCCAGGAGCTGGCCGGCCATCGTGCTTTTCTCCGCCTGCGCTACCCGCGGCTGCCCCAACGAACATTCGAACAAATTGTCGGGTTCTTCAGTTTGATCGGCGAATCGTTCGGAGCGGAAGCGGCCGTGCTCCTGGCTTGGAACCCGGCCCAACCCCAAATCGAGATCCTCGTCCCTCCTCAGCGAAGTCTCGTCAGCTCCGGCTGGGGCGGCCAATACTACCCGCTCTCCGTGGACTATGAGATGCCGGCGCTGCCCGCCGGCTGGCGGTGGATCGGCGATATGCATTCCCACGCCGACGAAGCAGCCTACAGCAGTTATATGGACGAAAAGGACGAACGCCATCGGCCAGGCCTCCATATCGTCGTCGGCCGGGTTAGCCAGGAACCCCCCGAGTTCCATGCCGAGGTGGTCATCGACGGCACCCGCTTCCGCATTCCCGACTTGGAATCTGTCGTGGAAGGTTACGCTCACCGGCGCACTTCTGAGGTTCCGGCCGATTGGATCGACAACGTGCGCGTGTTCCGTTGGGGCGCCAACGGCACCCATGTCGCGGTCGAGAGCCAATAGGGCAGTGCCCAGTGCCGGGGCGCGTGAGCAGCGCGCAACCGGCAGTGCTCCTGGCAAATGATTTCGACCAGCAATGAGTGACTAACAACCCTGAACCGTGAACCCCGAACCGTGAACCCTGAACCCTGAACCCTGAACCCCGAACCGTGAACCCTGAACCCTGAACCCTGAACCCTGAACCCTGAACCCTGAACCCTGAACCCTGAACCGTGAACCCTGAACCCTGAACCGTGAACCCCGAACCCTGAACCGTGAACCCCGAACCCTGAACCGTGAACCCTGAACCCTGAACCCTGAACCCTGAACCGTGAACCATCAACTTTTTCAACCGCAGATCCCCTCCGACCTGTCTGTGAAACTCATTGGCTTGGGTGGAGTGGGTGGCATCGTCGCCCGGTATCTGGCCATCTTCCTCGCTGCGCAACCGGCCGCCACGCGGCTGGTGCTGGTGGATGGCGACAAATTCGATCC
>DATLUX010000095.1:0-39882 GCA_035577805.1 Verrucomicrobiia bacterium
CCGGACGCCAACATCGTGTTCGGTGGGAGCGGAGCCAACCGCACTGTCACGATCACTCCGACCGCCAACGCGTTTGGCAACACCACCATCACCGTCACGGTGACTGATGGGGTGCTGACCGCGAGCGACACGTTCCTCCTCACGGTGACTCCGGTGAACGACCTGCCTGCCATTTCCAACATTCCTGATCAAAACACGGCCGCAGGCACGCCGGTGGGGCCGATCAGCTTTACCGTCGGCGATGTGGAAACACCGGCCGCAAATCTGACGTTGGTTCAGGACTCATCCAATCCGGTGCTCGTCCCGATCGCGAATATCGTCTTCGGGGGATCCGGAGCCAATCGGACGGTGACAGTCACGCCGGCAGCCGGCCAGACCGGCACGGCCACGATAACGGTGACCGTGAATGACGGATCCGCCACCGCCAGCGACACCTTCCTCCTTAACGTCGTCGCCGGCAACACGCCTCCTACCATCTCCGATGTCACCGACCGAACCATCAATGAGGATGGGTCCACCGGCGCGCTCAACTTTACGGTGGGCGATGCCGAAAGCAGTGCCGCCTCGCTGACAGTAAGCGGCAACTCATCCAACCCGGCCCTCGTGCCCAATGCGAATATTGTGTTTGGAGGCAGCGGCGCCAATCGGACCGTGACGGTCACTCCGCTGGCCAACCAGAACGGGACCGCGATGGTGACTCTGACGGTCAGCGATGGATCGCTCACCGCCAGTGACAGCTTCGTGCTAACAGTGACTCCGGTGAACGACCCGCCAACCATTTCGAATATTCCTGACCAGACCACGGCGGTCGGCATCGCGGTGGGACCGATTGCCTTCACCGTCGGGGATGTGGACACGGCCGCAGCCGGTTTGACCCTGACCGGAAGCTCGTCCAGCCAAACCCTGGTACCCGATGCCAACATTGTCTTTGGCGGGTCCGGCTCTGCGCGAACCGTCACGGTGACCCCAGGGGCGGGGCAAGCCGGCACGGCGACGATCACGGTGACGGTTAGCGACGGGGTGTTGACGACGAATGACACGTTTGTGCTGACGGTGGTGAATTCATTTATCGGCACGCGTTCGTTCACGAACACGACCGCCATGACGATCCCGAGTGTGGGCAACGCCACGCCTTATGGACCTGTCATTGCGGTGAGCGGTATGGGCGGCGTGATCAGCAATGTCACGGCGACTCTGCTCGGCCTTAGCCATACCTACCCGGCGGATGTGGATGTCCTCCTGGTGGGCCCGGGCGGACAGAACGCCCTGCTCATGTCGGACGTGGGAGGGGGAGGCGATCTCGTGAATTTGACCCTGACATTTTCCGATGCGGCGGCCAGTGGGCTGACCGCGTGGGGCCAGATTACTGCCGGCACATATAAACCGAGCGATGTGGAGCCTGGGCAGAGTGGAGAGTTGGATACGTTCACGGCCCCGGCCCCGCCCGGCCCCTACGGGTCGTTGCTGAGCGTTTTCAACGGGTTGCCACCCAATGGAGCATGGTCCTTGTATGTGGTAGATGATGGGGCGGGCGATCAGGGAAGCATCTCTGGCGGCTGGAGCCTGACGCTCACCACGATGGCCGCTCCCGGCGGCGGAGGAATCGGCGCCGCGTCCATTCGGCAAAGTGATGGGCGTTTGTTCATTAGCCGGCTGGCGTCCAGTCAAATTGTGCTTCGAGTCGAGGGGCAGCCGGTGAGCGCGTACACGCTGGAAGCGTCTGCCGATCTGCTTTCCTGGGAGAACATTGGAGTGGTCCTGAGCGATGACTCCGGGGTCAGTGTCTTCGAGGAGACCCCGCCGCCCGGCACCAGCCAGCGGTTCTATCGTTTGCGCCGTAACCCCTGAGGTGGGTCTTGGCCTCTGGTCGGGCGGTCTGCGTCACGTAGACCGGCCACGGCGTCGGCCTGGGGTTGAAACTGCTTGAAACAGATGCACACCTCACCTAAACCAACGCCGATCTTATTCCGATGATGAAAGCCATGAATCTGCGACTATGCCGAAAGTAACTTCCGCAAACGAACCACGAGTTTTCCTCAAGGAAACATTGATCAAGGGGCAACCCGCCTCGAGCGAGTGTATTGAGATCGACGGACAGACCTATAACATTATCCGGGGCCCGGCATCGATGGTCAGTCTGGAGGAAGAGTGGTATGAGGACGTGCGCGATCCGGAGCGGGTCATTGAGACCTTGAAGACCACGCCGGGCTTCAAGGCGGACCTATTCACGTTTTGGCAGCGTTTGCCCGACATCGAGCCCAAGTATTCCTTTGCCATGGAATGGGAGGAGATCGCGGCCCTGCCGGTGCAAAGCTATGACCATTGGTGGAATCATCAGATTAAGTCGCGAATCAGAAACCTGATCCGTAAGTCGGAAAAAGAGGGAGTGGAAGTGAGGCAAATGGCCTTCGACGATGACTTCGTGCGCGGCATGACCGCGATCTTTAACGAGGCTCCGGTCCGGCAGGGCCGGCGCTTCTGGCATTATGGAAAGGACTTCGAGACCATCAAACGTCAGTTCTCCCGGTTCCTGTTCCGGGAAGACATGATTGCCGCGTATTATCGCGGCGAAATGATCGGATTCATCATGCTGGGGAATGCCGGACATTACGGAGTCACCGGGCAGATCATCTCGGCCATCAAACATCGGGATAAATCGACCAATAACGTCCTGATCGCGAAGGCGGTGGAGTTGTGCGAAAAAAAGAAGTTGCCCTGGCTGGTTTACCTCTTCTGGAGCACAGATTCATTGGCTGAATTCAAGCGGCGTTGTGGCTTTATCAAGACCCGGATTCCCAGGTATTTTGTTCCCCTCACCACGCGGGGAACGCTGGCGCTCAAAATGGGCGTCCACCGCGGCTGGAAGGAGTTTATCCCGCCGGGGATAAAGAAATCGCTCAAACAACTCAGGAGCCGATGGTACGGCATGCACTCGGACGCCTAGCCTAGCTATAGCTAGGGCAGCGTGACGGTGGCATTACGGGCCACGAGTCACACTTACCCCGCCGATGTGGATGTTTTGTTAGTGGGCCCCAACGGGCAGAAGGCGGTGATCTTCTCGGATGTTGGTGGGTTGAAATTGCTTGAAACCACACGCCGGCTAACCTAAACCACCGCCGGTCTTTTACCGATGATGAACCCATGAAAGTTCTCGTTACGGGATGCCAAGGTTATCTTGGGTCGTTGTTGGTGCCGGTCCTGTTGGAGCAAGGTCTGGACGTGATCGGCTTGGACACTTGCTTCTATACAGACCGCTCGCTTTACCGCAGCGGCTGGGCCATCCCGCGGACTTTGACCAAAGATTTGCGAAAGATCGAGGTGAACGATCTGGCCGGGATCGACGCAATCGTGCACATGGCCGAGTTGTCGAACGATCCGGCGGGCCAACTGGCGCCTCATATTACCTACGAGATCAATCACAAAGGCTCGGTGCGCCTGGCCGAGTTGGCGCGTCGGGCCGGGGTCAGGCGCTTTGTTTACATGTCATCCTGCAGTGTCTACGGAGTGGCGGATCGGGATTTCGTCGACGAAGACTCTCCAGTGAGTCCACAAACCGCTTACGCGGAATGCAAAGCGCTCGTGGAACGCGATGTGCGTCCCCTTGGCAATGAGGCATTCTCACCCACTTTCCTCCGCAATGCCACGGCCTATGGGGCGTCGCCGCGCATGCGCTTTGACATCGTCCTGAATAATCTCGCCGGTCTGGCTTGGACGACCAAACAGATCCGCATGACCAGTGATGGCACTCCCTGGCGGCCCCTGGTCCACGGGTTGGACATCTGCCGCGCCATCGTGGCGGTGCTGCAGGCTCCGATTGAAGCCATTCATAACCAGGTCTTCAATGTCGGGGATACCTCACACAATTATCGCGTGCGCGAGGTGGCAGAGATCGTGGGCGAAGTGTTCTCTGGATGCAAGGTGAGCTTCGGAGCGCCCGGCGCGGATAATCGCAGCTATCGGGTTTCCTTCGAAAAGATCCGCAAACATCTGCCTGGCTTCAAATGCGCCTGGGATGCCCGCCGCGGTGCGCAGCAACTTTACGAACTGTTTAAGAGGATCGACATGCCTCGCGAAGTATTCGAGGACCGCAGTTTCACCCGCCTGAAACAGCTGGAATATTTGATCCGCACGCGCCAACTGGACGACCAATTCTTTTGGACAACGAGTCCCGCCGTTGGCTTGTGAATCAAGGCAGGCCCAAGGGAGGCTCTTCATTTCCAAGCACCATTCCAAGCATCATGATTTTTACTGAGACAAAACTGAAAGGCGCCTACATCATCGACCTGGAACGCCGCGAGGATAGTCGCGGATTTTTCGCGCGGTCGTTTTGCCAGAAGGAGTTCGAGGCCCACGGCTTGAAGCCGGTCATCGCCCAGGCCAACCTGGCCTACAACCTCAAACAAGGCACCCTGCGGGGCATGCATTTTCAATATCCGCCGGCGGCCGAGACCAAGCTGGTGCGCTGCACGCGTGGCGCCATCCTCGATATCATTGTGGACCTTCGCCCTGAAAGTCCCACCTATCTCCAGCACATCGCGGCGGAACTGAACGAAGAAAACCATCGCGGCTTGTATGTGCCGGAACGATTTGCCCACGGCTACCAGGCGCTGCGGGATCAGACGGAGACCAGCTATCAAGTGGGAGAATTCTACACCCCGGCCGCCGAAGGAGGCTTGCTCTGCCAGGACCCACGCTTGGGACTCAAATGGCCGTTGCCGGTCACGGTCATCTCAGACAAAGATCAAAAATTTGGAATGCTGTCGGAAATTGAACCGGAGGTCAGGAAGAAGATGACGCTCGCTTAAGCGCGGAAATTGGCCGTGGCGCAGGCTTGACCTGCCCGGCTCCTGTCCTGAACATCCCGGCTGAAGTAATCTTATGATCCTCGTTGATACGGCACTGCAGGCACGGCAAGAACAGGGCAAACCCATCCGCGTCGCGATTCTGGGGGCCGGTTTCATGGCGCAGGGCCTGACCAATCAAATCGTCAACAGCGTGCCGGGTATGCGCATGCTCGCGATCTACAGCCGCAAACCCAAACGCGGATTTCACATCTTCGAATACTCCGGGTTGACGGGCACCGTGCCAGCCACCACCCAGGCCCAAGTCGAAGATGCCCTCCGCGCCGGCCAACCGGTGGTTGTGGAAGACGCCTTCCTGCTGGCTCGCTCCGAACAAATCGATGTTCTGGTGGATACGACCGGCTCGGTGGAGTTTGGCGCGCAGGTGATCCTGGAGGCGTTCAAACACCGTAAGGATGTCGTCCTGATGAATGCGGAGATCGATGCCACGATCGGCCCCATCCTACAGGTCTACGCCGCAAAACAGGGAGTGATTCTTTCGGCCTGCGACGGCGACGAACCGGGAGTGCAGATTAACCTTTATCGCTGGGTCAAGGGCCTGGGACTCACGCCCCGTGTGATCGGGAACATCAAGGGTTTACAAGATCCCTACCGCACGCCCGAAACTCAGAAGGGATGGGCTGAAAAATGGGGCCAGAATCCCGCCATGGTTACCAGTTTCGCCGATGGCTCGAAGATCAGTTTCGAACAAGCGATCGTCGCCAACGCCACTGGCTTTGTCGTGCGTTCCCGCGGCATGTCCCGCGGCATGGAGTATCGCGACGATGTGATGAGGATCGGCAAACTCTACGACATCGACGAACTCCGGCGCCTCGGTGGGATCGTGGATTACGTGGTCGGCACTCCGCTGACCAAGGTTTACGTCCTGGCCGAACATCCCGACCCGAAACAACAGCACTACCTGAACTTGTATAAAATGGGGGAGGGCCCGCTCTATTCTTTCTTTACGCCCTATCACCTGGTTCATTTCGAGGTCCCAAACGCCATCGCCCGGGCGGTGCTCTTCCGAGATTCCGTGGCCAAACCCCTGGCGGGTCCGGTGGTGGAGGTGTGCGCGGTGGCCAAGCGTCCCCTGTCGGCTGGTGAAGTGCTGGATGACTACGGAATGTTCATGACCTACGGCGAGGCGGTCAACGTCGAGGAGATGAGCCAGAAGCGTTACCTGCCAGAGGGCCTGGTCTTGGGCTGCAAACTCAAGCGCGACATCAAAAAGGACGATGTTATCACCTACGACGATGTCGTGCTGCCGGCAGGACGGATTGCGGACCGGCTCAGGGCCGAGCAGTATCGGCATTTCCGTTCGGAAACGTGGCTGGAGCATCGGCTGTCGATCAACAGCTGAGGCCGCACCACGGGCTGGATGAAACATCGGGCGGCCATCGAAAAGAGCGTGTGAAAGTGGTCCTATTCTGCGGCGGATTGGGGATGAGGATGCGAGAGTATTCCGAAACTATCCCCAAACCCATGGTGCCGATCGGCTATCGTCCCATCCTCTGGCATGTCATGAAGTATTATGCTCACTACGGGCATCGCGATTTCATTCTGTGTCTGGGCTACAAAGCCGACGTGATTAAGCACTACTTCCTGCACTACGACGAGTGTCTTTCCAACGACTTTGTCCTCTCGGAGGGGGGCAAGAATCTGGATCTGCTGGGCCGCGATATCGCCGACTGGAAGATTACCTTTGTGGACACCGGACTGACCTCCAACATTGGACAGAGATTGAAAGCCGTCGAGAAGCATTTGGCGGGAGAAAAGATGTTCCTGGCCAATTACACGGACGGTTTGTCCGACGTTCCGTTGCCGGCTGTGATCCGAAAGTTTGAGGAGAGCGGCAAGACCGGCCTCTTCGTCACGGTCAAGCCCCGCGCCAGCTTCCACCTCATTCAAGCCGACGAAAGCGGCGGGGTGCACAGCATCGAGCACATTAGCCGCTCCGGGGCCCGCATTAACGGCGGTTACTTTGTATTTCGCCAGGACATCTTCTCCTTTATCCAGGAAGGGGAGGAGTTGGTGGAGGTTCCATTCCGGCGATTGATCGAGAAGAGGAAGTTGATGGCGTATCCGCACGAGGGATTTTGGGCATGCATGGACACCTACAAAGAACGTCAGGAACTGGAGGATACCTTCAGCCGGGGAGATGCGCCGTGGGCGGTGTGGAATCACGCCCATTAGTCAAAGGAAAAGGACCCGCCGCGTGATCGCCTGCAACTTGGCCGGGGCTCGACGGATCCTTTGTCTGGGCGCCCATAGCGATGACATCGAGATTGGGTGCGGCGGTACCATCCTGCGGTTGACCGAACTCTCGAATCAGCTGGAATTCTATTGGCTGGTTTTTAGTTCGAACACGCAGCGGGCCCGTGAAGCGGAAAGCAGCGCCCGGGCTTTTCTAAAGCGAGCGCGCCGGAAAACGATCGTGGTCAAGTCGTTTCGCGACGGCTTCCTCCCGTATGTGGGGGGGCAGGTTAAGGACTGCTTCGAAGAACTCAAACGCAATTTCACTCCGGATTTGATCTTCACCCACTTTCGGCATGATCTGCACCAGGACCATCGCGCGATCTGCGAACTCACATGGAACACCTTTCGCAACCACCAGATCCTGGAATATGAAATCCCGAAATACGACGCGGACTTGCGGTCTCCCAACCTGTTCGTGCCGCTCTCCGCATCGCTTTGCCGGCGAAAAGTCGAGCGGCTGATGCAATACTTCGGAACTCAGCGCAATAAACAATGGTTCACGGAAGATCTCTTCCTGGGCCTGCTGCGCCTGCGCGGGATTGAGGCGGCCTCGCCCACGCAATTCGCCGAAGGTTTTCACAGCCGCAAGATGGTCTGGGACGGACGCACCTCCTGAACGGGATTATGGCCGAGCAGAAATTTGACTGTGCGATCATCGGCGGGGGCATTGTGGGATTGGCCACCGCGATGACGCTGGCCCGGCGTGAACCCCGGATGCGCCTGCTGGTTCTGGAAAAGGAATCGTCCCTGGCCCAGCATCAGACCGGCCGTAACAGCGGCGTGATTCATTCGGGCATCTATTACAAGCCCGGAAGCTTCAAAGCTCGCTTCGCCCGCGAAGGGAGCCGTTCGATGGTCGAGTTCTGCCGCGAACATGGGATTCGGCACGAGGTTTGTGGCAAAGTGATCGTGGCCACCGAACCGCATGAGTTGCCGCTGCTGGAGAAGTTGCTCGCTCGCGGAATTGAAAACGGCTTGCCGGTCACGCGTTTGGAACCGGAGCGGGTTCGGGAAATTGAACCACATGTCCGCTGTCTGGCCGGCCTCCAGGTGACTAGTACTGGTATCGTCGACTATACGGAGGTCTGTCAGACCTACGCACGAAAGGTGCAAGAGCAGGGCGGGGCCATTTGCACCAATACCAGGGTGAACCACCTGCGCGAATCAAGTGCCGGGCATGTGCTGGAGACGAGCCAAGGAGATTTCGAGGCCGGGTTTGTGGTCAACTGTGCCGGCCTCCATAGCGACCGAGTGGCTCGGCTGAGTGGGTTGACGCCCGACGCCCGGATCGTGCCGTTTCGGGGCGAATACTACGAATTGATCCCGGATCGACGGCATCTCGTCAAAACCTTGATCTATCCGGTCCCGAATCCGGCGTTTCCCTTTCTGGGCGTGCACTTGACGCGGATGATTGATGGGACGATCCATGCCGGCCCCAATGCGGTGCTGGCCTTCAAACGCGAAGGCTATCACAAAACGGATTTTAATCTGCGCGACACGTGGGAGACTCTTAGCTACGGAGGCTTTTGGAAGCTGGCCCGGAAACATTTGGGCGAAGGTTGGATGGAGATCAAACGTTCCCTCAGCCAGCGACTATTCGTGCGCAGTCTGCAGCGGCTCGTGCCAGAGATCCAGGAGACTGACGTGGTGCCTGCTCATGCAGGCGTCCGGGCGCAAGCATTGCAGCGCGACGGAGCGCTGGTCGATGACTTCCTTTTCGTGGAAGGACGAAGAATCGTCCATGTGTGCAACGCGCCTTCACCCGCAGCCACGGCGTCCCTCGAGATCGCGAACGCGATTGTCGCGCGGCTGCCGGCATTCACCACGAGCGCGCGGGTCGCAGTATGAAGACATAACTGAGGTCCGCTCCATACCTGCCTGGGCGCCGGCCTAGTCTGCCTGATCCGAGAATTGCCTTTCTGGCGATTCCCGGATTTTTTGTTCTCAGGCTTGAGTTTCAGCGGCGTTTCCATTTCTCTTCGTGCGGTTTGGCAATGGGAATCATGAATGCACGGACCGAATTTGGCGGGCGAGCGACCGCCAAAACCTCGAGCGCAGGATCGGTCATTCGCCCGGCGACCCGCTGCACCGTGTGGTCGGCGTTGTTGGCGGCCTGCGCCAGCGGGCAAGCGCAATCGGTGCTCGTGCCGCCCGTGGAAGTTTCCGACCGCACTCCCTCCATGGAAGCGGCCGCCGCCAATCAGGTCGGATCGGTAGGTCTGCCAATCCTCCGCCGGCCGGCGGAGGCCGAGGTGTATCCTCTGCGATGGGGCCCACTACAGATTCATCCGCACCTGAGCTATCAGCTCATGTACGGGGACGGAATTCTGCAGGGACCCAGCGCAGCAGAGAAGACCGCGGTTCAGTCCATTGCTCCAGGCATGTACTTCGATGTGGGCCGCCATTGGGCCGTGGACGGGGCGGTGACGTTTAATGAGTATTCCAACCCGGTTTTCAAGGACAACGTCGGCTACACGCTGGCCGTGAAAGGAATTGTTCCCCGCGAAGATTGGGTGGTCAACTTCGGTTACACCTCCAGCCTGACCGAGGAGACCCAAGTGGAAACGGGGACGCAGGACAAGCAGAACCTGCATTTGCTGGGAGCCTCCGCCACCCACCAGTTTCACAACCGGCTTTCGCTGGAATTGGGAGTGAGCCAAGACATTCGCCTGAGCAAAGAGCAGAGTGATTACGTGACTTGGTCCTCCATCAATTGGCTCAACTACCAGGCCACGGCCAAGACCAGCGTCGGGCTGGGCGGCGGGGGCGGCTATAACCTGGTGGATCCGGGCACCGACTGGTTTTTCGAGCAAATCAGAGGTCGCGTCCTCTGGCAGCCAGGCAAGAAATTGAACGTGCAAGTGAGCGGCGGCGGTCAATTTGTGCAGTTTCAGCGAACAGAGGTTTCCCCGGAGGTTTTTCCACTGGTGGACGCATCGGTGAGCTGGCAGATCTTCACCAGCACGATCCTGGCGGCATCCTTCAATCATGCGATCGAAAACTCGCTCCAAGTGGATCAGTTTGTCGAGAGAACCGGGGTGGGCGTGAGTCTGCGCCAGAGATTCTTCGAACACTTTTACCTCGATATCCGCCCTGCCTTCACTCGTGCCGTCTACGACTCCAGCGTGGCTGGCGCAACAACCGGCCGGGAAGATGATTATGTGTCGGTGCAAGTCCAGCTCAGTGCAGTGCTCTTCAAGAAACTGCGCAGCTCCGTTTTTTACCAGTTCGCGGACAACGACTCGAGCGCAGACGTGTTCACCTTCCAAAGCAACCAAGTCGGCCTGCGTCTGGATTATCGTTACTGACCCAACGGCAGTCGATAGGCCCGGCCGGAATGGCCCTGACCTGCCTGTGTTCCACTCCATCCACGCCGCACAATAAGCGAAGCCAACGCCGCACTTGACGGACCCTTTCCACGGTCATGGTTGGAATTGAATTGTCACGTCCAGCGCGCCCGGTTTTAGAGCGATCGTTTCCTCTTTCCCGCCGGGCCATCGGATCCACAAACCTGCCGGAGGTTCAGCCAAGCCGAGGACTTGCGCAGTCGCATCCTGCGACCAATAGCCGGAACCTGCCTGCACGGTTCGAATTGGCCCGGCGCGTCCGCTCGCGTAACGGACTCGCAATTGCGTGCCAATGGCGTCGGGGTTCGAGGAGGGTCCGCGCGGCGTGACCCGAAGCCCGGGTCTGGCGTTGCGATTGAGGAAGAGCTTGGTGGCCGCGTTGTTTTGAGCCACAGCAACATCCACCCGCCCATCGTGGTTGAAGTCGGCCAAAGCGGCCGCGCGCTGCTCGCCATAGACCCGGATTCCGGTCACGCTGGCCAAGGTCGCCGTGAAATGGCCGTCGCCATTACCTCGTAACCACAGTCCGCAGCCGCTGTCGTCGCGCGAAAGATCGGACGCGCTGCCGAAAAAGTTCTGACTCAAAAACAGATCCTCGATCCCGTCCCCGTCAAAGTCTCCGGTGTTGATCGCGAACACCGGGGTGAGCTGAGCCTCGAAGGGCAGGGGCACGCGGGCAAAGTTTGAGCCACGGTTGAGAAAGACGCAGGACTCCAGATCGTTGACTTCGACGAAACTGGCCTGCGCAAAGCGCGACCCGAGAAGATCCTGGACGGTTGCCTGGCTGAATGCCGCATGCGTCGGGAACTGTTGCTGTAATTGCGGCAGTCCGCGTCCGAGCCACAGCCGGTTGCGAACCGGCCACCAACGGCCGTCCCGCGCCCAGGCTTCCAGTGGGTCCAGATTCCCGTCGCCATTCCAGTCGCCATAGAAAATGCGCAGCGGGCCTGGCCGATAGAGTTCATAGGTTGAGTTGCGACCCCAATTGCCTGCCGCAAGATCCAAGCGCCCGTCGCCGTCGAAGTCGCCGATGGTGATGCTTGTCCACCAGCCGCGATTGGTCGCGAAACCCCAAGGAACGGTCATGTCCTCGAAACTTCCCCCACGATTGCGAAATACTCGCACCGCGCCCCATTCCACTGCCAGGGCCAAATCCGGGCGGCCGTCTCCGTCCAGGTCGCCACTGACCGCACCGCTAACCAATCCCAAGGAGGCGAACGGCTGACTCAACGCCGCGCTCGGGCGCAATTGCCCTCCCTCATTTAACCAGATGCTCGAGGAGACCGGCTCAGGATAACGACCCGGACGAAAGCGTCCCCCGACAAAGAGGTCCAGGTCGCCATCATTGTCGAAATCCGCGGCGACCATGGGCCCGATACTGGCGTCCCCGGCCTGGAACGTCTCGGCCTTCAAAGTGGGGAGCGAATACATCTCAATCTGGCTTGGTTGTCCGACCATGGCATAATCCGACGTTGCCACTAGTACCCGCCGGTGGCCCTGTCCGTCGGCCCAGGCCAGAACCGCCCCTTGATCGGCTGGCGCAGATGCGGATGCCTCCATTTTTGAGAAGTTTGTGCCGTGCTGGTTGGCATAAGCGGCCACTCGCCCTCCGCGAGCGGCCGTGATCACAAGATCTTCCCACCCGTCTCCATCCAGATCGGTCCAGGCCAGCCCCGGGCCCAACCGGCTGAGCCTGCGCGGGAGCAGCGCTTGTCGGCTCCAGTCGTCAAACGGATCTTCAACATGAACATGATTGAGCCAGGAACTGACTTCGACAAAATAGGGTGACGGCAATGCCGGGGAAGCGGGCGCGCCTGCCGGTGTGCCTGGGGCAGGGGGAGACTGAAAGATCTCATAGAGATGGTTGGCTTGGACATCGCGAACGATGGTTTCCTGGCCGTTTCTCCATGTCACTTCCAACTGGAGCGGCCGTGGCGATGCCGGGTCTGCTGCGAAGACGCGCATGGCCTGGTCACCCGACAAGTAGCGTCCGCCGCAGATCATCTGCTGACTTTGCGTGACAGATCCGCCGACCAGCCGAATGCGAGCGCCGATTCCTTCGGTGTTGGGTGGCAATCCGCGCAGTCGAACGGCGATGCGGCCAGCCGACGTATTGTTGCGATAAAAACTTGCCGCATCGTTCAGGTTATTGACCACGACATCCAAGTCTCCGTCGCCGTCCAGGTCACCCAAGGCCATTCCATAGGAAACCCCGTGGTGATCGAATCCCCACGCCTGGCCGGCCGGGGTGAAAGTCCGATCGCCCTGATTACGGAAGGCGACGTTGGCGGTGGCAAAGCGGGGGTGCAACTGGCGGGAACGCTTGAGTTCTTCGTAGGGCAACTTGGCGGTGCGAATGCGATCGTTGCTGTCTTGATCCATCACGTCGAATTCAAACCCGTTGGTGATGAGAATGTCCTCGTAGCCGTCCAAATCAACATCCAGGAAAATGGTGCACCAGGACCAATCACTGGCGGCGACGCCCGCGATGAAAGCGGCCTCCGCCCAGGAACCGTCCGGGCGCCCCAGGAATAGCGTGTTGCGATTATAGCTGGGTTCGTCCTCGGCGCTTTCGGCCGCTTGAGCATCCGGAGTATCCCGCACCAACTGGGTCATGCGTTTGGCATGCGCTTGAGCCAGCATATCGACGACAAATATGTCATCGTAACCGTCCCGATCGATGTCCGCGAAATCGACCCCCATGGCGGAGCGACTGGTGTGCCGCAACTTGTAGTGATCCAGGAGGCGGAAGGTGCCGTGCCCGGAATTGATCCAGATCCGGTCGGGAGACGGCATGTCGTTGCACACATATAAATCCGGTGCTCCATCGCCGTTGAGGTCCCGAAACATGACGCTGAGCCCCCAATCGCGGAACGGCGGGATGGGTTGGCCGTGCTCGTCCTGGAACAAGCCCCGCTCGTATTGAATGGGCGTGAACCCGCCCCGCCCATCGTTGCGGTAAAATCCGTCCACTTCCGCCAGTTCGCGAACCTTCCCGTTGGGAAGCGCCTCGAACCGATCTTTCCACCGCGGCGATCGAGTCGACTCGCCGTTTACTTTGGTCACCTCCCACTTGCCGTCCCGCTTGGCCAACGCGAAACGAGTCGTCGGATCGGCCAGGTGCATGACATCGATATAATGCGTGCAGTAAAGATCCAGGTCTCCGTCGCCGTCAATGTCGGCCAACGCCATCGAAGTGGCCGATGCCGTGCGGGATAAGCCAGTCTGCGCTTCCGTCCATTTCCCCTTGCCGTCGTTCAAGAACAAGCGAGTCCCCGCGGCCGTGCCATTGACCAGGAGATCCAGATCGCCATCGCCATCGACGTCCGCGAAGACCGCCCCAGTGGAAAGATCATTGCCACAGGCAGCCGGGCCCAAGGCCATCTCTTCAAACTGCCAGTTCCCCAAATTACGGTAAAGCCGATTGGGTCCCTCCAAGTTGCACAGGTAAACATCCGGACGACCGTCGCCATCGACGTCACCAATAGCTACGCCCGCCCCGTTGAGGGCAACTGCGTTGGTCAAACGAAGCTCCCCTCGAAGTTCATTGGTGAACCAGACGCCGGTCACTTTGGGATCCATCGGCGTGAAGCCTGCCTGGCCCGGCGTCGGGTGCAATTCCATCGAACGAAAACCTTTGCCTTCCACCCACACGGGCCCTCCTGCCGCGGTAAGACCACAACTCAGCAGGATCAAAACTACGTTGGTCGGCCAGCCCGCCGGGTTCATCAACTCAGCAAAAAGCACTGGTCACGCTCTTGTCAATCCTTCGCATGACGGCGATGCAAGGAAGGCAGCGACCTCTTCGAACTGGCCCCGGGCGAACTCGCTCTGGCGACGGGCTCGGCACAGACGCCGCCGCCGGCGCCGGGCGGGGGTCAAGCGACTTGCAAAGCGCAAGGTGCATCTCTCTCGCCGTTTCGGGCGTCCCTCGTCTAATTGGGGCCTTGCTTTGACGCTCCCGCTCTTTAGCATCGGTGCATCGTTCAACCTGACCGATTCGTCGGAACCGATGATCTGAAGTTTGCTTTGTTTCTATGCGTGCCTTTATTCAGTGTTGCTCTTGCGTCTCCTCGTTCATGCTCATGATGTTGGTTGTCCCGGTCCGCGCCGCGTTGCCCTTTGCGCTGCAGGGCCCGGGGATCGATCCGGCTCATTTTCGCGTCACGATTTTTGCCAGTGGCTTGAATTATCCCGTGGGCATGGTGCAACTGGCCGACGGGTCGATTTTGGCCACCAGCTCGGATGGGCCGAACTTTTTCACCTCAAACGGCCGCTTGCTGCGGCTCGTGGACGCGGATCATAACGGAATCGCAGACGGTCCCGGCACCGAATTAATAACCGGCTTGAGCGGGGGGGTGACTTCAGTGCGGATCGGGGGCCAGCTGGTGTTTGTGACCGGGCAGAACCGACCAATTTATGTGCTGCGCATGGGAGCGAAGCCCAGTGATCCTTTCACGCAGGTCGGGCGGATTGACATCACGTATGCGGCCGGGGGTTGGGAGCATCCGCACTCGGCGTTGGGATTGCGACCTACCCCTGGCGCCGCGCAGAGTTACGACGTTTTCTTTCAGATCGGTTCGAAAGCTAATTTTGCGGCAACCACACAGAACGCGTCATTCAGCAGCACCGGCCTGGGCGGGATTAGCGGCACCTTGCGGGGTGACTCTGTTTACATGCTCACCTTTGTGGATCATGGCTCTTCCGTCACGGCGACCAATCTGGCCCAAGTGCTCAACGGAGTGCGCAATCCTTCCGGATTCGCCTTCCACCCCGTGACGGGCGATCTCTACTTTGAAGACAACGGCATTGACGGATTGGTGGACGCCAATGAGCCCTTGAGCGCGGACGAGTTGAACGTGTTGCCGGCCTCGGCCATGGGAGGGAGCGGGACTAGTCCAGTTCCCTTTTACGGGTTCCCGACGACCTACACGGAGTATCGGACCGGAACTTCGGTGGGAAGACTTGGCGTGGCGCCGTTGGTCAGCTTCCAACCTCAGCCTGATCCGCTATCAGGCGAGGAAAGCGAAGGGCCGAATGACATCGCCTTCTCGCCGCCGGGTTTTCCGGCAGAGCTCAACGACGGGATCTTCGTGACGTTCCATGGCAAATTCAGCCAGGGCGGCACCAGCAACGAAGAAAACCCGCTAGTCTTCGTGCGGTTAGGGACGACCAACTACTTTCACATCACCAAAGCCAAGCTGCCGGGAGTGGGACATCTGGACGGGTTGCTGCCCGCGGCGGATTCGCTCTTCGTCTCTGATATCGCCACGAACGGCAGTCTTGCCATGGGGGCCGGCAAGGGCGTGATTTACCAAATCACGGCGCTGGTCGGGCCGCCGGTTCGCGCGCAGTGGGTTGGAACTGAGATCGAATTGACCTGGAAATACGGCGTCCTGCAGCAGTCGGCCGAAGTGCGGTCCGGTTGGGCCGATGTGGCCACGACGAGTCCGTACCGGATCGCCCCGCGGGATGCGACGCAGCGGTTCTTTCGGACGAGAAACAACTGAGCGGCGGCTTCATGCACGGGCAGCTCGCCGCCGCCTCGCGAGGATCCATTGCGTTGGCGGCTGCAACCGCCTACGATCCGGCGGCAGTGAAACCGCTGACCTCTTACACCCGCAAGCTGGATGCGCAACAGGCCGAGCGCCTGCAGAGCTATCTCCACGAGCATGGCTTCAAAACCCGCGAGGTTCCCTATGCGCGGTTCGCGGGAGAGAAAGATCACCTCAACGTCGTCTTCTACGAAAGCGGCAAACTTGTCGTGCAAGGCAAGGGGACGCAGGAGTTCGTCGAGTTTGTGCTGGAACCCGAGATCATCCAGGAGGCTCGGCTCGGCTACGAAAACGTGCTGAACCCGGAAACTCTTTTGCCGAGGCTTGGGGTGGATGAGTCCGGCAAGGGGGATTTCTTTGGGCCCCTCTGTGTCGCCGGAGTGTACGCGAATGAACAGGTGATCCGCAGCTGGCAACAGCAAGGAATCAAGGACTCCAAGCAAATTGGAAGTGATCGGAGGATCGCGGAGTTGGCCAAGGTCATTCGTCAGACTCCCGGATGTGTTTACACGGTAGTGCCAATTGGAAACCCGGCTTACAACCGGCTCTACCATTCCGTGGGCAATGTGAACAGTATTCTGGCCTGGGGCCACGCCCGCGTGATTGAGAATCTGCTGGGCCAGCGGGGTCGCATGGTTCCTCCGCCCGTGCGGGCGATTAGTGATCAATTCGCCTCCAACCAAGAGACCGTGGCCCGCGCCCTCATGACCCTCGGGCGCCAGATCGAGCTGATCCAGCGGCACAAGGCGGAGGAAGATCTGGCTGTCGCCGCGGCGTCGATCCTGGCCCGTGACGAATTTGTCACTCGACTGGTTCGTTTGAGTAAACAGTATGACCTGGACTTTCCCAAGGGCGCTTCGGCGGCGGTGGATGCGGCCGCCAAAGAGTTCATTACGCGCCACGGAAGCGAGGCGTTGAGTCAAGTAGCGAAGATGCATTTCCGCACGGCGCTGCGCGCGCAAGGATTGCCGGAACCACCGCGCAAGGATTGGTCGTCGGGCAAACGCCGTTGAATGCGCAGCTCGAGAGACACGAACGCCTCAACCCATTTACCGGCGCCGGAGGACGAGGCGATGGTCGACGCGTTTGCTCTGAGCGTAATCGAGGGGAGGCAGGTTCGTAATGGTGGGGGATTGTGTTTCGTTGAGAATTCCCTTCGCCATGGCCTGGAGCGCTGTCCAACGCGGCCAATCCAACGGCGGCGCTTTCGCCACTTGGCGGAGGAGACTGCGCCACTCGATGATGATCCGGTCGATGTCGCCAACTCCTAAAAACTCGGTAATCCAGCGCGGTTTGCTCGCCGGGTCTTTGTGAATGGCGGAGACGATTCGTTCCGCGCCGCTGCCGTAGCGCGGCGGGACGCCGTTTTCCAAGTACCCGGGGATAGTCTGCAAACCAAAAAGTTGATGACACGCGATCGGGATCCGTCCGGCATAGCGATTTTCTTCTCCGCAAAACCTGAATCCTGCATCGAGGTTGGCCAATTCGTAGACCAATTCGTCGAGGGGAAAGGTTTCGTCCTCCAAGGCGGCCGCGATAGCCAGTCCATCTTCCTGCTGGAAAAAGCTGACCATGCGTCCCCGGCGCGTGGGCACGCCGCGAGCGTCCACCAGTCCGAGCCGGCGCCAGAGCATGGCCACACCAGTGGCGGTGGGAAGATTGCGACAGACGTTGATCAGAGTGCAGCGAACGCAATCGTCCGGGTACACCTCGCGTTCGATCGGGCGATGGAGCGGCACACCATAAGCATCAACGGCCGCTTTGAACGGGAGATCCCCCAGCGTGAGTAAGGCCTGGATCTTATGATCCACCCGGGTGAAACGCATGACTGGCGTCTGCAGGGCGATAAAATGCTTCTTGAGCAATGGAACGATCGCGTCGTTCCAGGTCCGAGCTGAGGCCTGGCGCCCATTCCAATGAACGGCACGACGAACCCACTTGGCCAGCTGAATGGAATCTCCAGGAAGCTGCTCTGCCACCGTCACCGCGCGGCCATAGGTTTTTCGTCCCGACTCTTCCTCCAGAAGAACCAGGGTTCCGGGGCCGAGTTTTTCCAGCACAGCTGGGAGCGACAACGCGGGGCGCAGCTCCAAGGCTGCTGGCGGCGTGGAGTCCGGCGATGCCTCAAGCGCAGCGGCAGAGGCAGCAGGTTCACTCGTCGTCGTTGCCGCGCGGCCGCGCCGGTTCCGAAGCTTTAACAGGTTGAGTGCCGCCGCCGGCAGCGGGCTCATGACTTGCACATGACGCAACGGGCGCTCAACCAGCGTTGGGGTCAGCTCCCATTCTCCGCGGCTGTTCAGCATCTCGCGGATTCGTTTCCGCACATGACGGGCGCGTTCGGAGTCGGTTTTGAGGCGGCAAGGAGTCTCGGGATTTTTCAGGGACTCCTCGACGCCCAGAAAGATGGGTTTGGTTGTGAAGAGCCGCTTTTGCACCTCGACCGCCGCGGTGAACGGGTCTTGTCCCTGCTCGGCGGCGGCGTGCATGATGCCCAAGAGGGCGCTCCAATCCACCAGGCCGCTGCGGCAGAGATGCGCCGCATGACCGTCCCGGAGACGAATGTCGTTGGCGTTGACCAGCACATATCCGACTTCGTCGATGCCCCGGCGGCCGGCCCGGCCAAACATTTGCAGGATCTCATCGGGCCGCAGGGGATGTTCAATATTGTCGCGCCGATAACTTTCTGCAGCCAGAGTGACGCTGCGCAGACTGAAGTTGATTCCCGCGGCCAAGCCCATGGTGGCCACCACCACGCGCAGTTGGCCCGCCTTGGCCAGCGGCTCGATCACCCCCGCCCGGGCGGCGTAGCTGAGCCCGCTGTGATGATAAGCGATGCGGGATTTCAACATGCGGCTGAGCGGTTCGCCCACCAGTTGTTTCTGCTCGAACGTCAGTTGAAGCGGGTGAGGATTGGGAAGGTAACGAGTCAGCTCCGCCGCCAGCGCCTCTGCGGCCTGACGTCTCGGGGCAAAGATCAACACCGGGCCCAGGTTCTCGGCCAGCGTCCGAGCCAGCAAGCGGGGCCAGTAGCCACGGATCTCAGACGGGACGTAGTCAGTTAGATTGGTGCCGTAAATCTCCTCCAACGGAACGGGCCGCTCATCGTGCCGGATCAGGATTGCCTTGCGCCCGAGCCGGGTCAGCCACTTCGTGATGTCTTGCGGATTGGAAACGCTGCCACTGAGCAGTAACAGTTGCGTTTGCGCCGGAGCCAAAGCCACCGCCAGCTCGTAGTTCAGTCCGCGGTCCGGATCGCTCAACATTTGATACTCGTCGACCACCAGCAGGGTGGGGCCATCGCCGCGGATGAGGCGATTCTTTTGCGTCTCAAGAGTGGCGACCAGGATGGGGGCGTGCAGGTTTTCGGCCAGATCGCCGGTGGCGATTCCGACATCCCAGCCGCGGGCCCGCCATTCGGCCAGCTTGTCATTGGCCAAGGCTCGGGTCGGCACCGTGTAAATGGCTTGGCCGCGGTTCTTTCCCTGGTTGGACCAGAGTTCGAAGATCAGAGTCTTGCCGGCACCGGTCGGGGCCTGAACCACGACGTCCTGGCCTTCCCGAAGGGCCGTCACGGCCTGCTGCTGCCATAAGTCAGGAACGGTGACCTGTTGGAGAGAGGAGAACTTGTCGAGCTGGTCTCCGAACGTCTGCACAGAGGTAAGATAGACGAAGACGCGGAATGTGGAACGGAATTCTGAGCTATCTCGAAATGACACGACGCTGGTGACTCCTTGGCGGGGAACTCTAGGGAGCAATCTCCTACAGGTCTCGCCGCGCCTGGAATTGCGGTGGCACTTTCTTTGGTTCCTATCATACTGTGCTCAACGTATCGAAGGTGTCTATGGACCAGCCGCCTATACTAGTGCGTTTGACTCAGCAGGAACTGAGGGAATTGTCGCGGGCCAAAGCCTTGCTGGAAAACCCCGGCTTAACGGCGCGGTTGGCTGGCGCCGTAGGCCGGCCCATTGAACAGGGATTCAAGTTGTTGCCTGCGGGCTGGCAAAACGTCGTGCACAAAGCCGCCAAAGCAGCGCTGTTGGCCGCCCTCAATGCCGCCGTAACCACCCTGAATGGGCGCCCCTCGCCACGAGCGGCTAATGGCTTCCATAAATTCCTGGTCGGCGCCTCCGGCGGGTTGGGCGGTGCGTTTGGTTTGGCCTCGTTGCCGGTCGAGTTGCCGGTGTCCACCACCCTGATGCTGCGGTCGATTGCCGATGTCGCCCGCAGCGAAGGGCATGACCTGCGGCTGGCGGAGACCAAATTGGCGTGCCTGGAAGTTTTCGCCTTGGGCGGGCGCTCGAGCACCGATGACGCCGCTGACAGTGCCTACTGGGGGGTGCGAACGGCGTTGGCCAAGGCTGTTTCGGAAGCCGCTTCTTATTTGACCGAGAAGGCGGTGCTCGAAGAGAGCGCGCCGGCAGTTTTGCGTTTGGTGACCGCGATCGCCTCACGGTTCGGCGTGGTTGTGTCGGAGCAGACGGCGGCCAAAGCGGTTCCAGTTCTGGGGGCAGCCGGTGGGGCGATCGTGAACGTGCTTTTCATGAACCATTTCCAGGACATGGCTCGCGGCCACTTCATCGTGCGCCGGCTTGAGCAGAAGTACGGGAGCGCCGTCGTGCGGCGAACCTACGAGAGCATTGCGGTGCCCTGTTAAAGAACCCGAACGTCTGTCTGGTTGCATCTCATCATGATTCGTCGGGATTACCTGCTTCGCATGGTTACGGAGCTGACTCAGGTGTTGTTGCGGATCGTGTCGCTGCGCTATCGCCGCGAGCACGAACGGGCGTTGCAAGAACTGGACCAGGCCCTGCAGAGACTGGGCGACGCCCCACCCCTGACATCCGGGAGCGCCCAGGCGGAATTGGCGGTCTGGATTTCGCTGTGCCAGAACCAGGACCAGGAAGTCACCGCCGGCTTAATGCTGGCGGTGGCGCGGTTATGGCGTGAGCGCGCAGAACTCCAGGCGCTGCGCCATGAACCGGAAGCGACCGGGCGTTGCCGGGTCCTGGCGCTGGGGCTGTTGCTCGAGGCAGTTTTGGCTCAAGGCGCCATGGTGTCCGGCGAATTGCTTGACGACATTGAGCAGCTCTACCATCAGACGGGCGAAGTCGAGCGCCCGGTAAAATTGCTTCAGCAATTGCTGCTTTACTTCGAAGCCCGAGGCCAATTCGCGCGCGGCGAAGACGTGCTGTTCGAGTGGTTGGAAATGGAGGACCTTGGGGCCCGGGCGGCGGCTGTTGCGGCCGGGCATTCCTTCTACGAACGTCTGCTGGCTTTGCCCGATGCGGACCTGGAAAACGGCAATCTGCCTCGCGCAGAAGTCGAGGCCGGCCTGAATGAGCTACGGCGCGCGCATGCTTCAAACGGCGCGGCCAGCTAGCCGCGAAGTCGGGCTAGAAATCCCGCAACCGGAGCCGATAAAACGACGACTCCCGGTTGGTCGCGGCATGCAAATCAATCCAGCAACATTCGCTTCCATTGAAGACGAACTGGTCCGGGCTTGAGACGAGCATCCAAGGTCCATGGGCGAAAGCAGCCCGCTCCACTTCGTACGGCTTCTTGGCGGCCGCATTAGTGGGGCAAAGCCAGGATAAGTGCAGGTCCGTGCCATTGGTGCAAACCAAAGAACGGAGCCGTGTCTGTGCCAAGGTCAGGGAGTTGAAGGCGTTGAGCCGGCCCCAGCCGTAAAAAGGGTCGAAGCCTGGTTTGTCCTCCGCGTCGCCCACTAGGTCGTCAGCCCCGGCAACCAGCAGCGTGCGGGCCTGCGGTTGCTCGAGGTCCGGGCGAATGCTGGCCAGTAACGCGCAGACCCCTGCCGCCAGCGGTGCGGCAAATGAGGTGCCCCACCAACTTTGTAAGAAGCCACTACGCCCAACCGTAACGATGTTTGTGCCAGGCGCCACCAGGTCCACCTCCGGACCATAGTTGCTGAAGCCGCAGCGACGATCATGGTCGTCGGTGGCCCCTAGCGTGATGCACTCTGCCAAATTCCCCGGGTAACGGACTGTCCCCGTGCCGTCATTGTGGGAGATGGTCACAAAAATGACGCCATGGGCAATGGCATTGGTAATGGCGCGGGTCAAGGTGATGCTGGAGCCGAATCCGCCTGCCGAGAGATTGATGACCTTGGCGCCCCGGCTGAGGGCAAAGTCGATTGCCTGTGCCCACCAGGAGTATTGACCGGTGTTGTCGTAGCCAAGGACCTTCACTGGTAGCAACCGACAGTGCCAATCCACCCCGGCGCCGAGCGTCAGATTGTTTCCTGTCGCGGCGAGTGTGCCGGCAACAGCCGTGCCATGCCCATAATCGTCATCGGTGTCGAAGGTGTTGCTGGCGAAATTGAACCCAGGCACCATGCGCCCCGCGAACTCGGCCAACGTGGCATCAAGTCCGGTATCCAGAACGGCCACGAGCACATTGGAATTACCCGTCGTGATACCCCAGGCCAACGGTGTCCTGATGGCAGCACTCGGCTGGCCGGAGTTCTGATGGTGCCATTGGCTTCCGAAGTCTGGGTCATTGGGGACCATACTCCCGGTCACACCCCCGGTCCCGACCCCGTCGGGCTCCGCGTAGTCGACCCACGGGTGCTGGTGAAGATCGGAAAGGATCTGGCCCGCGTTGGCGTCGGGTGGAAGACGCAGGTAAAAGAACCGATCGAAGTTCGGCTGACTCATCGCTCCGGTTGGGGCCCGAAGCAGCTGGTTCACGGCGGGTTCCTCCAGGACGGCGCCCGCGGGTAACTCTAGTATCATTGCCGCATTGGCCAATGAGATGCCGCCACTCTGCGTTGCCATATGGTCGGCAAACCCTGGTTTGAGCTTTAGAAGCAGGCGTGGGGGCCTGCCCTGAGCATTGTCGAAGGGGCTAGGTTCAGTTGGGTTGGCGGCCTGTGCCCAACCAGTCCAAAGCAGAAGAAGACATAGAGCGACTGGCGCAACAGGAGAGGGCATCTGCTATGGTCGCACGGGGGCATACCTGGTCTCAAGTGCTTTCCGAAGGCCAGGAAAGGTTAAACGCGTGTGGACGCCGATAATTCGTTGCAAAACGGGTGAATTTGGGTAGTGTCCTGCCGTTCCACAATCAACCCAAACGTTGTAAACTCTTGAACTGCTGTTCTATCGCTGAATAGCGGCAGGGATTCAGTACAGGCTGTATGGCCGCTCTCTGTCGTATCTGCGGAGCTGATACTCTTGCTCGTCGTTCCGAGTTTTCCCCCCAAAGGCCGGGCGACCGAACTCGCCTCGCTTTCTTCATTTGGCTAATCCTGTGTGGCAGTGGCTCGACTCTCAGCGTCTGGGCGACGCCGCCCCAGATCACTGTCCAGCCGCAGAACCGGACCGTCGTGGAAGGAGCGAGCTATACGTTCCTCGTCACAGCGACGGGCAGCAGTCCGCTCTCCTATCAGTGGCGAAAGGATAACTCCGATTTAGGCGGCAAAACGGCCAGCTCTTTACCCCTCAGTGCCATCACGACCAACGACGCTGGCCGCTATACGGTGGTGGTCACGAATGTGGATGGCGCTGTCACCAGTGCTCCCGCCCGGCTCACTGTCCGCTTGGCCAGTGACCCAGTTTACCCGGTCCCCCAGGGCGGCTGGGCTTACCTCTTCCAGGGTGACGCCGCGGCTGGGTCTTTGACCGCCGCCTTGGATGGCACTTGGGATCATTCGACCGACAACTGGGCTGGCGATGGTCGCGGGGCGGCAGTGCCGCCAGCCGGGGGGATCGACGTCACCAACGGGATCCTCACGATCGAGGACGCGACCGCCAGTGGCAGCGGCTTCAACAACCGCCGCATTTATCTCACCCACAATCTCACCAATGAACCCACGGTGACAAATGCCACCACGTTGTTGAATGACGGCGTCACAATGACTTTTCGGGCGCGACTTACTCCGCCGACCGATCCATTGCTGGAGTTGTCTGGAGTGCCGAGTGGGCTAATCAATAACAGCGACGGAAAAGGGATGATCGGCCTGCGTCAGGCTGGCGCCGGAGGCATGATTCTTGGCTTCAGCCTCCACCAGGCGGTCGAAGACCTGAACACCACCACCACGTTCAGCTTCGCTCAAGCAGGCCTCCACATGAACAACCTGAACGGAGATGTGCGTGCCTCCGCAGTCGATCCGGGCGAAGGCGGCATCACGAACATCCTCGCGTTGGATCCCTCCGTCTTCCATGAATTCTGGATTACTGTGCAAGACAACGGCGCGGAGACCGGTACCCATCGCGTCTCGATCTATCTGGACGGCGGCCTTAGCCCTACCGTGTTTAATGTGACCGCCGGCGTCGGTTCGGACGGTCCAGCCACCAACTATCTGGCTGTCGGCCTGGGAAGTTCCGCCCAGCGCGGAGCGTTTGACCTCGACTTCCTCGGCTACCGACCCGGTGTGGTCGTCCCTTCCGCATTTAACCAACCGCTCAGCTTTACCGCACTGCCGGCAGACGCGTTTGTCGCCCCAGGCCAATCCGCCGCGTTCACGGTCGGTGTGAGCGGCACTCCGCCCTATGTGTTCCAATGGTTCCGTGCTGGATCGCCCTTGAGCGGAGCGACCAACGCCACCTACGTCACTGCCCCGGTGGTCCCAGCCGATGAAGGCGCGCGTTTTACCGTCGTGGTAACCGCCGACTCCAGCAGCATCACCAGCAGCCCGCCAGCCCTGTTGCACCTGCTGACCGTGCCCATCATCTCTGCGCAGCCGCAAAGCCTAACGGTTACCAATGGCGATACCGTGACCTTTCGAGTGACCGCGACAAGCCCCACCACTCCTACCTACCGATGGCGCCAGAACGGAAACCAACTCAACGACCAGACGAATGCCACCTTGACCATTCCCAATGCGGGTCCCGGTCAGGCGGGCAACTACGACGTGGTGGTCGCCAACGCCAGCGGGTCCGTCACCAGTGCGGTCGCTACCTTAATCGTCGTCCTGTTTGATTTTGGTGATGCGCCTGGCTATCCGACGTTGAAGGGCGAGGATGGCGCCAGGCATCGCATTGTTCCAGGGGTCCGCTTAGGCGCGTTGATCGATGGAGAATTAGACGGTCTCCCCGACTTGGCGGCTAACGGTGACGACGCCGATGGCAGTGATGATGAGGATGGAGTGACCTGGCTTGGGCCGCTCCGGATTGGGTTGCCCGTGGGTGTGCAAGTGGTGGCGTCCACGAACGGAAACCTCAACGCCTGGATCGATTTTGATCGAAACGGTTCCTGGGCTGAACCGGGAGAGCAGGTGTTCACCAATCGCGCGCTGGTCGCCGGAACCAACACCCTGAGCATCAACGTGCCGGCAAATGCCGTCTTGGGAAATTCTTACGCCCGCTTCCGCTTCAGCACTGCTTCCGGCGCATCCTTTAGCGGCCCTGCCTCCGACGGTGAAGTGGAAGATTACGCCGTTGCGATACTGGCGGTGACGGACCTTGCCGCCACCGTAACGGATGCGCCTGATCCCGTGGCCGCCTCCAGTAATCTCGTTTATACGATCACAGTGACGAATGCCGGTCCTTCATTGGCAGCGGACGTCGCCCTAACCGACGTTCTTCCGGCCGGCGTGGCGTTTATCTCGGCCTTGCCTTCCCAAGGGTCCTGCGCGGAGAACGGAGGAACAGTTTCCTGCGGCTTCGGCGCGATGGCCAAGGGCACCGTCGTCAATGTTGCTTTGGTTGTGGCTCCAGGCTCGGCTCGAACGCTGACTAACAGCGTGACAGTGTCCGGCGCCGACTTCGACTCGGTGCCGACCAACAACACGGCGATCGCCGTAACCGCGGTGCTGAATGCTCCCTCCATCGCGTCTCAACCGCCCAGCCAAACCGTGACCAACGGAGGAGTGGCTAATCTATCCGTGGCGGCGGCTGGGACGGTGCCTTTGGCGTACCAATGGGAGTTTGGTGGGCTGGCTTTGAGCGGCGCTACCAACTCAAGTCTGGTCCTTTCCAACGTGCAACTGTCGTCCAGTGGCACCTACACGGTGCGGATCACAAATCTGGTGGGCGGTGTGGTCAGCCAACCCGCCGTCTTGACCGTGTTAGTGCCGCCCAGCATCGTTACTCCGCCACAAAGCCGGACGAACCTGGCCGGTGGCAACGTTGCTTTTACTGTGGTGGCGGCCGGCACCGCTCCCCTTGGTTACCAATGGTATTTCAACGCGACCAACTCGATCCCCGGCGCAACCGATCAGACGTTGACCTTGGTCAAAGTTGATCTCACTCAAGCTGGCACCTATCGAGTAGTGGTCACGAACGTGGCTGGAGTACTCACCAGTGCCGTGGCTACACTGACTCTCATCGCGATGGATTTTGGCGACGCTCCTGCCGGCTACCCTGTCCTTCTTGCCGATGACGGCGCGCGCCATCGTTTGGTCCCCGGCGTGCGTCTTGGCGCTACCGCAGACTTCGAACCCGATGCCATCACTGACCCGCCGGCGTTGGGGGACGATTTGACGGGTGTCGACGACGATGATGGAGTGTTTTTCAACACCGCCGTGCGGCCCGGACAACTGGTGTCGGCATCGGTGATCGCTTCCACCAATGGCGTGCTCAACGCCTGGCTCGATTTTGGCCGCGATGGGAGTTGGGCTGAGCCTGGCGATCAGATCGTGACAAACAAAAATCTCACTACCGGCACCAATACCGTGACCTTCCTCGTTCCCGCTGGAGCCAACGTCGGATTTACCTATGCCCGCTTCCGGTTCAGTACGCAGGCCGGATTGTCCTACAACGGAGAAGCCGCCAACGGCGAAGTCGAAGACTATGAGGTGAACATCGAAAGCGTGGCCGACCTGGCCATCGCCAAAATGGACACGCTCGACCCCGTGGCAGTGGGAAGCAATGCGGTTTATCAAATCGTTTTAACCAATGCCGGCCCCGCCCTGGCCACTGGCGTCACTCTGTCCGACACCCTGCCGGCCGGGGCGACATTTGTCTCAGCGTCCAGTTCGCAGGGGGCCTGCAATGCCTCCGCCGGGTTGGTGGTCTGTTCGCTCGGCCTCCTGAGCCCCAACAGTTCGACCGCCGTCACTCTGACGGTCGTGCCGACCGCCGAGGGTTCGATGACCAACTCAGTCACGGTCGGGGCGAATGAACCTGATCTCAACCTGCTCAACAACAGTTTGAAGAAGACCATCGCCGTGTTGGCTCCGCCACAAATCATCGCTCAGCCGCAAAGCCAAACCGTCAGTAATGGCGGGACCGTTACTTTGAGCGTGTCCGCGACCGGCAGTGGATTGCGTTATCAGTGGCGCAAGGATGCGGTGGATCTGCCCGGGGCCACCAACAGCGTGTTTGTCATGAGCAATGTGCAGTTGGCCAACGAAGGTCTTTACACGGTTCGCATCTCGAACGCGGTTGGCAGTGTCATCAGTAGCGCCGCTTCGGTCTCCGTTCCCGTCACGTTAGTCATTACCACTCAGCCCCAGAGTCAGACCGTCAACGTGGGGGCCACCGCCACGTTTAGGGTCTCTGTGACGGGCTCACGGCCCGTGACCTACCGGTGGGACCAGGATGCGATCGAAATCCCAGGTGAATCCTCTTCCAACCTGGTGCTGTCGGCAGTGCAAACCAATCAGGCCGGCGGCTACCGTGTCCGCATCAGTAACCCGCTGGGCAGTGTGACCAGCGTGGTCGCCACCCTCACCGTCGTGATGCCGCCCGTATTCGTGCAGCAACCTCAAAGCCGCACCAATTTTGCCGGGAGCACCGCCGTTTTTGATGCCGTGGTCGAGGGGACACAACCTCTGGGTTATCAGTGGTTCTTCGCCCAAACCAATCGATTGGTCAACCAAACCAACGCCACGCTGACGCTGCTCAACGTGCAAAGCGCCCAGGCCGGCAACTACACGCTCCTCGCCAGCAACGTGGGCGGCCAAGCCACCAGCGCGGTCGCGTCGCTCACCGTGTTCGAAGTGGATTTTGGCGATGCCCCGGAAAGCTTGGGCTACCCCACCACACTCGCCTTCAACGGGGCGCGGCATCGCATTGTGCCCGGGGTCCGACTGGGTTTGCTGCTGGACTCCGAGACCGACGGATTACCAAACGCCAACGCCACCGGTGATGACAATGGAGGCGTTGACGATGAGGACGGGATCATTTTCCCGTCCACGCTGGTGTTGGGCCAGATGGTCAACATCCAGGTTGTGGCCTCCACCAACGGATTCCTGAGTGGCTGGATCGATTTCAACGCCAACGGGACCTGGGCCGAGCCGACGGAACAAGTCGCCCGCAACGTGCCGCTGGTGGCGGGCACCAACCTTGTGCCCATCTCCATATCCGCTTTGGCCGTGACCGGGAATACCTTTGCCCGTTTCCGTTTCAGCACCGTGCCGGATCTTTCTTTTGATGGCCTGGCTCCGGACGGGGAAGTTGAGGATTACCTGTTGACGATCCAGCCGGGGGCGGATTTGACCGCGTTGGTGGTGCACAGCCCCGATCCGGTGCCGGTTGGCAGCAATGTGACTTTCACGGTGGTTGTGACAAATCAAGGGCCGGCCGCGGCCACGGGAGTTGTGGTCAGCAACACGGTTGCCACGATCATGACCGTGCTGACCGCCACCCCCAGCCAGGGGAGCTGCAACAATGTCAATGACCGGATCGTCTGCAACATCGGGAACCTGCCCAAGAACAGCGGGGCCACCATCACCTTGATCGCTCGCGCCAACGCTGCAGGCACCGCACTGTCCACTGTTCGAGTTTCCGCCAACGAAGGCGACGTCAATCCGCTGGACAACTTGGTCACACACACCACCCCTTGTGTGGTGCCGGGCGTGCCGTTTTCCAATCCCTCGAGCCTCACGATCGCGGACGCTTCCACGACCCAGGTTGGAATCTCCACGCCGTACCCGTCCACCATTACCGTCTCCGGCCTGACCGGAGCGCTCTACTCCGTCACTGCCACCCTCAATGGAGTCAGCCACGGCTTTGCCAGCGACTTGGACGTGCTCCTGGTCGGTCCGGACGGACAGGGCGTTCTCCTGATGTCGGATTGCGGCGGCAGCGCCGTGATTAGCGGGGTGACGCTCACCTTTGACGACAATGCCAATCTTCCCTTGCCCAGCGGGGGCGCGATTGTGCCGGGAACCTATCGGCCGACCAATTACGATCAGGCCGACAGCTTCCCGCCGCCGGCTCCGGTCGGGCCTTATGCGCCAAAGCTCGCGACGTTCGCCGGCATTAATCCCAATGGTATTTGGTCATTGTATGTGGTGGACGATTTTTCCAGCGACACCGGGACGATCAACAATGGCTGGCGCCTCAACATCACCACGGTGGATCCAATCGCCGACTTGGCCGTCAGTGGCGTCGACTTGCCGGATGCCGTGGCTGTCGACAGCAGCCTGGCTTACAACATTACGATACGGAATCTCGGGCCGGCTGCGGCCAGTGGGGTCCGCGTGACCAACGCTCTTCCGGCCGGTATGGCCTTCGTCTCGGCCTCGACCCCGCAAGGATCCTGCAGTCAACAAGGCGGGATCGTCACTTGCGACCTCGGCTCGATCGCGCCGTCGGCCACCGCGGTGGCGACGATCACGGTGACGCCCACCGTCGCAGGCGCTTTGACCACCGCAATCAGTGTGGGTGGTTCGACCGTGGATTTTGTGCCTGGCAACAATCTCCTTGTTGCCGCCACCACTGCCCGCCCGGCGACCGATCTGTTCCTGACGCAGAGTGTTTCGACCAACCAAGCGCTGTTGGGACAGCCGTTGACTTACACGCTTAACCTCACCAATCGAGGTCCGAATCGGGCCAACAATGTGCGCCTGAGTGATCCGCTCCCGGTGAACGCCAGTTTCGTGTCCGCCACCAGCACGCAAGGTGCCTGTTCGAATGTGGGCGGAACCGTCCTGTGCGACTTTGGCGGCCTGGCCGTCAATGCGGGTGCGCGGGTTACCATCGTAGCGACGGCCGCCGCCACCGGCAATCTCACCAACACCGCGACGGTGGCGAGCGATGAGTTTGATTCGTTCCCGACCAATAACGTGGCCAGCGTTGTCACCACCGTCGGTTTTGTCGCCGATCTGGCCGTCAGCATCCTCGCCATTCCCGACCCCGTGCCCTCAGGGGCTGCTTTGACTTACACGGCAGTTGTTACCAATCTCGGTCCGCTCCCGGCGACCTCCGTGCAGTTGACTAATCCGGTCCCAAGCGGCGCCACCTTCGTGGGTGCTGTTCCCAGTCAGGGCACCTGTGATAACGCCGGCGGGCTCGTCCGCTGCGACCTCGGCACACTCGCCAACGGGGCTCAAGCAACCGTCCTGCTCACGCTTATTCCGACCAGCCTGGGAAGGTTGACCAACGTCGCAGGGGTAACCACGGTTTCTGTGGACCAGGTGCCGGGCAATAATGCGGCCAGTCGAGCCACTACGGTCCAGGCGCCTCCGGCTATCCTGTCCGCGCCTCAAAACCAAACCGTCTTGAGCGGCAGCAATTTCAGCCTGACCGTCTCCGCCACCGGAACTGCCCCGTTATTCTACCAGTGGCAATTCAACAATACCGATCTCAACGGGGCCACCGCCCAAACATTAACTCTCAGCAACGTTAGCGCCGCCGCCACCGGCCCCTATCGCGTCCGCGTCAGCAATGCCGTCGGCGCTGCCATCAGTGCAGTGGCGACTGTCACGGTTCTGGTTCCTCCAGTCATCTCTCATATCCTCGATCAGCAGATCGATGAGGATACTCCGACGGCCGCGCTGGCCCTGACCGTAGGCGACGCCAACTCTCCGGCCGCCGGCCTCGAGTTGACCGCCGGATCGTCGAACCTCGGGTTGGTGCCGGTCACCAACATTGTGTTTGGCGGAAGCGCCAGCAATCGGACGGTTCGGATCACACCCTCCCGTGATCAGTCTGGACTGACCACGATCACGTTGCAGGTGCGCGATAACGACAACCTCATCGCCACGGATTCGTTTGTGGTGACCGTGCGGCCGGTGAACGATCCCCCGACCATCTCCGATATCCCTGACCGATCGTCTCCGGAGGATAATCCGGTTGTGATTGCGGTGACCGTAGGAGACGTCGACGATCTCGCCAGCGACCTGGTGATTACTGCCACGTCGTCCGATTCGGCCGTGGTGCCTACGACCAACCTGCTGGTGGACGGCACCGGGACGAATCGCACGTTGACCCTGTTTCCGGTGACTAACGCTTTTGGTGCCTGCACCATCACCGTTACGGTCAAGGACACCAACGGGGCGGCCGCGAGCGACGCTTTCCGCCTCACTATCGAGCCGGTAAATGATCCGCCAACGTTGGGTCCGCTGCGCGATCTCAGCTTGGCGCCTGGCGCGGGTCCGCAGGTGGTCAGCCTCTCCAATATCACGGCCGGCGCGGCCAATGAGATCCAGACGCTCGTCGTGACCGCGGTTGCCAGTGACCCCCTGATTGTGTCGAATATTACAGTCGACTATACCAGCCCCGCCTCCATCGGCACCTTGCGCTTTACGCCTGCCCGCGGCATCGATGCAAGCACGACCGTCACCGTCACGGTTAACGATGGCGGGTCCATTAACCCGACCACGGCGCGAACTTTCGAGGTGACCGTCTCCAGCACCAATAGCCCGCCCGTCCTTAGGAACATCAGTGATCAAGTCACGGCCGAGGATACCGTTCTCGATATCCCGATCTTCCTGAGTGATTCGAACACCCCGTTGGCCAAGCTCACCGTGACCGTTTCATCCTCCAATACCAACCTGGTGCCTGCAACCAATGTCACCGTGCTGGGCAACGGCGCAGATCGAATCCTTCGGATCCTGCCCGCCACCAATCAATCCGGGACGGCCACCATGACCGTGACGGTTTCGGATCCGCCAGGAGCATTCGATACGAAAACTTTCCAGCTCATCGTGCTGCCGGTGATCGATCCGCCTACCATCGATCTCCCCGCTGAGATCACGGGCAACGAGGATCAGCCTTTTGCTCCCATCCAGCTGCAACTCATTGCCCCGGACACCGACCCGGCTGCCCTCACCGTCACCGCAATCTCGCTTAACACCAACTTGATCCTGAACACCGGTCTCGCCCTTTCGGGCACGGGCGCCACTCGTTCGCTGCGAATTACGCCGGCTCCGGATCAATTCGGCAGCGGGTTTGTCGTGCTGACGGTTGCGGACGCCAACGGATTGGCGACGGACCAGTCCCTGCTCGTGAAGGTGAATGCAGTGAATGATCCTCCGACCCTGGCGCCGGTGCCGGACCTTACGCTGCCCGAAGACAACGGCCCGGTGGTGGTTCCATTATCAGGTATCAGCCCCGGCCCCGCCAACGAGATCCAGCCCCTCACGATTACCGCGGTTTCCGCCAACCAGGCCTTAATCCCGAACCCTGTCGTTTCGTATTTGCATCCGCAAACGGTGGGCAGCCTGCAGTTCACGCCCGTGTCCAACGCGACTGGCACTGCCACGATCACCATCACGGTGGATGACGGCCAAAGTGTTAATGCCACGACGTCGCGCGTTTTCACTGTCACCATTCAGCCGGTCAACGATCCGCCCGCAATCTCCGAAGTGCCCAACCAGTCCATGCCGGAGAATTCCACTCGGACGATGTCCTTCTCGATTAGTGACGACCTGACGCCACCGGCGTTGCTGACACTTTCGATCACCTCTTCGGACACCAACTTGTTCCCGGAAGGCAGTCTGCTCCTGAGTGGCACGGGGAATGATCGAGCCTTGACCGCTGTTCCGGCCACCAACCGATCCGGGGTGGCCACCTTGACGCTCACGGTGCGCGACACGAACAACACCTCCGCCTCGCGGCAGTTCATCCTCACGGTGGTGCCGGTGAACGTTCCGCCTCGGCTTTCCGGGCTGACCAACCAATCCGTCAACGAGGACAGTCCGGGAATTACAATCCCATTCGTCGTTCAGGACGCCGATGATGCCGCCGATACGTTGGTCGTCACTGGGACTTCCTCCAACCCGGCCCTGGTGGGCAACGCAAGCATCGTTTTTGGAGGCAGCGGCAGTAACCGTACCGTGACCGTTACTCCCTGGCCCGATCAAAATGGCAGTGCCACCATCAACCTGCGGGTGATTGACCCGGGTGGAGCAACCGGCACCGGCAGTTTTGTGCTCACAGTGAACGCAGTGAACGATCTGCCCACCCTCTCCGCCATCCCCGCGCAAGCCATCGACGAGGATCAGGTTCTGACCCTGGCATTGGCCGTCGCCGACAAGGAGACGCCGCTGGAGAGTCTGGCGCTGACTGCCAGTGCGGCCGACACCAACCTGGTTCCCGGGAGTGGGATCACTTTCACCGGGAACGGTGCGGATCGTCTTCTGTCGATCACTCCTGGGCTGCATCGTTCCGGATCGACTACCGTCTCCGTGGTGCTTTCCGACGGCGCCGACGCGCTGACCAACTCGTTCAATTTGCTGGTGCGCGCGGTCAATACACCGCCCACTCTTGATCCATTGAGCAATCTCGCTCTGCACGGGGGGGCTGGACCGCAAAGCGTGAACCTGACCGGGATCAGCTCGGGAGCACCCGACGAAGCCCAGTCGCTGGTGGTGACGGTGACCTCCAGCAATCCCGCACTCATTCCGTCACCCACCGTCACCTACACCAGCCCGAACCCGACGGGCACCCTAAACTTCACGCTTGCCCCGAACGCGACCGGCTTGGCGATTCTGACGGTGACGGTGAACGACGGCGCGGCTTCCAACAATCTCGTCAGTCGATCGTTCAGCGTTACCGTAGGTGCGGCCAACGACCCGCCCACGATCAGCGACGTGGCCAATCAGACTACTCCGGAAGACACCTCACTGACGGTGCCTTTCACGATTCGGGATCCCGATACCGCGCCTTATCTGCTGAGCGTCACAGGCACCTCCACCAACACCACCCTCCTGGCCAACACCAACATGGTATTCAACGGCGATGGCACCAACCGTTTCTTGACACTGAACCCGCGCCCCGATCAGTCCGGCACCACCTTGATTTCCTTGGTGGTGAGCGACGGCTTTTTGTCCGCCACGGATACCTTCGTTCTGACCGTGACAGCGGTGAACGACACGCCAACGCTCAATCCGCTCAGCGACGTGACTTATTCCGGCAATGTCTCCAGTCAAACCATAGCGCTTTCCGGCATCAGCGCCGGCGGCACCAACGAGAATGAAACCCTCACGGTCACGGCCAGCTCCAGTAACACGGGGAATATCCCCAATCCCAGTGTCAGCTACACCAGCCCCAATTCCACCGGCTCCATCTCCTTCGACCCACCGAACAGTGCGAACGGCTCGGCGGTGGTCACCGTGACCGTGACCGGTTCGGGCGGCGGCAGCATTAGCCGCACCTTCACCGCTTACATCAGGCCCAACAATAACTCGCCGCCAACCCTGAGTGGACTCAACAATCAGACGATCAACGAAGACGGCGTGGCCGGCCCGATCTCGTTCACCGTCGGCGACTCCAGCACGGCCGCGGCCAGCCTCACGGTGGCCGCCAGTTCCTCCAACACCAATCTGCTACCGGCCACCGGCATCGTCCTCGGCGGCAGCGGCGCCAACCGTACCCTCACCCTCACCCCGGCACCGAACCGTTCTGGAACCGCCGCGGTCACCGTCTCGGTCCTGGATAGCGCGGCCGGCTTTGCCACCAATATCATCGTGCTGACGGTTAACCCGGTGAACGATTTGCCTTCGATTTCTGCCATCCCGGATCAGGTTCTGCCAGAAGACGGCTCCGCCGTGGTCTCTTTCATCGCCAGCGATGTCGAGACCATTTCCGCCAACCTTTCGTTGAGCGTGACTTCCAGCAACACCACATTGTTCCCAGCTGGAAGTTTGGTCTTCGGCGGCAGCGGCACCAATCGCGTCCTGAGTCTCACTCCGGCGCCCAACCAAAGCGGCACGAGTCTTCTGACCATCACCGTCAGCGACGGCACAGGCGGAACCACCAACCGCAGTTTCCGGGCCACTGTGAATGACAGCAACGATCCTCCCACCATCAGCGCCATCGCCAACCAGACCATTGATGAAGACGGCACCACCGGCCTTCTGGCCTTCACCGTGAGTGACCCGGAAACTGCCCCCGGCAGCCTGTCGCTTGCCGCAAGCTCTTCCAACCCGGCCCTTGTCCCCTCCGCCTCCATCCAACTGGGCGGATCTGGCACGAATCGCACAGCCACGATTGTGCCCGCAGCAAAACAGACCGGCACCACCACCATCACCATCACCGTCACGGACGGATCCGGGCTGTCCACCAACACCTCGTTCTTGGTGACGGTTCAAGCAGTCAATGCCGTCCCCACTCTGGATCCCATCAACAATCTGGTTCTGAACCCCGGCACCGGACCGCAAGTCGTGAATCTAACCGGCATCAGTTCTGGAGCGACCAATGAAAACCAACCTCTGGTTGTGGCAGCCGCCTCCAGCAACTCCGCCGTCGTTCCCGCCCCGCGGGTCAATTATACGAGTCCAGCTGCCACGGGCACGTTGGTGGTCACCCCGAATCCCGGCACCAACGGCGCCGCAACCATCACCGTCACCGTCAATGATGGCGCTGCGTCCAAGCATACCATCACCCGCACCTTCACCGTCACGGTTCGCGGCGCGCCGCGCCTGGCCCCAATTCCCGATTTGGTGCTGGATCAAGACACCACCAGCTCGGCCATCCCCCTCACGATTGGTGATGCTGAGACCGCCGCCGAAAGCTTGGGCGTCACGGCGATTTCCAGCGACACGAACCTGGTGGCTAACACGAACCTCGTGCTGGGGGGCAGCGGCCCCAGCCGGACGTTGACTGTTCGTCCGTCGACCAACCAGGTCGGCCACGGCACGATCACCGTCACGGTGACCGATGGCGACGGACTGACGGTCAGCCAGAACTTCGAAACGGTGGTCAACCCGGTCAACCACGCCCCCACGCTCGATCCGCTGGCTGACCGCACCGTGCCGGAAGATAGCGGCCCGCTGGTCGTCTCCCTGACCGGGATCGGGTCTGGAGCTACCAATGAAATTCAGGACTTGGTCGTGACCGCCCGCTCAAGCCGCCCCGGGCTGATCCCGGACCCGGTCGTTACTTACATTTCCCCGGGCACGCAAGGGACCCTTACGCTCAACCCGCTGCCTAACGCCACCGGCACGGCCTCCGTCTCCGTCATTGTGTCTGACGGATACAGTCCCAATGGCACGGTTACTCAGCAGTTCCTGGTGACCATCGCTAGCTCGAACGATCCGCCGGTGCTCTCTGCCATTGGGCCTGCGACCACACTGGAGGACACGCCGGTCGCCATCGGCTTTACGGTATCCGATGTCGAAACTCCAGCCGCGTCCTTAACGTTCACCGTCCGTTCATCCAATCCGCTCCTCGTTCCGGATCCAAACATTGTGGTCGGCGGATCCGACGCCAACCGCGTTTTGCTGGTTACTCCCGCTCCGGATCAAAATGGGTCAACCACGATCGAACTAACGGTCAAAGATGAGGACGGGGCATCGGTCACCAACCGCTTCGTCCTGACGGTGCAACCGGTGAATGATCCTCCAACGTTGAACGGGCTGACCAGTGTGACCCTGCAGGCGAATACGTCCAGTGGCCCGCTTCCATTTACGATCAACGACGTCGATAGCGATGTCGCGTTGGTGACAGTCGAAGCAAGCTCGACGCTCCCGAGCTTGTTGCCGCCCGGTGCTCTCAGCCTGAGTGGTTCCGGCGCGAACCGCACCATCACTATAACCCCGGCCACTAATCAAACCGGCACCGCCGTGGTCACGCTGGTGGCAAGGGACAACGGCGCTGCGAGCTCCAGCCGGTCGTTCCGGGTCACCGTGCGTGGCTCCTCCGCTGGGCCGGTTATCACTTCACAACCCGTGAGCCGCGCCGCCACTAACGGCGCCACGGTTGTGTTCAGCGTCGGCGCCAGCGGTGCGGCTCCGTTGACTTACCAATGGCGGCATGACGGGAACGACATCGCGGGCGCGAGTGGGTCCACGCTCACTCTCGCGAACGTGCAGGCCGCTGACGCGGGCAGCTACAGCGCCGTCGTGCGCAACACGTCTGGCTCGGTGACCAGCGCCGAAGCGACCCTGCGCATCGTCGAAGCCCCGCGCATCACTGCGCTGTCGCGACAAAGCCCGACCACGGTGGACATCTCTTTTACGAGCACTGCCGGTGCCCGTTGCGTCGTCGAGTACCAAGATCCGGCTGACTCCACGGCCTGGCTCGCTTTGCCGGCCCTCACCGGCACGGGAAATGTCGTCACGGCCACGGACTCCAATGCCATCAGCCCAGCCCGCCTGTACCGGGTTCGCGTCGAATGAACCAACCGATTTGTTGCGCCATGAACCTCTCAAGAAGCATTCCGAAGATCTCGACCCCAAACATCCATCCCAAGTTTATGAACGGACGCACCTCACACTTCCCAAGGGCGGTCAACTGGCTCGTGTTCGGCCTGTCGGCGGCGTTCTGTCTCCTGCCTTCGGCTCAGGCAGCCCCGCCGGAGGGTTGGCCGGGGCAAGCCCACGGACAGGAGGTGTTCAGTTTCGCCGATCTCGCCGAACGCGAACGACAGGACGGCACCCCGCTCACCCCGCCACCGCCCGGGCCCAAGCTGCGCAAAACCGCGATGCCTCGTGGCCACGTTCGGCCTGCGCTTGCGCCCGTGACCCCGTTGGCGCCGGCCGAGCAAACGGTGCCGGCTGCCTCCGCGGGAACGGATCTGGGTTTTACGGCCGCGGCCAGCGGGGTGCCGTCGCCGCCTCCCTCCGCAAGTTTCCAATCGTTACCTGACGATGACACGAGCTTCAATCCTGACACTCAGGGCGCGGTCGGCCCCAACCATCTGATGACCACGCTCGCCAGCCAGGTTCGCGTGCAAGATCGGGCCGGCTCGGCACTGCAAACACTTACGCTCCGCGCGTTTTGGGGAGTCGGTAGCGGCACCAACGTTTATGATCCACGTGTGCTCTACGACCGGGCCGCCCAACGATGGATCGCCACGGCCGTCGCCAACCCCGGCGCCAACAACGCCGCTTTGCTCATCGCTGTATCGCAGACGCCTGACCCGACCGGCACCTGGATCCGCCGGACCGTTCGCACCGATCTCAACGCGAGCATTTTTCCGGACTCGCCCAATGTCGGATTGACTCGGGATTGGATCACGGTTTCGGCGAACATGTTCGACAAGACCAATTATGCCTATTTCAGCTGCGACATCTGGGTGTTCAACAAAGCCAACCTCTACGCCGGGGGCACGGGTCAGTTCACATTCTTCCGTTATCTGGAGGCCTACTGGGGTGATATCAGCGTGCTGGTGCCAGTGGTGAACTACGACAATGGCACCACGAACATGCTGGTCTCAAATTTCGACGGGAACTACGACACTGGCGAAGGCCATTTTGGTTACCTGCGCTTGTTCAGCATCACCGGGCCTGTCGGCGCGGAGGTGTTCAACGATTTCAGCGGCCCCGGCGGCACGAACGGTGTTTATGTGGGCGTGGTTACACCTTGGGAAAACTTCGCCCCCGACTATGCCAACTTTGCGCCGCAGAAAGGCACGGCCAACAAGATTTACATCGGCGACGCGCGCATTCAGAACGTGGTCTATCGCGACGGGTTCCTGTGGATCTGCCAGCACATTTTCTTTCCAAACGTGGCGCCCAATCGGGTGGCCGTCCAATGGATGTCCACCACCACTGGCGGCACCATCGATCAACTCGGCTATCTCAACGACACCACCGGAGTCAAATCGTATGCCTATCCCAGCCTGGCCGTGAATTCCGATGGAGATGTGCTGGTGGGGTTCACCAGCTTCTCCGCCAACCAGTATCCCACGGCCGGCTACGCTTTCCATAGTTACCAGGACGGCCCGGGCGCGTTCCGGTTGGACGGCGTCCTCAAGGCGGGCGAAACCAACTTTTTCATCGATGATGCCGGAATTAATCACTGGGGAGACTGGAGCGCGACGGCCGTCGACCCGGTTAACGACGAGGATCTCTGGACCATCCAGGAATATGCCGCCACGCACGTGGCAGGAGAAAGCCGGTGGGGCACATGGTGGGGGCGCGTCTCGCCGCTGGCCGACCTCGCGGTGGGTCAATCGGATTCTCCGGATCCGGTCGTCGCCGGAGCCAACGTGACCTACAGCGTATCGGTGACGAACCAGCTCTTCACGGTTGCCACCGGCGTGCGCGTTACCGCCACGTTGCCGTTGGGTTCCTTTTTCGTTTCCGCCTCGAGTCCTTCCGGAAGTTGCGGTCACACCAATGGCGTGGTCACGTGTAACTTCGGGGACCTGGCTGGCGGCGCCTTCACTACCGCCAGCATCGTCGCCCGGTTGGATCAAAGCGGCACCGCCACCAATACGGTCTCCGCTTCCGGGTACGGCCCCGACACCAACCCCGGCAATAATACCGTCCGGGTTCTGACGACGGTGAATCCATCCGCGGATCTGACGGTGTTGATGAGTGCCGGACCGGTTCCCGTCACGGTCAGCAACGTGCTGACCTACCTGATCACCGCCACCAACCGCGGGCCCTCAGTTGCCACGAGCGTGCAGTTGACGGATACCTTGCCTCCGGGATCCATCTTCGTCTCGGCCACCCCGGGGCAGGGCACCTGCAGCCAGAATGGCGGGGTGGTCAATTGCAACCTCGGCACCCTGCCCAACAACGGCGCCGTCACGGTCAACCTGCAGGTGCGTCCCACCGCCGCGGGACAGGTGACCAACCGCGCGACTGTCACCACCTCTGCGCCGGATCCCGCCTCGGCCAACAATGCGGTCACCAACTTCACCCGCGCCAATGCCGCCCCCACCATGCAGGCCATTTCCAATCGCACCATCACCGAGGATTCGGTCCTTGCGCCCATCGATTTCACGATCGGCGACGCCGAAACGCCGGCCGCCAACCTGGTCCTGACCGGGGCGTCCTCTGATCCGGCCATTGTTCCG
>DATLUX010000096.1:0-2552 GCA_035577805.1 Verrucomicrobiia bacterium
CCATTTCGATCACGTTTTTAATCTCTTTCGGCTTACCGCCTGGGTTGCCTGACTGTCCTTTGACGAATGGCATTCAGAACGCCTGATCTGAACGGACGCGAATATGCAACTCGGCGCGAGATCGCTCGATCATCGCGTTTAATTCCCTGTCGCGTTCCGCCCTTTGTTCACGGGCATTAAGTCCATCGTCGAGTCGCGTCCTGTCTCCGGGCAGCGCCATGATAGTCACCAGTGAAACAATGATGACGGCGGCTATTTTGTTCACCATGGCCAAGGTCGTCCCACCAGCAAAACGACAAGAAGCACCACGAGTATGACCACGACGACGCTGACTCCGGGTCCGCCGTATCGTCCGTAAGCGTAATAACCTCCACCGCCGCCAAACAGGATGACGATCAGCAGGATGATGAGCAGGAGGGTCACAGCGCGCGTCCCAACAGCACCACGGCGTACCAGACGAGCAGCCACGTGCCGGCGATGGACAGAACCCAGACGACTGGTGCGAAGATGGCGGGTTTCATGGTAGAGTGCGGGCACCCAAGGCCGTTGTCGCGGCTTTGGGCACCCTGACCACGGACCCTGTACGGAGGATCGAAATGGCTATCAAAACCTTACCCCCTCGCTCTCTGTTGCGCGAATTGCTCGACTACAATCCCGTGAGCGGTGAGTTCACATGGCGGCCCCGACCGCGCGAGATGTTCCGTACTGAACATAGCTTCCGTCTGTGGAATACCCGCTACGCCGGGAAGATCGCTGGAAACCTCGCTCCTGCCGGCCATCGGGTGGTAGCCGTGGCGCATATTCAGTATCGGTCGCATCGGCTCGTCTGGCTTTACGTGCATGGTGAGCCGGTTCCAGACGTGATCGACCACATTGATGGAGACAGACTCAATAACCGTTTCACCAATCTTCGGGCGGCCACGAAGTCTGAGAACAGTGCCAACATGCGAATCCGATCTTCCAACACGACTGGCATCAAAGGTGTTGGCGCCCTTCCGAACGGCCGTTTCCGAGCGCGCATCATGGTGAATTTCAAGGAAGTCCATTTAGGTCGCTTCGACACATTGGAGGAGGCCGCGAAGGCCCGCTTCGACGCTGCTGTTCGTCTCCACGGAGCCTTCGCGAAACATTGACCTATGTCGGCAATTGCGAGGCGAAAGGCGGAAGCGAGTGATCGGGTCCGACCGTCGCCGTCCGCAGAACCCAGTCCTGACCGGGCAGTTTCGTCAGCGCGATAGCCATGCTTTCCAGCTCGGGCGGCACTTCCGGCGGCACCATCGTCGGCGGCAAAGGTAAAGAATTGTCGGGATGACCAGGACTCGGCCAAATGCCAGGAGGCGGTCCGCCGGGTGCGATGGGATGCTCCGGCCGCGGCTGCGGACCGGGCCCGCCGATATCGACGTAAGGCGGCGCGCCGCCCCAGATGCCGAGTGGCGGCAGAACGATGGGATGGGTTGGCACACCCGGCGCGATGGCGCCCGGCGGAATGACGATCGGGTGGCTCGGGTGAGCTGGCGGGGGCAACACGATCGGGTGCGTCGGCAAGCCGGGACCGATGGAGCCCGGAGGCAGAACGATCGGATGCGCCGGATGTCCTGGGCTCGGCCAGATCACGGGCGGGAGATAGATCGGATGGCTCGGAAGACCCGGAGCAATCGCGTCAGGCGGGATGACGATTGGGTGGGCCGGATGCCCCGGATCAGGCCAGATCCCCGGTGGCGGACCGCCTGGGGCGATGGGATGCGTTGGCACGCCGCCGGAGCTCAGTGGCGTGATGAGGGCGAGGAACGGCTCGGCCATGTTCAGTCCTTTTTGAGGCATGACTCGATGATCCGAGCCAGCATTTCGTTTCGCGCCGTGGTGTTGTGGCCGAACACGTAGGTCGCCACGCCCAAGAAGACGATGTTGAGGATCACGAGGAGGATCATCGCGGGCGGCAGCGCGTGGATCAGCTTTTCGCTGACACCGGCCAGCAACCCGGCGTTGGAATCGGGCATTTCCTCGCCCCCTGGGGACTGAGGACCGCGCTAGCACACGCGGAGGTCGTAGGCAATCGCCGCTTTTGCCTATTTTGGCCGGAACAAGCCGACGCCGAGGACCCTGCCAGGCCCCCGGCGCCTATCGACCAGCCGAAACCCGCCGACATCGCCAGTATGAGGCGACGCCGAACGGGCTTCAGTCTCGTGGTGGCTGCAGGGCCGCACGGTCTTTAGCACGATCCGCGCCGCCTCCGGCCATCCCTCCGAAAAATAATTCCTCCCCACCCCCGACAATCCTATTGACGAACTTCACGTGTTTGCGTATATCCCTGTCATCAACACAGACGGACAGGAACACGCGCCATGACCATCACCGCGAAGCACGAGAAACTGATCCACCAGGCCGGCACGGAGCGCGGCGCTTCGACGAGCCTTTACATGAACGAGGCGCGCGAACTGGTCGCGGCCGGCATTCTCGAGCCCCGTGAGGTCTTCACCAAGGTCGGCTCTCGCAAGCTGCAACTCTTTCTGAAAGCCGCCTGACCCACTGGCGGGGCTTCGGCCTCGCCTCCC
>DATLUX010000097.1:0-8860 GCA_035577805.1 Verrucomicrobiia bacterium
AATGTCCCCTTTTACCACGCTCGAACCCAATCTCAACCCCCACCGAGGCCTTGAGTGCAAATCTAACCCGTTGTCGGCACCCACAAAGTCGTCCGAAATACCTCACGCTCTCCAAATCGGGAGTTTTCTCTCGGGCACTAAATAACTCCAATAACTTCTATTGAACCTCGTCGCGCGAGGACTCCGAAGGCTTCGCAACTCCTGGTCACGCACCCACAAAGATGCGGTGCGACGTGCCTCCAGTTAGTCTTAGTCGATCCTTGAATTCTACATCCAGTACTGCTTAAGGGGGAGACGTCGATAGTTCCGTCGGGGGGGAAACGTTCCCCCCAAAATGACCAGTGGTGAACCGTCCGATTCTCGGCCAAATTACCGCATGGACAAAGAGCAACCATGCCTGCGCGCGGGCAATCGATCAGAATCCTTTACACCAAATAGGAGGAGCCGATTATGAAAGACAAGACAACTCTGCAGCTCGGAATGATCGGGCTGGGACGCATGGGCGCCAACATGGTTCGGCGCCTGATCCGTGGCGGTCATCAGTGCGTCGTCTATGACCGTTCGCCACAATCGGTAAACGACCTGGTCAAGGAACAAGCGGCCGGCGCCCACTCACCGGCGGACCTTGTTAAGAAACTGACTAAGCCGCGCGCGGTTTGGTTGATGGTCCCGGCAGCAGTCGTGGATCAGACCATTGCCGAGCTTGTGCCGCTGCTTGAACATGGTGACATCCTTATCGACGGTGGCAATTCGTATTACGTTGACGACCTGCGACGCGCGAAAGAACTGGCTTCCCGCGGCATTCATTATGTGGACGTTGGCACGAGCGGGGGTGTCTGGGGCCTGGAACGGGGATACTGCATGATGATCGGGGGCGAAAAAGCCGTCGTTCAACAGTTGGATCCCATTTTCGCCACACTGGCGCCAGGTGTTGGCGACATTTCACGCACGCCGGGTCGCGAAAAGCTCGATGGCACGGCCGAGCAAGGCTACCTGCACTGTGGTCCCAACGGCGCGGGTCATTTCGTAAAGATGGTTCATAACGGGATCGAGTACGGGATTATGGCGGCCTATGCCGAGGGGTTAGGTGTCCTCAAAGCCGCCGACGCGGGAACCCGCCAAAGCGATGCCGACGCGGAGACGACGCCATTGCGCAATCCTGAACATTATCAGTACGAGTTCAACCTGGCGGACGTTACCGAAGTGTGGCGCCGCGGCAGTGTGATAGCGTCCTGGCTTTTGGACCTGACTGCGAGCGCCTTGGCCTCCGATCCCAAGCTGGCGCAGTTTGCAGGCCGGGTCTCCGACTCCGGCGAGGGCCGCTGGACGATCAAGGCGGCAGTCGACGAAGGCGTTCCGGTGCCGGTGTTGACGACGGCGCTGTATGAACGGTTCGCGTCCCGTGGCGAGGCCGATTACCAGGATAAGCTTCTTTCCGCGATGCGCTTTGGTTTCGGCGGCCACCTTGAAAAAGCAGCCTCCAAAAAGCTATGACTCAAAACTCTATTCATGCCGACACGTTGGTGTTTTTCGGGGCTACGGGAGATTTGGCCTACAAGAAAATCTTCCCGGCTTTGCAAGCGATGGTCAAGCGCGGCACACTCAACGTGCCGGTAATTGGTGTGGCCAAGCAAGGCTGGAACCTGGACCAGCTCAAGGCTCGGGCCAAAGACAGCCTGGAAAAACACGGGGGATTGGATCCGGCAGCCTTTGATAAGCTTTGCGGGCTGCTGCAGTACGTGGACGGCGACTACAATGATGCGGCGACTTTTCAGACTCTTTGTCGGAAACTCGGTTCCGCGCAACATCCGGCGTACTACCTTGCCATTCCCCCCGCCGCGTTTGGGACCGTGGTAGAACAACTGTCCCGAACAGATTGCACGCGCAACGCGCGGGTCATCATCGAAAAACCATTCGGCCGCGACCTGCCATCGGCCCGGACTCTCAATCAGATCCTTCTGCAAACATTCGACGAGAAGACGATTTATCGGATCGACCATTACCTGGGCAAACAACCTGTGCACAGCATGCTGTTCTTCCGCTTTGCCAATACCGTGCTCGAACCTTTTTGGAATCGCACGCACATCGAAAGCGTACAGATTACAATGGCAGAGGACTTCGGTGTGCAGGGACGGGGCGCTTTTTACGAGCAAGTCGGCACCGTCCGGGACGTCGTGCAGAACCACCTCTTCCAGGTGCTGGCCAACCTGGCCATGGAGCCGCCCATTCGCACCGACAGCGAATCGATTCGCGACGAAAAGGTGAAGGTGCTCAAGGCCATCTCGCCCCTGGAGCCGAAAAACTTGGTGCGAGGCCAGTTTCGAGGCTATCGAGAGGAGCCGGGTGTGGCACCCGATTCGAAGGTGGAGACCTTTGCGGCACTCAAACTGCACATCGATTCCTGGCGCTGGCGCGGAGTTCCTTTCTATATCCGTGCAGGAAAGAACCTCCCAGTCACTTGCACAGAAACTCTGGTCCGGTTGCGTCAGCCGCCGACGATGTTCAAAAACTATTGCCTGCAGTCGAACTATGTCCGGCTGCGGATCAGTCCTGAGGTCGAATTGGCCTTTGGCTTCAATGTTACGTCGTCCGTGAAAGAATCGGAGAGCCAGCTATCGGAGTTGCTGGCCAGCCACCATCCCAGTGCCAAGGAAATGGACGCGTACGAACGGGTGCTGGGGGACGCGATGGCGGGGGATGCCACGTTGTTTGCGCGGGAGGATTATGTTGAGGAAGCCTGGCGCATCGTTGATCCAGTGCTCGAGGCCGGCACGCCGATTTATGAATACGAACCAAAGACGTGGGGGCCGACTGAGGTTGAACGGGTCATACCACCCGGCGGCTGGCACAATCCGCTGGTGAACAACGCGACAAACCCAGGAAGCACTTAATCCTCCTGCAACTACGGAATAACTGGTGATCCAAACTGCTTCCAGCCCAAATCTGTTGGTCGAACGAACATCGTCCGGCTTGTTGCAGATCCAGCTGTCGGGCGATTGGCGCGCACAGAGCAAATTGCCAAGCGTGGAGACTATTAGACAGTCCTTGAACGAAGGCCCCGCGGTAAGCTCCTTGGAATTTAACGTCACCCATTTGACTGGGTGGGATTCACGCTTCGTCGCGTTCATCGTCAGGTGTGCGAGCCTGTGCCGGGATCGACAGATGGACTTCCGGGGCGACGGGCTACCGGAAGGCGTGCGAAGGTTGCTGCGGTTGGCCAATGCGGTGCCCGAGAAAAGGGATGCGCGGATCTCGGGCTCCAAACCCGGGTTTCTACAGAACCTGGGTGAGCATGCGGTCAAGGGCTGGGAAGGAGCAGTGGGCCTGCTGGCATTTCTGGGCGAAAACGTGCTGGCTTTGGGTAACCTGCTACGGGGTCGCGCCCAATTCCGCTGGGCCGACGCGCTACTGGTCATGGATCAATGTGGTCCACAAGCATTGGGTATCGTAGCGATGATCAATTTTCTGGTCGGGCTGATTCTGGCATTCGTCGGGGCCATTGAGCTGCAGAGGTTCGGCGCGTCAATTTATGTCGCCGACCTGGTGGGAATCGCCACGGTGCGGGAGATGGGCTGCATCATGACCGGCATCATCCTGTGTGGCCGCACAGGGGCCGCCTTCGCAGCGCAGCTCGGGACGATGAAGGTCAACGAGGAGATCAGCGCGCTGGAAACTTTCGGCATCTCGCCTCTCGAATTCCTGGTCCTTCCGCGCATGGTCGCGTTGCTCCTGATGATGCCGCTGCTCTGCATTTTTGCGGATTTGATCAGTATCGCTGGCGGCTTTTTCGTGTCCGTCGGCATGCTGGACATCACGCCCACCGAATACCTCAGCCGCACGGTCCACGCGATTCAATTGAAAAGCTTACTGCTCGGCGTCGGCAAGGGTTGTTTCTTTGGTTTTCTGGTGGCCTACACCGGTTGTCTGCGGGGTATGCAATCGGGTTCCAGCGCCGCTGCGGTGGGGGAGGCCACCACCAGGGCCGTGGTCACAGGCATTACCGCGATCATCGCCTCGGACGGCATCTTTGCTGTGCTCTGCAATGCGTTGCACATTTGAAGCCCAGCGCGTGAACACCAACGAAATCAAGATTGAGATTCGAGATTTGACCATGGCCTACGGATCGTATGTGGTCATGCGGGATATCAACGCCGAAGTGAAACGCGGCTCGGTGTTCGTCATCATGGGGAACAGCGGCTCCGGCAAGAGCACCTTGTTGCGGCACCTGATCGGCCTGCGACGTCCCGCGCAGGGCGATGTCTTCTACGACGGCAAGAGCTTTTGGGGCATGGACGACGAAGCACGCCGGGCCCAGTTGCGCAAATGTGGCGTGCTCTTTCAGAGCGGCGCACTCTGGAGTTCCATGACCCTGGCTGAAAACGTCGCCCTGCCGCTGATCGAGTATACCGATTGGTCCGCGTCCGACGTAAAAGATATCGTTCGGCTCAAGCTGGCGCTGGTAGGATTGAACGGCTTTGAGGATTACTATCCAGCGGAGATTTCCGGCGGAATGCGCACACGGGCGGGTTTGGCACGTGCCATGGCGTTGGACCCGGAAATCCTGTTTTTCGACGAACCTTCGGCAGGATTGGATCCGCTCACCTCGCGGAATCTCGACCAGTTGATTCTCGAATTGCGTGACAGCCTGGGCGCAACCATCGTGGTGGTGACTCATGAACTGCCCAGCATCTTCATGATCGCGGATGACTCCATCTTCCTGGATGCTGATACGAAGACGATGCGAGCGCAGGGAAATCCGAGCGAATTATTGAAGCAGTCAAGTGACGCGAAACTAAGGGCCTTCCTGACCCGCGGTGAGTTTTCTGAGCGGGGCGCGACGTTATGAGAAGCCTCTTTACAGACCGGAGTAATCTCCAGCTATGAGCAAGAAAGCAAATCCCACTGCGCTCGGCCTGTTCCTCATTTGTGGCCTCACCTTGGGGGTCGTTGGGCTGTTCATCTTCAGCTCGCGTAGCCTTTTTCACCCGCGACAAAAGGAGATCCTTTACTTCGATGCGTCGCTCAAAGGATTGAACCCAGGCGCCCCTGTGAAATTCCGGGGCGTGACCGTCGGTTCAGTGGTGGAGGTGCTGATTCGTCATAATCAGTCCAGCAACGATTTTTCCATGCCCGTTGTTATCACCATAGACAAGAAGCTGGCTCAGGCCAAAGCGGATGAATTTCTCGCGATCGGCAGCCGGGCGAGATTGGATCAGCTCATCAGGCAGGGTTTCCGCGGCCGCCTGGACGCCGAAAGTCTGGTGACTGGTGTCCTTTATGTCGGGCTGGATATATTACCTAATGCGCCGCCGCCCGTATTTCATCAACTCACGCCGGAGCACCAGGAGATTCCGACGGTGCCCACCGACGTTGAGCAACTATTGGCAAACCTCGCTCATTTCGACGCCCGCGGTCTTTCGGAGAAACTGAACGGACTGTTGACCCGACTGGATACCAGCCTCGGGCAGTTGAATTTTGGGGTAATCAACGAGGGCGTGACCAACCTGCTCGGGGCGGCGAATCATCTGCTCACCACACCGGACCTGACGAACTCCTTTGCCTCCCTGAGGCACACTTTGGACCAGGCAGGAACGTTGCTAAAGCGAATTGATGGCCGGGTGGACCCACTGGCCGACAGCGTCACCAACACGCTGTATGACGCGCGGAACGCCCTGGCCGATCTGCGAGGCACCGTTCGGAACGTCTCCGACATGTTGGGCCCTGACTCCGCTATTCGCCCCGACCTGACACAGGCCCTTGAGGAACTGGGCAATGCCGGCCGCGCCGTCGCCGAGCTTGCGGAATTTCTCAACCGCAACCCTAACGCGTTATTGATCGGAAAAAAACGACCAAAGGAACAGCCATGAAATCAGGATTCGCCATCCCGCGCCTCGGGTTTGTGGCCGTCGCCGGCATACTCCTCACAGGCTGCCTGTTGAATCGTGCGACGGTCTCAACCCGCCACTTTATCCTGGCGCCGATTGCCACCAATGAACCAGCTTCAGCCGCGACTGAACATTTGTCGGTAGGAATTGGCTTCGTCAAGATGCCCTCCTATCTTCTGCGAAATTCGATGGCGGTTCGCAATCGCACCAATGAAATCGAATATTTGGAGGACGCGCTCTGGGGCGAGCGACTCGACCAGTGTTTCCAGCGGACAGTGGCGGCCAACCTGTCCCGCTTGTTGTCCTCGGACAGCATTTATCTGACGGATTGGGGACACGACCAGGTGATGGTAAGAGTGTTCATCAGTGTGCAGCAATTCGACGTGGACACCGGCGGGACGGGCACGCTGATTGCCCAATGGCGAACCGCTGCTCCCGACAGCGACATGCCATTGAAGAGTGGCTACGCCAGGTTGGTTCGGACAGGCGCTTCTCCGCGAGGAAACCCGGAAGTGATCGCCACGACATTGAGCGATGTGGCGGCTGAATTCAGTCGCGACCTGGCCGTATCCATTCGCGAATCCGTAAAGTTCAGCCCATCGGGCATTCAATCAGAGGGCAAGCAAGCTCTGCCGGCAGTTGGTGATTGACCGGCGCCATCGCGCGCGCCTCGCGAATCAAACCAAATTGGTTTTGCATCTTATCTCTCCAAAGAGATAGGTGGCAGTCTGCTGGAAGGTCAATAGCGCGGTCTCTAATCCGCAACTAGACTCCCCTAAATGGCGCTTCGAATGCTAACGCTAAGCCGATTCAGCAAGGCTGTGCACTTGTTTCGGACGCCGGCGAACAGGGAGCGGGTCCAAACCCTTAGAAACCTTGACGTCTTCCATGACCTGACCTTCAAGGAGGCCCTGGAGGTGGACGAACTGCTCCATGAGCGGGTTTACGAGAAAGGTGAGATAATCTTCGAGGAGGGCGACATCGGTCACGGAATCTTCGTGGTGGTCAGTGGTAGAGTGCGGGTCGATCCATCTCACGAATTGTTGAAAAGCGCAGTGCTGGAGATCGGCCCCGGCGAAATGCTGGGCGAATTGTCGCTTTTTGAGGAAGCGCCCCGATTTGCGACCGTGGTAGCGGCCGAGAGGACAGTGATGGTCGCCCTCTTGCGCGCCGAGTTTTCCTCTTTATTGACCAAAAACACGAAAATCGGCGTGAAAGTCCTGGTGAGACTATCCAGTACAATGTGCGGACGCGTGCGCCGGCTTCTGCGTGGCGAGCGCCACACGCCGAGTCTATGAATACGTTCCGGCAACCCGGCGCAGTGACGATGGTGGTGACGATCCTAATCACCTGTTTGGTGCTCTTTCTGTTTCAGAAGATTATCTGGCTGGTTGTACCCGGTCTGCTGGCGCTGATGAATTATTATTGTCTGCGTCCCCTGGTCGACCGGTTAGTGCTCCGCGGCGTCAGGCGTGTCTGGGCGGTAGCAGGTATTGTCGGGGTAATACTGGTCCTTACAGTGGGAATCGTCTTCCTGTTGGCTCCCCAGCTATTGACCAGGATCGCGCGATTGCAAGACACTGTTGACCACTACCTGGGCGGGGGGCAGAACCTCCTTCGAAGAACCATTCAGACTCTGGAGGAGGTGGCACCGGTGCTCAAGCGGGCAAGTTTGGACCGCAAGATGGACCTTCAAATCCAACAATTCACGGATCAATTCGCCGACCGACATCTTGGGAAGTTGGCCCTGCAGCTCTTGATTTGGTTGCCGTCGCTCTTTCTTGTGCCGTACCTGACATATTTCCTGCTTATGGACTCGACGCGTTTGAAAAAGTTCCTTATCCGGAGCATCCCGAATGCTTTCTTTGAGAAGTCGCTTCTCTTGTTTGCGCGGCTGGACGAAAGCCTGCGGAGCTTCTTTCAAGGTTTGCTCCTGCTCACGTTCCTTGACACGATCTGCCTGGCTGCCGGCCTGTTTGTTCTGGGTGTTTCGCCGGCCTTATTGCTCGGATTGGCCGCAGCCGTTTTGTCGTGGATACCCTACCTGGGTTCCGCCCTCGGGTGCATTATCGTAGTGCTCGTGGCCGCCACTGACTTTCCCGATCGTCCGACCATTGCCTACATTTGCCTGGCGCTGTTCCTTTGCGTTCGATTGCTCGACGATTTCGTCTTCCTGCCTCTTACCATCGGTCGCAAACTTCACATCCACCCGCTCCTGAGTGTGTTGATGTTCTTTCTCGGCGCCACAGTGGCTGGGGGCACAGGATTGGTTTTAGCTCTGCCGGTGTTGGGAGTGATGGCCGTGGCCGGTGAAATTGTGGCCCAGGTGGTCATGGATCGGAGGTTGAGATCCCGTTACCGAGCCGCTCGCGATCTCGCGTCAGCATGGACTACGTCACGGGACGGCAGAAGCCCGCAACTGACCCGAAACTCCCTCGACTGAGATAGCCATGAATCCGTCGTGTGTGCGCCTGTGGGACCGTAGAGAGCTTCGACCTCCGAAATTTCGGACGCGCATTGGAGCCATGAACCCAACCCAATCTCACGTAGCGGCCGAGGTCACGAGGTACACCCTGAGCCTGGCGAAGGGCTCCGATCTTTGTCCCGGAGAACGCGCTGGGGTAGAGTGAGCCTCCTGACGTCGGCTGCTACCTGAGGGTCGGTTCATGGGTAGCTTTCACCTGCACGTCATGTGCACGCGAATTGGGGCCATGAACTTCCACCGAAAAAGAGCCCTCACCCCCAGCCCCTCTCCCATCGGATGGGAGAGGGTGGCCGCAGGCCGGGTGAGGGTCAGGTTCATGGGTAGGTTGGACCTCCGAATTTCGGACGCACATTGGGACCATGAACTGCTCCCTCTCCCCTCAACGGGGAGAGGGCCGGGGTGAGGGGTGAGAAGGCCAAGAGTTTCGAGTTCCCGAAGGTCAGGTTCATGGGTAGCCCGGACCTCCGAATTTCGGACGCACATTGGGGCC
>DATLUX010000098.1:0-9704 GCA_035577805.1 Verrucomicrobiia bacterium
AGATCAGAGCCCTTCGACAGGCTCAGGGTGTACCTCGTGACCTCGGCTTATAGCTACGTGAGATTGGGTTGGGTTCATGGCCCCAATGCGCGTGCACGTCATGTGCAGGTGGACGCTACCCATGATCGTCCGGCCACTGCGCGCCGGGGCCGCGGTCAAGCTGGCACCACCCTCATGGAGATCGTGATTGCCGTGGCCCTCACCACCATCGCGGGAACAGCGTTACTCATTCTATCTTCCTCCACCGGCCGGAGCCTGGCCGAGATGTCGAATTATGTGGACCTTGATCACGAGAACCGCATGGCCCTCGATAATCTCACCCGCGACCTGCGTCAGGTGCGTTACTTGACCGGTTACAGCGTCAATTCCGTGGTTTGCACAGACAAAGACGGCGCCGAGCTGAGTTATGTGTATTCTCCCACGGATCGGACTTTGATCCGGACCAAGAATGGCCTTTCCACCAAGCTGCTGAATCAATGTGATCAGCTCAAGTTCGCGATCTATCAGCGCAATCCTCAATCCAATACCTACGCGATGATCTCAACAACGATGACCAACTGCAAGGTGATCACTGTCACCTGGAGTTGTTCGCGGTCGTTGTTCGGCCGCAAGATCAATACGGAACAAGGACAGACGGCGCGCATCGTCATCCGGAACAAGAAGGAGACATGAACATCCAGCCCAAACCAGGGAGGCACCGCCGGGGAAGTATTCTCATGATCACGGTGTGCTTGTCCTTCATCATCGGGATTGTGGTCCTGTCCTGTTTGAGCCTAGTGCGAAGCCAGAACCAGGCAGTAGCCCGCTCGCAGGCTTGGAACACCTGCATCCCCGTGATCGAGGCCGGCCTCGAGGAGGCCATGGCCCACCTCAACAACCAGCGCGAGCTCAGCTTAGTCGCCAATGGCTGGCAGCCAATCGGATCCCAACTCGCCCGCGAACGCGCGTACGGCGACGGTTTTTATTCGGTCCGGATCGACATCAACGACCTGTTCCGCCCGACCATCGTTTGCACCGGTTACGTGCGGCTTCCCGCGGTGGTGGCTCAGGCTAACCAGCCCCTGCTGGCCGCCGCCGCGCTGAACGTGGGAGGTGTCGCCTATATCGCCCGGGCTGTCCAGGTCGTCGCCAAAAAGGACGTGGTGTTCTCCAAAGCCATGCTCGCCAAGGAGCGGATCAATCTCAGTGGAAACAATATCACGACTGATAGTTTCGATTCCACCGATCCAACCGCTAGCACCGGCACGTTGTATGACCCGGCCAAAGCCAGGGACAACGGCGATGTGGCGACCAACTCCGGGTTAACCAATTCGATCGGCTCGGGCAACGCCAACATCAAAGGCCACTTGAGCACCGGCCCAAGCGGCACCGTCGGTGTCGGTGCCAACGGTGTGGTGGGAAGCCTGGCCTGGCACGCTGGAGGCAATTCCGGGATCGAGCCGGGTTGGGCCCGGGATGACATGAACATGTGGTTGCCGGACGTGGTCCGTCCTTTCAACGGTGGCGGGTTTTTTCCCGCCAGCGGGACGATTACTGGCGCCGTCTACAAGTACGTGCTGCCGGGGGGGAACTTCGAGATGCCACAGCTCACCGTGAAAGCCGGCGAGAAAATTGCCGTCACCGGCGACTCCGTCCTGCTGGTCGACGGTGACGTGGACATGCTCGGGAAAGTCGACATCATGCCCGGTGCCAGCTTAAGACTGTATGTGGCCGGGGCCTCGGCCAACTTCGGGGGCAGCGGGATCAACAATACGGGACGCGCCACCAACTTTGTTTACTACGGTTTGCCCAGCAACACGAGCCTCACCCTTCCTTCCAGCGGCGATTTCACAGGCGCGATTTACGCTCCGAGCGTTGATTTCAAGCTGAACGGAGGCGGCAGCGCGGTGCTGCATTTTGTCGGAGCCTGCGTGACCAAGACCATCCATGTCACCGGCCACTATGCCTTTCATTACGACGAGTCGCTGAGGAGCTACGGCCCTTGGAAGGATTACGTCATTATCTCCTGGGTCGAGTTGTAGCGCCCCGCTCCCCACCAGCCCTCGCGCGGCCACCGGCGGAAGAGAAGAATTGTTGAATTCTTCCCGCTGCTTACGCATTGTCCAACGGTATGGATCAGACCGACCAACTGGACGAGTTGCTGACCTGCCGGCTGGACTTCAAAAAGCGCAAGGCGGAGCCAAGCACCATTGTGATTTTCGGAGCGAGCGGTGATTTGACGGCCCGGAAATTGATCCCTGCTCTTTATCGGTTGTTTGCCACCAAACAGCTGCCGGACCCCGTCCGCATCGTCGGCTTCGCCCGGCGCGAAAAATCGTCGGACGCCTGGCGTGACGAGATGAAAACGGCGGTGGAATCCTTCTCCAAAGCCAAGAACCTCGACGCGGCCACATGGAAGGCGTTTTCGTCGAATCTTTACTATTGCCAGGGGGATTTTTCCGACAAAAGCGGCTACCAGGCATTGGGGGCACAGCTGGCCCAAGCACCCAATGAAGCCGTTCGGCGCAACCTGCTTTTTTACCTGTCTACTTCGCCGAGCCAGTTTGCGGAGGTTACCGAGCATCTCGCTCAGGCGGGGCTTCTGCGCAAGAATGACGAAGCACCCGGGTGGCAACGGATCGTCGTGGAGAAGCCCTTTGGCCATGATCTGGCCTCCGCCCGCCAACTGAACCTTGAACTCACTCGGTTCGCACACGAACGGCAGATCTACCGGATCGACCATTATCTCGGCAAAGAAACGGTCCAGAACATTCTCATGTTCCGATTTTCCAACGCCATCTTCGAGCAACTCTGGACCCGCCAATCGGTCGAGCAAATCCAAATCACCGTGAGCGAACAGATCGGCGTTGGCTCCCGGGGCGGTTACTACGAAGAAGCTGGGGCGCTGCGGGACATGGTACAAAACCACCTCCTTCAGGTCATGGCCCTGATCGCCATGGAACCGCCCCTCTCCCTGGAAGCCGAAGCTGTCCGGGACGAAAAAGTGAAGCTGCTCCGCTCCGTGCGGCTGCTGCATCCCAGCCAGGTCGCCACCAACGTCATCCGCGGCCAATACGCCGATGGCGCCGTCGGAAATGAAAACCGCGTGGCTTACCGCCAGGAAGCCAAGGTTAAACCCGGGTCGAACGTCGAAACTTTCGTGGCCGCAAGGTTCTTCGTGGACAACTGGCGGTGGTCGGGCGTTCCTTTTTACCTCCGCACGGGAAAGAACCTGCCCCTCAGCGCCAGCGAAGTCCGTGTCCAATTCCGACCCACGCCCAATGTTCTCTTTGCGGCCCAATGCGGAAGCAAACTCGACGCCAACGCTATCACCCTGCGCCTGCAACCAAACGAAGGCATTACGCTGCGGTTCAACGGGAAAATCCCCGGCACGACCGTCCAACTCCGGCCCGTCCGGATGCATTTCAGTTACGACGCAGAATTTGGCGCCTACACGCCGGAAGCCTACGAACGCTTGTTGTTGGATGCGCTGGAGGGAGATGCGACCCTGTTCATTCGCCGGGACGAGGTGGAGGCCGCCTGGAGCATTGTCGATCCCATCCGCGAGGCGTGGACTAACCAGTCGCTGAATGACCCGGAGTTTTATGAAGCGGGCACGTGGGGGCCGACAGCCTCTGACCAACTGCTTTCCGTAAAGGGCCACACTTGGAGAAATCCGCAACCGCTCGTCAGCTAGTGTGCTGTAAGCGATCTAGGCATGTAAGATACTTTTTATAAACGACTTGGAAAAGACGCCGAAACTTTTCCCACAATTTTTGAACGTTCGCCTTCCGGGCCCCATCCAATCTTACGAAGTTTTGTGCATTTCGCTGTTCGTTTAGGGTTGGCAGAAAGGTCTTGCTTGTAACGAGGTTCGAACAGCGACAATAGTTGGCCTCGTTACCCTTCTGAGCGCCTGGGTGAAGGCGTAAATGACCTTGTCACCAAAGAGCCGGAGCAATCCGGCTCTTTTGTTTTTCTTTTCTTTTTGCACCCTTCTGCCTTCCGTTTTGTACGGTTCTTTATGCCGGTCTGCGTTAACACGAAGAACTGACGTTCAGGGTTCCTGCAGGACTTCGGCGCCCAAAACGGTCGCAAACCGATCGGCCCCGGCGGCATGCAGAGAAACAACCTGGGCCCAGGCCAACCCAGCACTGTCCAATTTGACGGATAACCGTTCGTTCAACGATTCCCTGGCGCGCTTAACGGTTTCGGCATCGGCAGGGCCAGGGCCAGGGCCAGAACAGACCAAAACGAGGCCACCCACGCCTGAATCCTCGGTCAGGAAGCTCAGGCAATCGGAACCAAGCGCGGCGAAAATCTCGATCGGCAACAGCACGCGCACCGGGCGTTCATCCGCCGCTTCGACCACGTCTCGCAGTTCACGCAGGACTAACGCGTTCTCGCCATCGCGCAGCCTGCCCAGATTCGGGGTGAGTTCGATGATGTGCGCGCCGGCGTCAACAGCGACTTCCGTTTCGTACCGTTTGACATCCGAGTCCATGGCGGCCGCCCCGATTGAGCAGATGATGCGGACGGTCGAGTCTTCGAGAAGGGTCGCGGCTTGGAGGAGGCGAGAGCTGGCCACGCAGACGCCGGCCAGGTTGAGAGCCTGCGCGGCAGCGCAACCGGACTGCAGTTCGGCCGAGGTCAAATCGGGCCGACGCAGAATGAGGTCAAGAACTCTGCATAATCCCGCTCGATCTCGCGCTGCTTGAATGGATGGCTGTTCGGAGAATGACATTCGGGGGAACCTAGGCGATTTGTAAACCGGATCCAAGGGCAGTCTGGTGTTTCTTGCGTCCGGCTGCTCCATCCGTTAGTCTAAGGAATGCTCCGAGCAAATAAATCCGGCGCCGTTCGAGGGTTTACCTTGATCGAACTGCTGGTGGTGATCGCCATTATTGGGATCCTGGCCAGCATGATCCTGCCGGCACTTTCCAAGGCAAAGAACAAGGCCTTGCGGATTGGATGCGTCAACAACCTGCGCCAGCTCGGACTCGCCTTTCGGATGTGGTCCGACGACAACGAGAGCCGTTTTCCGTGGAGGCTGCCGGCGACCGACGGGGGCAGCCAGGGGCAGACCGAGGCTTGGCGCCATTTCCTTACGATCCGCGACGAGATCAGCACTCCCAAGGTCTTCAAGTGCCCAAGCGACAGCGAAAAGGACAAAGCCAATGATTGGGGGACGCTTCCCGGCTCAGGATTCGAAGTCATGGGTAACCGGGCGCTCAGCTATTTCGCGGCCACGGACTCTGACGACAGCCTTTCGGGGGTCCAAGTCGCGGGAGACCGGAATGTCACGGGCACCGACAACCAGCTTTGCGCGAATGCGCAAATCAACAACGCCACCATGCTGACGGCCGCCGCCTCCATCTGGCAGGGCAACATCCACAATAATGTCGGCAACATGCTGATGGGCGACGGCAGCGTCCAACAACTCTCCGCCAACAACCTGCGACGGCACCTGGAACAGACCGGCGACCCGGCTCAGTTCGATCATATCCTAAAGCCGTAACCGCACACCTGTAGCCGCGGTCTGCGACCGCCGCCGTGCGCGAAAGCAGCGAGAAAAAGCGGCGGTCATAGACCGCCGCTACAGTTGGTGCATCGCTCGAATGCGCTCCTGTTCGTCCACACTTTTAGAATGCTGTGGACAAACGAACTTGATTCCCGGATCGTGGCGCAGTGAACCCAGTTTACGCGCGGCAACGGAGGCTGATCCAAGGCGCTTGCCTCGGGCTCATTGGCTGCTGGCTGTGCGGTTGCGCGCACGTTGGCGTCCATGAGCAGCGGCTGGTTTCAAAGCCGAACATGATCTTCGAAGAATCGGCTGTGTTCGGGAGCCGGCCTAACCTGACGGTGCAAATCGAGCCGGGATCGGCTTTTTCCGGGGGCGCTCAGGCGGGGGGATGCACCTCGTGCAAATGAGGCGGGCGTTGGGACGGCGCCCTGGGGTGCTATCATGCCTTCTACTTTTCTTTTTCCTTTTCTTTTTCCTTTGTGGAAGCCAACGGCCGCTGCTCGCCCACTCACCACAACTTCCAGCGGACATTTCCCTGCGAGAATCGGGCGGCAACCGGATGACGCGGTTATCGGAGTTCAACGGCAAGATTGTGGTCCTCGATTTCTTCGCCTACTGGTGTGTGCCATGCCTGCCGGCCTCGCGCGAACTGGAGACGGGTGTTCGCCAACATTTCATCACGCGCGGTGGCAACGCCAACGGAATCCCAGTGGAGGTGCTTTCCATCAATGTGGAAGCGGAAAACCCGGAGCGGACCAAGGAATTCATGGCCCGCGCGGGCCTACGGCAGGCTTATGACGATCCGGAGGGCCGGCTCCTGCAGCAACTCGGAGGCGAAGGCCTTCCGTTTATCGTGATTCTGGATGGCCACCGTTCCACGGCCGATCATTTCGACTGGCAAGTCGTGCATCATCAGTCGGGACTTGGAGGCGCCGAGGGCATTCGGGCGATTATCAACCAGATCGGAGAGAAGATGCCGATGGATCGGGCAATGCCGTCGGGGCTGAGCGGCGGCGCGGGCACGCAGACGGCGGACGTGGCATCGGAGTTCCTCAATACCGACGACGTGCATCTGTCGAGTGTCAGGATCTCAGGCCGTCACGTGCAACGAACCTGGGAAGGGCAATTGACTGCAACGTATCAGGGTTACGATCTGACCTACGTGCCGGACATCATTATCCCGGGCTTAAACGAAGTCGCCAAACTCACCGAAAGCTACTGGGGCGCACAAGTGGCGCTGAAAGGTGATCTGGTCCCGAACTGGAGATGGCTCGCCAATGGCGGTTATTACAACGGCTTCGCCGATTACAAATCCATCTGGCTGGAAGAGTTTTATCGACAAAGCTTCTCCCGCCTTCCGGGCTACAAGGAGGTCGACCCTTGGGGCTACAATCTCTCCGGCGGCTTCCGTTGGGAGTACGTGCCTGCGGTAGCTTTTGCACAAGCGGAAGTGGCTTACCAACGCGACGCCGTCTCGCCCAGTTACGACAAGCCGCTGTTCGAGCCGTTAATTCGGGGGTTGGATCTGATCCAAACCTGGTCAGGTCGAGTGGCCCTGGAGAATGTGCTAACTCGACGGTTGAGAATGCAAAACAGTGTGCAGTTCGTTGCAGCCACTGACCGGGATTTGCGTTTTTCGTATCAGAACCAGGTGAACTACGCGGCGGGGGAACATTGGACACTGAAAAGTGCCTTCGGCGGCACGTGGGAAGGGCCGGATTTCTGGGCGTACTTTGTCGAGGGAACCGTAGAACGTGACTGGAACGAGCACTGGTTCGTGAGGGCCTTTGCCCACTATTACACCGACGACGGATTCATCCGAGATCCCACGATCATCTCCAGCGCGCAACCGCCGTTGGACACTGTCCTGGTGGGGCTGGGCATCCGTTACGCCCAGGACCGCATCGCCGTCGATCTGGCGGCGGGCCCCTACTTTACGCGCTACGGCGATCTGCCGACGAATGCGGGGGATTTTGAGAATCTTTACCGGGATCGCAACTGGTGGCTAGTCAAGTTCGGGATTGCATATCGGTTTTGAATCGGTAGGGTCTCGTTTTGTCCAGGAACGGTCACCAAATTCTATGAATAAGTATTCGCATGCGGGAGGTCTACAAGCCATTTGCAGCTATCTCACGGCCGGTTTAATCGCGTCTGCTTGCGTGATCACAATCCAGCCCTGCGCCGGCGCACTCGTCAATGTGGGGGATGTCGCCCCGAACTTCACGGTAACCGATCATAAGACGGGGCAGCCGGTTCATCTCTACGATTACCCGGGCACGGTGATCGTTCTGGATTTCTGGGCGTATTGGTGCGGGCCCTGCCAAGCCTCGTCCCCCGACCTGAGGGCGAATGTCGATGACTATTACGCGACCCGACACGGAAACGCCCATGGGGTGCCGGTGGTGGTGATGTCGATCAATATCGAGTCGCAGGACCCGGCGGCCACCGATGCGTTTATCAGTGCCTTTAAGTTGCACTTGGTGTGCGATGATTTCAGCGGCCAGGCTTACAATGAATTCGGCGACGGATTTATTCCAACCTTCGCCATCATCAATGCCGTTAACCCGGAGCGTTCCCATAAACAATGGGAAGTCTTGTATCGTGATTCCGGTTATCCTGGCGCTGCTGCGCTTCGGACCATCATCGACTCGATTGATCCCTCGATCCTCACCGGTCCGGCCACCATTCGCACGGGGCCGACGTCCCAGGTCATGCGCGTGAGCGAGAACTTGACCTATGAGGTCGCTGCCAATGGCGCCACCCCGATTTCCTATCAGTGGCTCAAAAACGACCTTCCTATCCCCGGTGCCACCAGCAACAAGCTGGCCTTGACTCCGCTGACCCTGGATCAGCGCGGATTCTACAAGATTAAGGTCAGCAACGGGCTGGGATCACAGACCAGTCCGGCGGCGCGGCTGATGGTGTATGAAAAAGGCACGACCAATCTGGTCGCCAGCACCAATGGTCCCCAACCCATTCCCGACTATCCCAATCCCGGCATCACTTCTGTCATTAATGTTCAGGATGACTGGGAAGTGAGTAAGTTGGGTGTGCGAGTGAGCATCCCGCACGCGTATGTGGGAGATCTCTTTGTTTCGCTAACCGCGCCGTCGGGCACAAGCTACACGCTCCGGGAACCCACCGGCACGGCCGGTAATCAGCTCAGCATTAATCTGCCCGATGTCCGGATCTTCATGGGCGAACGCGCCCGCGGAGCCTGGAGTCTGAAAGTGGCGGATCGGGCTTCTCCGAACGTGGGGACTCTCAGCACTTGGTCCTTGAGCATCGAACATCCTCCCGACAGGCTCAATTATCAGGAATGGGCCGCAGAGTATCCCGGCGCCAACCTGACCGATCCGGCGGCGGACTCCGATGGAGACGGCGTTCCCAATTTCATCGAGTACCTGTTGAACGACGGTTCGCCCCAGGTGGCTAATCAACTGCCCAAGCTGGAGGCTGATCCCAGCGATCCGCAATACCTCCAATTGACCGTCCCACTGCGTCCGAATACCGAACGCGCCATCCTGTCGGTGCAACTCGCCCCTTCGCTGAATAACAACGCCTGGACGGAAGCCGTCACCAGCGGCGACAACGTCATCGTCGATCAATCGGTGCCCAACACCCTGAAAGTGAGATTGAAGCGATCGGCTAACTCAATGTTCGTTCGGTTGGTGGGTATCAAGCTCTAACGAGCCAGAGCCTCAGAACAGCAAGGCGAAGACGATTCTTTGCAAGACTGGGCGCCTTGGAGTGCCTTGCCGCTCCGCGCTGAGGCCCCGCCTCGTTAGACTTGATCTGCTCACCCCTTCTTTTCAGAATCAAGGTCTCTAGTGGTTTGCTTTAGGCTACCCATGAACCGACCCTCAGGTAGCAGCCGACGTCAGGAGGCTCACTCTACCCCAACGCGTTCTCCGGGAAAAAGATCGAGCCTCGTGACCTCGGCTGCTACGTGAGATTTGGGTTGGGTTCATGGCCCCAATGTGCGTCCGAAATTCGGAGGTCCGGGCTACCCATGAACCTTTCCTGTCTCGTAGCAGCCGACGTAAGGAGGCTCACTCTAATCCGGGCGCGTTCGTCGGGAAAGAGATCAGAGCCTCGTTACCTCGGCTGCTACGTTAGATTTGGGTTCATGGGTCCAATGTGCGTCCGAAATTCGGAGGTCCCGGCTACCCATGAACCTGACCCTCACCCGGCCTGCGGC
>DATLUX010000099.1:0-7345 GCA_035577805.1 Verrucomicrobiia bacterium
GACGGCGATACGCTGATCGTTACCCGCGAAAACCAATCACGGCAGAGAGATACCGAAGGCAAAAGTGAGATGAAGAAGTCCATCGAAACCATCACGGCGAAAGTCGATGGCGACAACTTGAAGCTCACCACGTCCACGATCGGCGCCGACGGCAAGGTCCGCGGTCAAGCAACTTTCAACGGCCAACGCATCCCGCCGGTGCCACCGGCTCCGGACCTGGCCAAAGTCAAGTTCGGCGCGCCCATCCCACTTTTTACCGGCAAGGATCTGTCCGGCTGGAAAACGATCGGAAAAGATCCCAGCGCTTGGAAGGCTGTCGACGGTGTTCTCAGCAATCATCCCGTTCAGGAGCATGGCAAACACCAGTCTTATGCAAATATCCGCACCGAACGCGAATTTGAAGACTTCAACATCCGACTCGAGTTTCGCGTGCCCGAAGACGGCAATAGCGGCGTTTATTTGCGGGGCATCTATGAGGTGCAAGTGGCCAACTCCTTCGGCAAAAAGAACGACCCGCACAATTGCGGCGCGCTCTACAGCCGCATCATGCCGACAGAAAACGTCTCCAAAGCCCCGGGTGAATGGCAGTCCTTCGACATCACCCTGGTCGACCGCCATCTCACCGTCATTCACAACGGCACAAAGACCATCGATAACCAACCGATCCTCGGCTGCACCGGCGGCGCTCTCTGGTCCGATGAATCACGGCCCGGCCCCATTTATCTGCAAGGCGATCATTCCAGCGTGGAGTACCGGAATATCGTCTTGCGACCCGTGGTCAAGTAAGTCGTCGACAGGACTCCGTTCGAACCGAAAGTGCAAATCCAGTCGTAGGCTCGCGCGACTCCCTCTCCCCTCAACGGGGAGAGGGCGGGGGCCTGCCCGCCGTAGCCAGTAGGGCGAAGGCGGGTGAGGGGTGAGAATGGTCCACCAGCGGCGGAGCTCGCCAGAGAGGATTACAGCGATATAGCCACAAGCAGCCTTGATCCACGTGCGGCCCCATCGCAGGACCGGCGCCATGTCGGCCCGCTCGGCGACAAACTCGGTCCCGCACTCAAAACAGTGCGTTACAGCAGCATCGCCCGACCGCAATAGGAGCAGACTTTCATGAGCGTCGTCACGCGCTGGCACTTTTCTCGCGCAGGTAAGCCGCGATCTCCGCGTCCTGCATTCCACGAGTCGTCCGTTCCGGCAACGTCTTGGCATATTCGGCCCAGCCCAGCGGAGTCGCGTCCTCCGCTTTGTCTTTCGTGGTGAGGTTGGCTCCCGCCTCGACCAGGACCTTCACCGCCGCCAACGAACCTGACCATACGGCGTGATGCAAGGGCGTGGCGTGCGTATAAAAACTCGCGGTGAAGGCATTTAGATCCACGCCGAGAGGCAACAGCCTCGCCAGAGCCTCGGCTTTTCCGTTCAGCGCGGCCAACCCCAAAGCGATCTGCTTTTCGATGGTTGTGGCCTGGGGTGCGAGACGCTCCACGTCATCCCAGCGTCCGAGACATAAGGCCGCTGGCAATGTCACTTTGGCGCCCCGTTTGTGCAGGTGTTCAGCAGCCTTCGCGTTGTAGCAAATAAGGGCCTGCACGGGCGCGCCTTCGAGCGCGGCTCCTTCATCGATAAGCACGTCCAGCAGTTCCAGTTGCCGACCATCCTCCCGCCCAATCGGCGAGCATACCGTGAAATGCAGGGTTGAATCGAGTTGCTGTTGAAAATCCGGCGCGCCCGCCCGCCGCGCTGCCTGAATAATGACGCGGGCAACGGCCGCAACCTTGGCGGACAACCGTCCGGTGCGAACCGCGTCCTCGGTCACGAACCAGAGCAGGTAAGGGTGCTTGAAGAAGCCGTCGAGCGCCGCGCCGATTTGCGTGCGCAACCATTCACCGGGAGATTCAAATCGCTCACGGACGAGCCTTGGATGTTCCGCCAGCAGTCGTTCCAAGGCAACGTCATCGCCGGCATCGATGGCAGAAACCGCTCGCCTGAACAAGCCGTCCAGGTGTTCCGCGTCGTTCGCGGATGATGTGTCTTTCCAATCCTCCGTCTTTTTCATTTGCATCAACTCTTCAGCGGTTTGGTTAATTCGGTGCGCCAGTTGGCTGGGTCGGGACTCGATTCTGGTCCGATGGCGTAACACTGATAGAGATCCTGGGCCGGGGAATGTCCGTTGGCTGTAATCCACTCGAGGAATTCGCCCCACGCGTCTCCGAGGGCTTCATAGGGGCCACGATAAATCGTCTGCGCCGCCTTCAGGGCGGGGCGCTGGCCCGGTTTGACCCGGCCCGCGGCGGCGACGGGCGCGTTAACCGGCACGCAGATTTCGAAATCCCATGAGTCGTCGGCGATCTTAAAATGGTGGTCGAACCACGCGCCCGCCGGTTTGATGCCCTGAGCGGCCAGGGTGGCCATTAATTCCCCCAGGCCTGGACCCATCACATTCTGAATTTCATCCTTCGGAATGGTGAGGTGAATGACCGCGGCCGGTTGCGCGGTCGTCCGGATGATACGTGGTGTTTCGAGCATATCGATTATCCTTTCAGACAAGACGCGCCTGGCGAGCGAGGGTGCTTAGGTCGCATCACGCACGCGGGCATACAAAAAGGAATCCAAACGCTGGTTATCCTTAAAGATGCGGGCGCGCAAGCGACCTTCGCAAACGAACCCGGCTTTTTCAAGAACGCGGATGGACGCGCGATTGTTGGCGAACGGCTCGGCGTAAATGCGCTCCAAAGCAGGATTTCACAGACAAACAAATCGTTCCAAGCCATTGCCATGTCTGACGGAGTAAAGCCGTGTGGGTCCAGGGAATCCCGCGCTATCCCCCGTTGATCCACCGGCGACGAGGTTATTTCTTCTCGCGACTCAATTCTGCTCTTCGTAAGACCGTGCCGTCGGCCTGCACCAGGCGGGACGAGATCGATTGCACGTTCCAGCCATCGCGAGCCCATTGGGCCATATGTTGGCGTAGATCGGCGTCCGATTTTTCTACGAATTCGTCGGTTTTGTGTTCGAGCCCCGCGGCGGCGTCGGCGCGTTCGAGTGGATCCACTTTTTTCTGATCTCCGCACCCGGAAAGAAGCGCGACAGCGGCAAGCAAACCCAACGGGGGCAATTTCATGGCCTCCTCAAAAACCAGTCCGCAGAGAAAGTTGCGCAGGACGTGCACGCAACCAGGGACAGCGACAGTTCACCCTCAGGTCTTCGGCGGCCAAACGGCTCCCTCCAATTCCCTCGGCAATTGGGTCGGGTCCACCGGGTAGAGCAGTTTTTGGTCGAGGGTTTGACCGGCTTCCAACTCCTTCTCTGGCGCGCCGACAATGAGCCAGAGCACCGGCTCCTCGGTGTCATTGAAAACCTGGCGTAACTGTTCCGGCCCAACCAGCACCGCTCCATATTGGGGAACCGTGATGGTCTCGTCTCCAATCCGAATCCGGCCAACGCCTTCGATCACAAAATAGAATTCTTCCATCTTGGGATGCCGATGCAGCGTGTTGGCACTGCGCGGCGGAAGCCGCCATAGTCTGGCTCCCAAAATTTCGCTCTTGGTGCGCTCGAGAAAATCGGCGTTGGGGATTTTCATCATATTGGAAGGCCTCCAAAAGAGATTTTCTGGTTTGATGAGAAAGTAACCCTCGATTGGCTTCATAGATGATGTTTAACAACAGCAGGAGAATCGTAACTGGCAGAGCGCGCGCGACAAGTTCGCAGTTGGATAGTGTCCTGGTTTGAATCGCGAATTGTAGCGGGCGGTCTATTAGGAGTTTAGCGTATCATGCGCGCCCACATGCTACGAAGGACGATACGCAGGCGCGACTCCTTCTCCCCTCAACGGCCTCAACGGGGAGAGGGCTCCGACTCGGGTCTTCAGTCCTTGAGGGCGGCTCTTGTGCTCTTCTGAGTGCGAAAATCGAGCAAAAGAACGTTCACACTGCACGGCTCGACACGAATCTCTTCGGTCGACACGCCTTTCGAGAAGCAAACACGCTCCGACGTTCTCACCCCTCACCCTGCCCTGTTCAGGGGAGAGGGAACACCAGACTCGCTTTCTGTCTGCGCTTCCGTAGCATCGCCCCGTGGCCGAAGAGAACCCAAGGGAGCACGGGGAGTCCATCGATTGGTTTGTCACCACGCATTGGAGCGTTGTGCAGGCGACGCGAGAAGGTACCTCCGCGGCGGCCCAGGAAGCGCTGGAACGACTGTGCGTCACTTACCTGGTACCCTCTTTATGCTTACATCCGGAGAAAGGGTCACGATGAACACGAGGCCCAGGATCTGACTCAGGAATTCTTCGCGCGTTTGCCGGCGCGCAATGATCTCGCGGCGTTACATCCGAGTCGCGGAAAATTCCGCGCCTTTCTCCTCGCCGCCATGAACCAACCCGATGGCAAGATCCTGGCCAACGGCGGTTTTGGGTTTTACAACGGCGTCTGGGCCACCGGCATCGTCCGCTTGAATCCCGATGGTTCGCTCGACCAAAGTTTTCAAGTCGGCGGCAATGATTCCTTCGCCGCGCCCCTGAACAGCGCTGGGTTGGCTTTGCTGCCGGACGGCGACCTCATCGCTTCCCTCCGCAGCAACATTTCCTTCATCAAGAACGAGCCCGTGCAATACCACAGCGTCGTGCGTTTGCACGGGGACCCGCGCACGAAAGGGGAGAAGTAGATAAACCGCGGTGCGTCGCTTCCTTCAGGCCACCCGGGCTCGGGTCCCGGTGGCTGATTAGTTCTACCCCGCTACAAGATCCCGTGCTCTCTTCAAGGCTTGCTTAGTCGGAACAACTGCGAGCTGTTCGCAGCGGGAATGGTGATAGACTTGTTGACGCCGTCGTTGATGACGCTGGCAACACTTGTGACCCAGCGTGCCGGGGTAGCCAGGGTGTCGGCCTCCTGCAACACGAAACCGGCCGAGTCAGCCGATGGCCAGTAAACCATTACGCCCGCGCCGGAGCGAAGCACCGAAAGAGCAGGAAGAGCCGGCAGGTACGCACGGGCAATGTATACTGACACCTTCCCCCCTGCGGTGGTGAAGTCACCCCCCGCATACATGTCGCTGCCCGACACCGCCAGCGCAGCAACGCCGGAACCAGACACGCCGGGAACAATGCCGCCTATTCCTGAGCCCAGCGGTGACCAACTGTTCCCGTCCCATTTGGCAATGCTATTGGCCGCGGTGCCGCCCGCGGTCGTGAACCTGCCCCCCGCATAGAGGTCGCTGCCCAACACCGCCAGCGCATACACGATGCCGTCCATCCCCGACCCCAGCGCCGACCAAAAGCTGCCGTTCCATTTGGCGACATTACCTGCCGCGCTGCCGCCCGTCGTCGTGGACGTGCCCCCCGCATACACGTCGCTGCCCGAAACCGCCAGCACAGCCACTCTGTTCATTCCCATCCCCGACCCCAGCGCCGACCAACCGCTACCGTTCCATTTGGCAACGTAATTGGCCGGAGTGCCGCCCGCCGTAGTGAAATCGCCCCCCGCATACACGTCGCTGCCCGAAACCGCCAGCGCATACACAGCGTTGTTCATCCCCGAACCCAGCGCCGACCAACTACTCCCGTCCCACTTGGCAATGTAATTGGCCGGTCTGCCGCCGGCCGTCGCGAACTCGCCCCCCGCATACACGTCGCTGCCCGACACCGCCAGCGCCCCCACACGGAAGTTCATCCCCGAACCCAGCGCCGACCAACTACTCCCGTCCCACTTGGCAATGTAATTGGCCGCGCTGCCGCCTGCCGTCGTGAAGGCACCCCCCGCATAAACGTCGCTGCCCGACACCGCCAGCGCATACACAGCGTTGTCCATCCCCGAACCCAGTGCCGACCAACTGCTCCCGTCCCATTTGGCAATGCAATTGGCCGCGCTGCCGCCTGCCGTCGTGAAGGCACCCCCCGCATAAACGTCGCTGCCCGAAACCGCCAAAGTGTACGCACTTCTGTTCATACCCATCCCCGAACCCAGCGCCGACCAACTGCTCGCGCTCCACTTGGCAATGTAATTGGCCGGTCTGCCGCCGGCCGTCGCGAACTCGCCCCCCGCATAAACGTCGCTGCCCGACACCGCCAGCGCCCCCACACGGAAGTTCATCCCCGAACCCAGCGCCGACCAACTACTCCCGTCCCACTTGGCAATGTAATTGGCCGCGCTGCCTCCGGCCGTCGTGAAAAGGCCGCCCGCATACAAGTCGGTGCCCGACACCGCCAGCGCGAACACTGTGAAGTCCGTCCCCGAACCCAGCCCCGACCAACTGCTCCCGTTCCATTTGGCGATGTAATTGGCCGCGTTGCCTCCCGCCGTCGTGAAAAAGCCGCCCGCATACACGTCGCTGCCCGACGCTGCCAGCGCATACACAGAGGTATCAGAGGGGCGAGAAGGGCAACCCATGCCTGAGCCCAGCGGTGACCAACGGCTCCCATTCCATTTCGCAATGTTGGTCGCCGCGATGCCACCCGCGCTTGTGAAAAAGCCTCCCGCATACAAGTTGCTGCCCGACGTCGCCAGCGCCGTCACAACACCATTCATGCGCGAACCCAACGACGAACCTAACGACAACCAATTGCTCCCATTCCATTTGACAACGAAACCCCTCGGATTGAACCCGCCGCCTGCGTACACTTCGTTGTCGGACACGGCTAGCGCCGCCACGGGACCGTAAATCACCCCGGAGCCCACGGCCGACCAACTGCTCCCGTTCCATTTAGCAACGTTGGTGGCCACGGTGCCGCCCGCCATCCGGAAATCGCCCCCCGCATACAGGTCGCTGCCCGACACCGCCAACGCCAAAACAGTGGGCACGAAACTGCCACCGCTACCGATCCCCGACCCAAGGGCCGACCAACTGCTCCCGTCCCATTTGGCGATGTAATTGGCAATCACGTCTCCGACGACCGTGAATTCGCCGCCAACGTAGAGATTGCCCACGCCATCCACTACCGCCGCGAGAATGCCAGCGTTCGCTCCGCGAATTCCCCATCCGCTGACCCAGTTAGCATCGCTGAAGGTCGGGTCAATGCGCACGGGATAGACCGCCTCCGCGTCCTTCACCACCACGACCAGCATGGGAGCGCCCGCGTGTGTTCCCGCAGCGTCATTCGGCTCGCTCGCAAAGCTGTCCGCGCCCCGCCCCGCCCCCGTCACTTCGATGCCCGCCGACAATTCTTTGCCCGTCGCATCCGTGACGCGCAACCGGCTGTAGGCAATCTTGCGCCCGGAGTTTTCCAGCACCAGCCGCGCGCCACCAGCCGCCGGCTCGACCGTGGCCCCGCTCACGGCCAGCCGCACCGCCAGCTCGCCCTGCTCTTGCGCGCAAGAGCGGGGCCGTTCCAGCACGACAAAATCCTGCCGCACAC
>DATLUX010000100.1:0-9094 GCA_035577805.1 Verrucomicrobiia bacterium
GAAGGGTTGCGCCGAAAATGGCCTGGGGCTTCGTTGCTCCTCGGTCACAGATCGCTGCGGATATGCTCCCTCGTCGCGCCTCGCCCCAGCCCATTTTGGGCGCAACAAAACACCAGCTATTTGTGAGACACATCACTAGCCTGGTCGTCCCATGAGTTATGTCACCGTCATCTGCGCGATAGCGCACCAACCTCTTGAGAAATCAAAGCTATGAAAAGAAAGAAACGAAGCTGTGGCTTGTCACTGTTGGCGGCGGGCGCGGCGCTCTTCGGCGCGCTTGCTCCTGCCGGCGCTGCAAACAAGCAGCCCAACATCGTTCACATCGTCGCTGACGATCTTGGCTGGAAGGACGTCGGGTTCAACGGCTGCGCGGACATCAAGACGCCGAACATGGACGCGCTGGCCGCCGGCGGCGCGAAGTTCACGCAGTTCTATGTCCAGCCGATGTGCACGCCCACGCGCGCCGCGCTGATGACCGGCCGTTATCCATTCCGCTACGGCCTGCAATCCCTCGTCATTCCCGGCCCCGCGGGTTACGGCCTCGACACCAACGAGTGGCTCCTGCCGCAATGCCTTGCGGACTCCGGTTACACCACGGCCATCATCGGCAAATGGCACCTCGGTCACGGCGACACGAAGTATTGGCCGAAGCAACGCGGCTTCGATTACCAATACGGCGCGATGATCGGCGAGCTGGATTACTACACGCACAGCGACGCCGGCGTCCTTGACTGGTTCCGCAACAACAAGCCCGTCCGCGAAAAGGGTTACACGACCCAGCTCATCGGCAATGACGCGGTGAAATACGTCAACCAGCAGAATCCGAACAAGCCGTTCTACCTCTACCTCACCTTCAACGCCCCGCACACGCCGTATCAAGCGCCGAAGGAATACATTGATCGCTACCCGAACATCGCCGATCCCACGCGCCGCACTTACGCTGGCATGATTACATGCCTTGACGACGAGATTGGCCGCGTGGTCGCAGCTCTCGACCAGAAGGGGCTGCGCGACAACACGCTCATCCTTTTCCACAGCGACAACGGCGGCACGCGGAACGCCATGTTCGCCGGTCAGATGGCTGACTTGTCCAAGACCAAGCTCCCATGCGACAACGGTCCCTATCGCGACGGCAAGGGAGCGCTTTTTGAAGGCGGCTGCCGCGTTGCGGCCTGCGCCAACTGGCCTGGCCACATCAAGCCACAGACCGTGGATGGCATCATCCACGCCGTGGACGTCTATCCCACGTTTGCCGCGCTGGCCGGCGCGTCCACCGCCAAGTCCAAACCGCTTGATGGTTTGAACGTCTGGGACACCATTGCCGAAGGCAGACCCTCACCGCGCACCGAAGTCATCTACAACGTCGAACCGTTCCGCGGCGCGGTGCGGCAGGGCGATTGGAAACTCATCTGGCGGACGCTGATTCCTACGAGCGTGGACCTCTACAACCTCGCCGAAGACCCCTATGAGAGAAACAACCTCGCCGCCGCGCATCCGGACAAAGTGGCCACGATGCAGGAGCGCCTCAACGCGCTGGGCAAGGAATCCGCCAAGCCGCTGGCGCTGATTTACGTCGGCAGCGTGGGCCTCAAGCACGGCAAGCCGCTCATGGCTTCCGAAGAAAGTCGCGGCCCGGCTTTGGTCGAGGGCGACGGCCACTCGATCACGGACGAGGGTGTCGGCGAGCACGACGTTCACCCGTGAGTTGCCAGGAGCAAATTGCAAACGGACAGCCCGATGCACGGCCGCGTCGGGTTTGAACCGGACGTCGCGGTTTTTCGTAATCCTGCATCGGAAGTAGTCGGATTTGGGAAATTGGGTTGGCTGGTCCGGAGGCTGGTCCAGCGGCCATGTCTTGACTTCTCCGTTGCGCGCGCGGGTGGCCAGGGTCCAGCTGTCGGGAGAAAACGCCGCGCTGGCCACTACGTCGGAGTGTCCGCGGAGTGTGGCCCAACCTGGCTTTATAGCCCTTCGTCGAAATGAAATTCGAGGTGTGATCCCAGCACAAGTGTGCGCGCGACGATAGCTCCTTGAACGTTGGCTGACGTATTGCCGCCACTGGAAATAGTGCAGACCGCGTTAGGCGCGTAGATGAGGCCCACAAATGGCGTCGTCACCCTGAGATTCAGAGTTGGATTCGGGCCCGTTCCGAAATATGCAAAACTCTGCGGCGCTCCTTGATTGACGATGCCATTGCCTCGGAGATTAGCCGTGCCTCCCACATAGAGCTGCAGGCTGGCTGCTGGCGCTATCACGATGTCCTCCGCGCCGACGGCATGCGCCTAGGTCGAGGGCAAAAGCGCAACCGTCGCCGACCGCCTCACTTCCTCAGAAACAGCCAGACATAGCCGGTCCGCTCCTCGTTCATGAAGGCGGTGCGTTGTTCGTACACTTTCTGGTAGCGCTCGCGATCGCCGCTGCTGCCCTTTTCCATTTCCTTGGCGGCAGCCTGGAAGGACGCGTTCCACTTTTTGAACCGTTCGGCGAATTCTTCTTTGCTGACGCCTTTGGCGGGGGAAACGAGCGTGACCTTGTCGCCTACGAGGATGTCGAGTTTGCCGTCGCCGTTTACATCCTCCACCCAGATGCGCATGGAGGCGATGGGACCGGCCAAGTCGTTTTCATTCAGTAATTGGCCGAGCGCGATTTCGGGTCCCGCCTTGATGAGTGATTTGAAGGGCTTCAACTGCGGTGGTTTGCCTTTGCCGGCCACGTTTTCGGCCCACTGCACCCCGCCACGATCCGATCCGCTGAGCAGATCGAGGTCGCCGTCGCCGTCCCAATCCGTAACGAACGGGTCGCCGTGGTGCTGCACGTTAAGTGCACTGTCCCCGGCCATGATGCGCTGTGGCTTGGGCTGGAACTTGCCGCCGCCTTCACCGAGGAACAGGTAGAAGCTGCCAGAGAAAGTCCCCACCACGAGATCGAGCTTGCCGTCGCCGTTCCAATCCACTGCGAAAGGCCGGGTGCATATGCTTTCAGCTATACCGTCATTTCCCTTCGATGGGATGGTGAGCGGCTTGCCGTCTGTGCCGTTGAGGGTGGATGCTCTTTTGAAAGTGCCGCCTTTTTGGCCCCACAACACCTGAAAGAGCCCGGCCATGGGCTGCTCGTTGCGTGAGTAGGAACCGGAAAGAATATCGCTGAAACCGTCGCCGTTGAGATCCACAAACTGTGGAGTCGAGCTGGTGCATCACCACACGCCCGGGACCTCGGCCACTTTTCCGCCGGCATTCAGCCATTCGCCCGCGGCGAATCGGCTCCCGCCCAGCCCCTTGAAGACTCGAATCTTTCCTTTGTTGAATTGCCCGATGAGCAAGTCTTTCTTGCCGTCGCCGTCGATGTCCGCGAGGCATGGTGCGGCCCAGCCGGGGCTTTCGACGCGCACAAAGGAATCGCCACCCTTGAGTCGGATGGGTGATTCAAACTCAGCCGCGTTAGCGACAAGGCTTCCAGCAAGTGCAAAGAAACAAAATGGCTTCATACCGTTGTCCGTGGTTTAATTCTTTGGGCGAATTGATGACCCAATTACCCTTCATTGCTCTCCCGCTTCGATCCTTTTCTATCACCTCATCATGGAACCGCAAGCTGAAAAAAGAATAGAAAATAGAAATGAAGGCGGTGCTTCAAAACAACTCGTAGATGCTGTCCTTTCCAAGGTGCTTCACGAATTTGCCAGCAAGTTTCTGAATCGTGTCGGGCGCTCCAATCGAAATCCAATCATCGACGCTTCCACGAAAGCAGAACCTCTCGGGCGCGAACAATCGGCGCTCGGTATCGACGAGTACGAAGCGCATGACCGGCTGGTAGTGGGCCAGCCGCTCATTGATCTCTTCGAGGTCTTGCGGGGAGCGCGAGAACGAGAATCGCCCCAACCAACTCAGATCTTCGCTAATTTTCCTGGCGCTCTCGTGGACTGTCAGGGTCTTGGCCTGAACCTCGACCTTGTAGCGATGTCCTGGTCGCGGTTTGGCCAGGTGCTGTGCAATGCACTCGCGTTCCTCGTCGTGGATCAGTTTCGGCTGTTGGCGTCGCAGGTAAACCTGTCCATTGACGGTCTCGTAAACTTCAAATCCGGCCGGCAGTTTCTCCGCCAGAGTGCCAGAAGACTTGGTCGACAAGAAATGTTGGGTGCCGCCGCCCCGTTTCGGCCCGGTCTGCAGGTAGTAGGTTTTGCCGGTGCGACTCTTGTGGGTGAACGGCATAAGACGAAGACCAGACTTGCGCGAATTCGACAGTACGTCGAGCTCGGATAACCAACAAGTCAAAGCAGGATGTGACCATCACTAGGTTCCCAAGGTGGGGAGAACCAATGCACCTCGGGTTAACGCTGCGGGGTCTTGCTAAACACCATCGCCCGCGCCTCCTGCAGCGCTTGGTGGCCGGCAGAGTTGGAGGTCACCGCCAGCATCTGGTCGAGCACCGCGAGGCGCGCGTTGATCTGCTCGCCGGACCACACCACTGGAGGGACAGTGCTGCCGAAAATCTGGTTGCCGTACTGGATATACGTGCCCGCGAGGGACGAAGCCACCGTGGCCCAGGCCCGGTCCGGAATCTGGTTCAAGCGGGCTTGATCCAGCAGCGCGGCCCGCGCCTCGGGATACTGCAGCGCCACCTGGGCCAGCGGGCGCAGGGCAAAATCCCCCTTGCCGGCGGCCTTAACCGCAGGTTCCTGCGCCAACTGGATCAGTGAGGGAATGCCTGCTCCGTCCGCCATTCCCGCCAGGGCCAGCGTGGGATAATAGTTCCATTTGCTCACAGATTGTTCCAGCAAGCCGACCACACTGGCGTCCCCGTATTTTTGCAACACTTCAAACAAGGGCGCGATCATGCCCATATCTCGCCGGTCACTTAAAGCCTGCGTCAGGACCTCGCTGGCGGCCGTCAAGGCGGCCGAACGGAACTGTTCGGGCGGGATTTGATTCTCCAGCCCTTTGGCGAGGAAAGCGATCTCCTGGGAATCACCGGTGTTCTGGAGCGTTTGCAGGAGCAGGCCCGAAGCCTCCGGACTGCCGATCTGTGCCAGCACATCCATCAGGCCGATGCGCAGGGAAGGATAGCCCACCAGCTTGCTGGCGGCTGAGTCAAAATCGCGATCCTGAAAACGGTCGAGGTACTGGCCAATCGCGGGCACGGCCGCCGCGCCCTGTGCGGCGAGTTGTTTGAAGGCCTGTTTCAGTTCTTCCACCTTCTGCGGCGAGGCGAGGCCGTTGGGATCAATCTGCGTCAACGCTGCCAGTAACTGCTGGGCGTAGGCGGTGGACCCGGCGGCTTGCGGCTGGGCCTGGACGGCTGGTTCGCTTTGCTTAACGGCCCGAGGCATCTGTTCTGTGGCGCTGGGGCGGGGCCGTCTAAGGCGCGCCGCCGGTGCGGTGAGCACCGGATCAGGACTTGCGGTCGCCGGAGCCGCGCCCTCTGAATTGTTATCCACCGGTTTCGGCGCCTGCAGATGCCTGATGGCACAGCAAGTGAGCAGAATCCCGAACAGGACGATCCCCAAGGTCATCGCTGGAGTCAGCAATCGAACCTTGCGCTCACGCGAGGTTGTCCGGAGTGTTCCCCCAAAGGCCGTCGCGTTGGCAATGTGAAATTTCAAAGGGTAACCTTCGCCTTGGCCTTGAGTTGCTCGAGATACTGACGGACGCCCTCCGCGTATTCGGTTTGGACGGTGGGCGCGAGCTTCTGACGGATCTCGTAATCAATCCTTTGCCAGGTGCTCGCCCTTTGGGCTTCGGTGGCCGGAAGCGCGCCATAGAGGTCGAGATGGCTCAGGTAATATTCCTGGACCTGTCCCTCGGTGACGTACGGGGAGGGCGCGCCCGCCATGGCCAGAAGCGAACTGAGCAGGAGCTGACTGGTCGCGTCACGCAGCTCGAATTGAATTTGGTCTTGGATCGTGCCGGAGAGGTTCAAGTGGGCGACCTTGCCATCCCCCTGGCTATGACGGGCCAGCAGCGCGGCCCGGACTTGCTCCCGTTGCTGTTGCTGTTCTTCGCTCAACTCGATGCCTTTGGCGCGAGCGGCTTGAAAGGTCAGTTCCCGCTCAATCGCCTGATCGAGCAGAGAGTGGTACATCTCCGATGACATGAGCTTTTCCGCGCTCTCCCCCGGCACCAGATCTTTCAGCGTGATGATCACATCATTGACCTTGGCGAGGGGGCTAGCGGCAGGGACCCGCAGCATCTGCGCCGGTTGTGCCGCATCCTCGAACAGGACCGTGTGGACCCGGGTCGCGGCAGAGAGGACGGGCTTCACGGGCTTCGCGGGCATAACGCCAGCGCTTGTGGTGGCCGTTCTGGCCAAGTCAGCGGCTCCGACGTTCTCACTGGGCTGGGCAGAGAGCGGAGGGAGCTCCACCGGATCAGGCGATCCCACGCGTAAGGGCGTCTGAGGCGTTCTCAGGAGCACCACCGTTGCGAGCACGACCCCGGCGACCACCGCGGTTGAGGCAAGGAAGCGTTGAGCGTTCATAGTCTTTATTTCGCAGCCAGCGTGTCGGAGATGATTACTTGCTTTCCAGGATCACGTTCTCCTGGCCCACCGTGACCCCAGGGTTGGCCAGGTATTCCACGCGCACCACCGATTGGAAGAACTTCGCATTGCTCTTGATCGTGCCGGCGTCATAACCGGTGGTCTTGAGATTGTACTGGAAGTGATGGTCAACCAGAACCAGCCGGCTGCCGGGATCCCCAACCCCCGTGTAGCTCTCGGGCACGTTGTTCAGGATGCTCGAACTATAGTAGCCGCCCGTGCGTTCGGTCACATCGATGGTCACCTTGACCAGCGGGGCGACGCTGTCGGTCACGTCGTTGCCAGCGCAATCCAGCAATTTGACCTTATGCGGGATGGTCTGGCCGGAAGTGAACTGGTTGACGATCTCCGGCGTCCCCGTAGCGTCCGCCCCGTCGGGGGTCGTGTTATTGGCGAGATTGTCGTCTTCCAGCGGGGAATCGAACACGACTTGCAGCGGGCTCAGTACCATGACGGTGAAGGTGCGGTTGGTCGTGTTGCCGCACGCATCGGTGGCGGTGACAGTGATCGTGTGCGCGCCGGGGCCCATCAGCGTGCCTGACTCGGGCGAGCAAGTCACGGTCACCGTCCCGGAGCAGGTATCGGTCGCCGTCGGCCTGACGTAATTAACTGGCGCATTACAAGCAGCGATGACCGTTTGGTTGGTGCAGCCGTTCAACACCGGCGCGGTTGTATCCACGAAGGTGATGTGCTGCACGCCGTTGGTCTTCTTGCCGCAGGCGTCCTCTGCCGTCCAAGTCCGGTCGATGCCGGCTTTGCCCGTGCAGTTGGCCGGCGTGGCCGCGTCACTGTAACTGATGCTCACCGTGCCGCTGCAGGTGGTGGCGCTGGCGCTAGCCGTGCCGGTGTGGGCCGGGTCGGTCGATTGACCGCACGCCATCTGCATGTCTGGCGGACAGATCAGGGTTGGCGGTTGCGCCGAAGTCACAATCACCTGGAAGCTGCAAGGAGCCGTGTTGCCGCTGGCATCGGTGGCCGTGCAGTTCACCGTGGTCGTGCCCACCGGGAAGGTGCTGCCCGAAGGCGGAGTGCAGACCACGGTCGGATTCGCATCACAGGTGTCGCTCACGCTCGGCGCCGGATAGTTGACCTGCGCGCCGCTCGGACTGGTAGCTTCCGCCACTTGAGCGGGTGGACAGACGATGCTCGGGCTGGTGGTATCGACCACGTTCACCGTGCGGCTGATCGTGTCGGCGTGGTTGCCGCTGGGGTCGGTGGCGTTGTAGGTAATCGTGTAGCTGCCGGGCAGGTTCACGTTCACGCTGCCGGAGGTGGTTACCGGGACGGCACCCGCACACGTATCGGAGGCGGTGGCGCCGGCATCGGTGTAACTGGTGTGGCATTCGACGGTCACGACCGCACTGCCGTTGCGGCTGATCACCGGCTTAATGGTGTCGCGGACATGCACGGCGCGGACGACGGTGTCGGCAGCGTTGCCGCTGGGGTCGGTGACATTGAAGGTCACGGTGTAATCACCCACAGTGTTGATGTCCACGGTGCTGACGGCAGTCGCGGTGAGGCTGCCCGCGCAGCTATCGGAGGCCGTCGCGCCGGCATCGGTGTAGCTGGTGTGGCATTCGAGCGTGACGTCGGCAGCGCCGTTTAGCGTGATGACGGGCTTGGTGGTGTCGACGACATCCACAGTGCGGGTAACCAGGTTCGCGCTGTTGCCGCACGGATCGGTAGCGCCGTAAGTGAGGGTGTAGGTGCCGACCATGTTCACGTTCACGCTGCCGGACGTGGTGACGAGCACGGTGCCCGCACATGTGTCGGAGGCCGTCGCACCGGCATCGGTGTAGCTCGTATGGCACTCAACCGTGACGGCGGGACTGCCGTTAAGCGTGATCACCGGCTTAGTGACGTCTTGGACGGTGATGGTCTGGCTGACGGTGCCGGATTCATTACCGCAAGCGTCGACCGCTTTCCAGGTCTTGGTGCGGGTGTAGGTGCCGGCGCAAGCACCCGGGTTGGTCACATCGCTGACTTCCACCACCGTGGGCGCCGGGGCGCAGTTATCGGTGGCTGTCGGGGCGGTGAAGACCGGCGTGGCCGGGCAATCGATGGTGGCATCGGCGCCCGCGGCGCTAATCGTCGGGGCAGTCGTGTCGTTGACTGTGATCGTCTGAGTGCAGGTCTCGAAGTTGCCGCAGGCGTCAGTGGCCTTGTAAGTGCGGGTGATGGTGTACTTGTTGGGGCAGGTCTGGCCGCTGATGACGTCGCCCTCGTGGGTCACTGTCACTGTGCCGCAACTGTCGCTGGCGGTCACCGCGCTGATGTCGGCGGCGGGCACGTCGCTGGCGCATTGCACGGTCAGGTTGGCCGGGCAGGTGATGCTGGGCTTGGTGACATCATGGACGGTGATGGTCTGGCTGACAGTGCCGGATTCATTACCGCAAGCGTCGACCGCCTTCCAGGTCTTGGTGCGGGTGTAGGTGCCGGCGCAAGCACCGGGGTTGGTCACATCGCTGACTTCCACAACGGTGGGCGCCGGGGCGCAGTTATCGGTGGCTGTCGGGGCGGTGAAGACCGGCGTGGCCGGGCAATCGATGGTGGCATCGGCGCC
>DATLUX010000101.1:0-10658 GCA_035577805.1 Verrucomicrobiia bacterium
GCCGAATTCCGGCGCCGACCCGCGATTAGTGGAACAATTGGCCACTAAAGCAGTGACTTTGGGGAACCGCGACAGCGGAATAGCTTATTTTCAAGCGTGCAAGGCGCTCTCGGAATACCGGGGAGGCCGGTTTTCCCAGGCAGTTGAGTGGGCGGAGAAAGCGCGAACGAACTCCGAACCATTTGCGCGCGCGGAAGGTTCTGCCGTTCTGGCGATGGCGCAGTGGCGGCTCGGACTGAGGGACACGGCCCGTGCCTCACTGAGCCAAGGAAACAAACTGGCTCCGGAACTTTCCACTGGTACCGTGGATTTAGGAGGTGGGTGGTTGGATTGGCTGATTGCTTGGATTCTGCTGGATGAAGCCACTGAACTGGTTACCCAGGGATCGACGCCCGCCCACAATTCGAGAACTCAATAATGGGGAGCGGCCAAGAGGTGGAATCCTTTTTTTAGCGACCCATGAGCGAGGCCACTGTTTTGCTAGCTGCGGTGGAGCAAGGCGATTCCAAGGCCGCCGCCGAGTTGCTTGAATTGCTTTACGATCAACTGCGGCATCTGGCATCGGCGAAGATGGCCCAGCAGGCTCCCGGCCAAACCCTTCAACCGACTGCCTTGGTGCATGAGGCCTGGTTGCGGTTGGTGGGAGCCAAGAATCCGACGTTCAGAAATAGCACACATTTTTTTGCGACTGCGGCCGAGGCGATGCGCCACATTCTGATCGATCGTGCTCGGCGCAAACAAGCTGAGCGTCACGGAGGGCGCTTCGAGCGCGTGGAGTTTGAGGAATTTGAGTTGGCTGCTCCTTGCCCGGATGATGAGCTGCTGGCCGTGCACGAAGTGCTTGACGCGTTCGGCGTCCAATATCCCGTTCAAGCCGAATTGGTCAAATTGCGGTATTTCGCTGGCATGAGCAACGAGGAGGCCTCGCAGGTTCTTGGAATATCCCTGTCCACCCTTAATAATTATTGGAATTTCTCGCGCGCCTGGCTCTTCCAGCAAATCAGAAGCAAATAAATCCAGCCCTTCCTGAGCGCTGGGAGCTGTCGTGCTGGATTTTCGTTTATCTTCACGAAGAGATGGCAGAAGGTTTTATTGACAAAATGAACGGTGCTCCTGACACGGATATTGCCGTCTTCACGGAAGCTCTTCGCCTTCCCCCGGAAGAGCGCGATCGTTATTTGGACAAGGCCTGTAAGGCAGACGTCGAGTTCCGCAGACGAGTGGAAGCCTTGCTCCAGGCTTACGAACAGGCAGGCGATTTCCTTGGCCGACCGGCAGCGGAGAGGCCACCAAAAGTTGCTCAGGTGCTTGCGGCGACAGAAAAACCGGGCGACCGCATTGGCCATTACAAGTTGCTCGAACAGATTGGTGAGGGCGGATGCGGGGTGGTTTACATGGCTGAACAGGAGGAGCCTGTCCGCCGCCGCGTCGCACTCAAGGTCGTTAAACCAGGAATGGACACGAAAAGCGTGATTGCACGCTTTGCGGCTGAGCGCCAAGCCCTAGCTCTGATGGATCATCCGAACATCGCTCACGTCTTCGATGCCGGCGCAACCGAAAGTGGAAGGCCTTATTTCGTGATGGAATTGGTCGACGGCGTGAAGATCAGCGATTATTGCGATCGACATTCCCTCCCGATCAACGCTCGTTTGAACCTGTTCGCCCAAGTTTGCGACGCGATACAACACGCGCACCAGAAAGGAATCATCCATCGAGACATCAAGCCGTCGAATGTCCTCGTCACAACAGGACGGGACGGGAAACCGGTGCCGAAGGTGATTGATTTCGGAATCGCCAAGGCGACCGACGGCCAGCAGTTGACGGACAAAACCATCTTCACTGCACGCGAGATGTTGATCGGCACGCCGGCCTACATGAGCCCTGAACAGGCGGCACTGGCCAGCGCGGAACTGGATACCCGGACGGACATCTACAGTCTGGGGGTGCTGTTGTATGAGTTGCTTACAGGCACCACGCCTTTTGACACCCGCGAACTTCTCAAAGCGGGATTCGACGAGGTCCGTCGGGTCATTCGCGATGAAGAACCAGTCCGGCCCTCAACGCGATTAACGACGATGACGGCGGCGGATCTGCTGAGCGTTTCGAAGCACCACGGGGCGGAGCCGCCAAAGCTTATTCGCGAGATGCGCGGCGAACTCGATTGGATTGTGATGAAGGCACTGGAGAAGGACCGTGGGCGACGCTATCAAACGGCCGACTCCCTCGCGGACGACATTCACCGCCACCTGGAAAATGAAACGGTTTCTGCCAGACCGCCCAGCCGTGTCTATCAATTTCAAAAACTTGTCTCACGGCACAAACTGGGGTTCGCAGCGTTCGGGATTGTCATGGTGACGCTGCTCGCTGGTTTGAGCAGCACGACCTGGTCTCTGGCCAAGGAGAAAAAGGCGCGTCACGAGGCGAACCTTGCCCGCGGAGAAGCCAACAAAGAAGCCACCCAAAGCAAGGAAGTCACACGATTTCTGAAGGAGATGCTCGAAGGCGCTGACCCGCTCAATGCTCTCGGGGGCGACACGACAATCCTGCGCGAGATCCTCGACCGTGCCGTGAAGCGCCTCGATGAAGAGTTGACAGAACAGCCTGCCGTCCAAGCCGACTTGAGAATGACAATCGGACGAATTTACGGAAGCATCGGACGGAATGACAAAGCGGAGCAGGTCATTCGTAAGGCATTGGCCTTTTATCGGGAATCACCCGCAGGCGCCGAGTCGGAGATCTCCGATGCGCTCGACCTCCTGGCCCTCATTCATCAGCGGCAGGCTAGATGGGAAGAAGCCGAGCAAGAGGGTCGTGAGGCCCTCGCCATCGAAACCCGTCTGCCAGGCAACCCGCGCATGCGACTCGTGTTGAGAGAGACCCACCTCGCCTGGGCGATCGTCAATTGCGCTGGCAGGGAAGCTGAAGCGGAGAAGTTGTTCCGCGAGGCACTCGCAACGGGAGTGCGCCTGGTCGGAGAGCAGTCCGAATACTTACTCGATACGAAGGCTGGCCTCGGAGCAGCGCTGAAAATGCAGGACAAACTCGACGAGGCGGAAAAGCTTTTTCGCGAGTGCATCTCCTTTCGGCAAAACAAACAAATTGTGAACCCTCCCGACGTTGGCACTGAAATGTCCGGCCTGGCTTCAGTCCTCGAACGGAAAGGAAAGTTCGACGAGGCCGCACAACTCAACCGTCAATGCCTGGCCATTCGGCGCAAAATACTGGGCGTCGACCACGCGCTTTTCGAGAAAACGCTGATGGATCTGATCAGCGTGCTCCACAAAGGAGGCAAGGCGGCGGAGGCCGCAGACGCTTGCGGTGAACTGCTGGGAATGCGCCGAAAGCGCCTCGGAGACGAAGACAGACGCGTCCAGGAGACCCTCGCGGTCTACGCGGAATTGCTTGTCGAAGGCCATAACGACCTTCAATTCGAGCAACTGGCCAAAGAATTTCCCTGGGTTTGGCTCTCGCGCTCGGAGTACTTGGCCCGGCATGTCCGGTGGTCGGACGCCATCGCGGCGGCTTCGAAGTTTTCGGAAATCTCCCCAGGCGATCTCTTCGGTTATGAATTTGTTGCTTTACTGCGGGTGCAGACGAGAGACCGTGCCGCGTACGAGGAGGCTTGCACAAAAATAACCACGCGGTTCGAAGGCACCGCTGAGCCGTACACCGCCGACCGGATGGCCACGGTCTGTCTCCTCCTGCCCCGACCGGACGCGGACCTGAAGGTGCCAAGTGAACTTGCGGCCTTGGCCGTTGCCAAGGACAGTCAAAGCCCCGGCCGGCATTACTTCCAGTGTAGCAAGGCTCTGGCAGAATTCCGACAGGGACACTGGGACGGGGCAACCGATTGGGCCCGGAAGGCCGCCGAGAATCCGTCTCCCTATACCCGCGCCCAAGCCTACGCGATTCTGGCCATGGCCCAATCTCAGTTAAAGCAAACCGAGACTTCCCGCGAGACCCTGAGCAAATGTGTCGAGATCGTCCAAAGACAATTGCCGAAATTGGAAAATGGAGATCTGGGACGGAATTGGCGGGATTGGATCATTACCCACACTTTGCAATCCGAGGCAAAGCGGATGATTGAAGGCGAGCCTTCCGCCGCGCGCCCGGCAAATCTGCCGCCTTAGTCCATTTTTAGACGCGCTTCCCTCCGACCGCCGCGAAAGTCTTCGAGATTCTGTTGGCCACTCGGAAGGGAATTCTCCGGCTGGACGAAGCAGCGGCGTTAATTGAATCCGAAGCAGTGGCTGAAATCAGTCCCGGCAAGAATTAGCGAGCTACTTCTTGTGATGCTTGTTTGGCATGGCGGCGTTCCTGTTCGCCGTCGGACGGCTAGGCACGCTTCCCGCGCAGCTTTGAAAGCGCCTCAGTCGAAATTCGCGCTTTTTGCTTGTTTTTGTCGAACACCCGCCTCTGATGGGCTGATGCAAGAGGCACATTTTCACCTCCCCGAACTCGCTTGGTATTTCCTGAAAAAGTTCGCTGTCCGTTCTGTCAGCCAGAACGAGCGGATGGCGCTTCTGTTCCTGTTCGCGTTCAGTCCAGCAACGCTGATCGCCGCCACTTACTCCAGTGACTTCAACTCCGGCACGCCAGCCGGCATGACCCTGTTTGGTGCGGCGAACGTCAGCGGCGGGTTTTTGCAACTGACTCCGGCCCTGAATGGCCAATTCGGGATCGCCTACATCGACGACTTCGGCGGCGGCCAACTCGTTCAGTCTTTCCGGGCAACGTTCAAGGCCGCCTTGTTCGGCTCGACCTGTTGCGGTGGCCTCCCCGCGGATGGTTTCAGCTTCAACTTGGTGCCGGCGGCCAGCGCGCTGCCCAACCCGGGCTACGGGCAACCCGCGGAAGAAGGACTGAATGAAGGCCTGGCCGTCAACTTTGACACCTGGGACAACGGAGGCGGGGAAGCGCCGGCCATTGAGGTCAAATGGAAGGGCACAACCATCGCGACGGCGCCATTCCAGGCGTCTCAAAGTCCGGTCGGCGCTCCAGATGCGGCGTCGGCCCTGCGCGAGGTGGACATCAACCTGGAGCCCGACGGCACCCTCGACGTTTCGTACGGAGGCACCGTGGTGTTGAGCAATGTGCAGACACCGTACCGACCCCAAGTTGTCGGCATACCGAAGTGGGTGTTTGGCGCGCGAACTGGAAGCGCCAATGATAATCATTTCATTGATGACCTGCGCATTGTGGCGGTGCCGGCGCCGGGTGGAGCGTTTTGTAGTGACTTTAATTCCGGCCAGCCCGCGGGGACCTCACTGTTTGGGGCCGCGACCGTCAGCGGAGGCTACTTGCAATTAACCCCGGCCTTAAGTGGCCAGTTCGGCATCACCTACATTGACGACTTTAGCGGAGGTCAACCCGTGCAAGCTTTCCGGGCGACGTTTAAAGCCGCCCTATTCGGCTCAACGTGCTGTGGTGGAGGAGCCCTTCCGGCCGATGGCTTCAGCTTCAATCTCGTACCGGCTGTATCGGTCCTGCCCAGTCCGGGAATCGACCAGCCAGGCGAGGAAGGCCTTGGTTCGGGTCTGGCCGTCAACTTTGACACGTGGGACAACGGGGCGGCGGAAGCGCCGGCCATCGAAGTCAAGTGGATGGGCACGATCATCGCGTCGACGCCATTCCAGGCGTCTCAAAGTCCGGTGGGGGCTCCGGATGCGGCGACGGCGTCGCGCGATGTAGAAATCAGCCTGGATCCGGATGGCACCATCGACGTTTCTTACGGCGGTACCCTCGTGCTGAATAACGTACCGACACCTTACAATCCGACTCTCATCGGCGCACCCAAGTGGGTCTTGGGGGCGCGGACTGGCGGCGCTAACGACAATCATTGGATCGACGATCTCTGCATTGTGGCGCTGACGGGTACCACGTTCTGTAGTGATTTCAATTCAGGCCCGCCGGCGCGCACAACTCTCTTTGGTGCGGCGAACGTCAGCGGCGGATTCCTCCAATTAACTCCGGCCCTGAACGACCAATTCGGAATCGTGTACATCGACGATTTCGGTGGAGGTCAATCAGTTCAGTCATTCCGTGCGACGTTCAAAGCCGCCTTGTTCGGCTCGACCTGCTGTGGTGGTGGAACCCTTCCCGCGGATGGTTTCAGCTTCAATCTGGTGCCGGCGGCGACCGTGCTGGCCAATCCGGGATACGGACAGCCTGCCGAGGAAGGACTTAATGAGGGTCTGGCCGTCAACTTTGACACATGGGACAACGGGGCTGGGGAAGCGCCGGCCATCGAAGTGAAGTGGCTGGGCACGATTATCGCCACAACGCCATTCCAGCCGTCGCAAAGCCCGATCGGCGCCCCGAACGCAGCGGCCGCGCTGCGCGACGTGGACATCAACCTGGAGCCGGACGGCACCATCGACGTTTCGTACGGAGGCACTCCGGTTTTGAGCAATGTGCAAACGCCCTACCGCGCCGGAGTTATCGGCGTACCAAAGTGGGTCTTCGGTGCGCGGACCGGCGCCGCGAATGACAGTCACGCGATTGACGATCTTTGCATTGTCGCCACGCCGCCAGCGCAGGCGGCGTTGTGCCTTGATTTCGATGGCGGTCAACCTGCCGGCACTTCGCTCTTCGGTGCGGCAAACGTCAGCGCCGGCTTCCTTCAATTAACCCCGGCCCTGAATGACCAATTCGGTATTGCGTACGTCGACGACTTCGGCGGCGGCTGTTTGGTTCAGTCATTTCACGCGACCTTTAAGGCAGCCCTGTTTGGTTCCACGTGTTGCGGCGGAGGAGCGATGCCGGCCGACGGCTTCAGCTTTAATCTGGTCCCGGCCATTTCGGTGCTGCCCAACCCGGGTTACGGACAACCGGCCGAGGAAGGCCTTAACGAGGGCTTGGCTATCAACTTTGACACTTGGGACAACGGGGGCGGAGAGGCGCCGGCCATCGAGGTGAAATGGATGGGCACGATCATTGCAACGACCCCATTCCAGCCATCGCAAAGCCCGGTGGGCGCCCCAGACGCCGCCACGGCGCTACGTGACGTGCAGATCAACCTGGACCTCGACGGCACCATCGACGTCTCGTACGGTGGCACCCTCGTACTGAATAACGTACCGACACCCTACAATGCGGCGCTTATCGGCGCACCCAAGTGGGTCTTGGGCGCGCGGACTGGTGGCGCCAATGACAATCATTGGATTGACGATCTCTGCATTTTCACGACGATCACACCGGCGAGCCAACCGCGACTCCAAATAACCCTGGTCGCGCCCGGACAGCTTCAGATCTGCTGGCCTTTCGCCGCCGCGGGATATGTTCTGCAAAGCACGACGAGCCTCCAGCCACCGATCAACTGGACCGCAGTGGGAGTTCAGCCGGGACTCAACGCTGGAATGGCCTGCCTGAGCTTGCCTATCACTGGGCCCAGCTTCTATCGATTAATTAAGAACTGATCCCGCTAATCCCTCCGAAACATCCCAACCCGTAGCAGCCGACGTCAGGAGGCTCACTTTCGAAACCGGAGATCAGAGTCCTTCGACAGGCTCAGGGTGCACCTTGTGCCCTGCGCTCTGCGGACTGCGGACTGCGGACCGCGGCTTCTCGAAGACCAGCCGCAGCGGGTGGAGCGCCCGGCGTGCCGGTCTCAATTCCTGTTCCGATGAAAGGAACGACGCCAGCGAGCCGGCCCCGTCGTTTCGGTGGATGCGCGTGCTCGGGAGAGCATCCTGTCCGGCGATTGCCGCATCCAGGTCACCGTCATTGTCATAATCTCCCCAAACCGCAAAACCTTGCGCGGCCGGCCAGAAATTCGCCCCGACGTCACGAAAAGTCCCATCGCCATTATTGCGGTAAACGCTTTAACATTGAAGGATGGTTGCAGTTTGCGGCATCAGACGATGCGATCACTGGCGCGTGGTGAGCTGCTTCTGAGCGGTCTGGACCATCAATTCAAAGGCGGGTTTGCCGGCAAAATAGGAGTAATTGGTCTGACTACCGAACAAGCCTAGCTGCTGAATGAACACAGCGTATTGCCCGCATTGGTACGCGTAATAAGCGTAGTTGTGGCGCCAACTGACGGCGTTGGGGTTCAAAGAGAAAAACTTTTCGAACGAAGCCCGGACATCCGTCGAGACCTCCGGTTGTCTCCAATAATTTGTGGAACCTGCGCCCGCGGCATAGCGCGCCAAATTGATGTGCACATCGAGCAAAGTCGGCGGCACGCGCCCGCCCCACTTCTTGGACGCGACACATTCCCGACCAAACTCGAGGCATTGGGGATGATTTTTTCGATAAATTGTCATCCGCCCACTTGCGATGAAAATGACCGCCGATGAAACCGAAGCCCCGCTCGGCATTAGGACGTTCGATGCAGTCAGACAGACTCGCAAGAGCCGCTGGCAGAAACCGAACGGCGACCTCTTGCTTGAGCTCTTCGGGCTGCCCCCCGAAGCGAACATCTTGGGCCATGCTCACCCCTCACCCCGTCCCTCTCCCCGTTGAGGGGAGAGGGAGATCCCAGTTGGCATGTTAGATTCGCATATCGGGAGGTCTGGATCCAAGTTCCGGGCGCGCAGCCATTCGGAGTTGAAGAGCTTGGACATATAGCGGAGGCCGGAGTCGCACAGCAGGGTGACGATGACCTGCCCGGGGCCGCCTTCCCGGGCCAGCTGGAGCGCACCGGCTACGTTGATGCCCGAAGATAGCCCGACAAAGATTCCCTCTTCGCGCAGAAGCTGGTAAACCACGCTTAAGGCGAGCTGGTCGGTGATGCGGTAGGCTTGGTCGACCTGGATCCCCTTGAGGTTTTCCGTCACGCGCGTTTGACCGATGCCTTCGGCGATGGAGTCGCCGTCCTTCATCTGGACATCTCCGTGTTTAAACCATGAATACATGGCCGCCCCATACGGGTCGGCACAAACGGTTTTCACTTTCGGATTCTGTTGCTTCAGGAACAGAGACGTGCCGGCGAGCGTGCCGCCGGTGCCGACGGAAGCCACGAACGCGGTTACTGTCCCCTGGGTTTGTTCCCAAATCTCCGGACCGGTGGTTTTGAAATGGGCCAGTCGATTGGCCACGTTGTCGAACTGATTGGCCCAATACCAACCGTTCTCTTCGGCCAATCGCTGGGCCTGCCGGTTGTAATTGCCGGGGTCGCTGTAAGGTTTCTCCGGAACGGTAATAACCTTTGCTCCCAGCGTGCGTAACAGGCTTATCTTTTCCAGCGATTGAGTTTCCGGGATGACGATGACGGTGTGGTAGCCCTTGGCTTGCCCTACCATGGTCAGGCCGATCCCCGTATTGCCGGCCGTTCCCTCGACGATGGTGGCGCCGGGCCGGAGAACGCCGCGCGCCTCGGCGTCCTCGATGATCCCCAGCGCCGCGCGATCCTTGACCGAACCGCCCGGGTTCATGAATTCCGCTTTGCCCAGGATTTCGCAGCCGGTGAGTTCGGACAGGCGACGCAAGCGCAAGAGCGGTGTGTGACCCGTGTGACCATCGATCCCGGCGTAACGAGGTGAGTTCATTCAGTTCGTGCGAGCGGTCTGCCGCGGGCGGCCACGACGCGACCGCATCGTGTCCCGTGATAAAAAGATCAATTCGCCGCCATCGCAGCCGCGGGCCGGTTCGGTTGCGGTGTGTAGCGCAGGTAGGGCTTGATCTTGCGCACTCCCTTGGGAAACAGCTTGGCGGCGTCCTCATCCGTAACGGCGGGCACCACGATACAATCCTGGCCATCTTTCCAATCCGCCGGCGTGGCGACTTTATGCTTGGCCGTGAGCTGAAGGGAATCAATGACGCGCAAGATCTCGGCGAAGTTGCGTCCCGTGCTGGCCGGGTACGTGATGGTCAGCTTGACCTTCTTGTCCGGCCCGATCACGAACACCGAACGCACGGTGGCTTTGTCGTCCGCATTCGGATGGATCATATCGTAGGCGGTGGCGACCTTCCGCCCGGCGTCGGCGATGATGGGAAAGTTCATGCTACAGGCCTGAGTCTCGTTGATGTCCTGGATCCATTTCTGGTGTGACTCGAGAGGATCGACACTCACCGCCAGGACCTTCACGTTTCGTTTGGTGAACTCTTGTTTCAACTTGGCCGCCGTTCCCAGTTCGGTCGTGCAGACCGGCGTAAAGTCGGCGGGATGGGAGAAGAGAACGCCCCAACCGTCGCCCAGCCATTGGTGGAACTTCACTTCACCTTCGGTGGTTTCGGCGGTGAAGTCGGGTGCAGAATCGCCTAATCGGATTGCCATATGCTTTGCTTTCTTTTGTGTCGCGAATTTTGAATTTTGTTGTGACGAACCCGAGGCCGGCCTCGTCGAGGGCCGGCCAGCAGGCCTTTCAAAAAGACATGCGGAAGTGTGACGGAAAAAGGGCCACCTGAACAAAAGATTTTTTTTGAGGAGAGTTTGCACCGGGCGCATTCGGGCACTGCCCCTGCACAAGGCGGCTCGGGGCGAATGAACTCTCCAACGCTTCCTCCTATCCCTATCCTGAAGCGGCCTAAAGGCCGCGATCCGGGGGGCAGTATCCCAAATACGCCCGTTTGCACCTAAGGCGGCGGCGGGCGCGCCGGTCAGGCACCATCACCTCGGTTCGATGAGCGACCAGCGCTATCGGGGTGAGGCCGGTTTCTCCCACAACGCCCTGGCTTCCTGGTAAGCCAGCCAAAGGACGAGGTCGTCTTGATTC
>DATLUX010000102.1:0-4920 GCA_035577805.1 Verrucomicrobiia bacterium
GCCGCAAGCCGTTTGCGCGCGATGAAGTGAAGCAATTCAAAAGCATCCTTCGTCGCGGCCTGGCTGTTCTCGTCATCCGAGACCAGCCCGCGACAATAATCCGAGGACAAAATCTCAGTCGGCTTGAAATGCTTCCGCGCGAACGTGCTCTTGCCCGAACCGGACACGCCGATCAGCACGACGAAGGAAAGTTCTGGAATCGTGAGGTTCATTGCGATCTCGAGGCGTGGTCGTTGTCGGCACTCATTGCTCCCTCCTTTCAAACATCCCCATCTGCGTTGGCGATCCGACGACCAAATCCTCCGGGCCGACGGGCAGGAAGCGCACGGTGTAGCTGAACCGCGCGGCGATGCGGTTGGCCCATTCCTGAAAATCCTCCCGGGTCCACTCGAAGCGATGGTCACGATGTCGAAACTTGCCGGCCGGAAGCGATTCCCATTTCACGTTGTATTCGCGATTGGGCGTCGTGATAACGATGAACTTTGGCTTGGCACACTCGAACAGCACGCGTTCAAACGCAGCCAGGCGCGCGGCGTCAAGGTGTTCGATGACTTCCACCACGGCGGCCGCATCGAAGCCAGCCAGACGTTGGTCACGGTAGATGAGCGAGCCGTGCAGGAAGCGCAGACGTTCCTTCTGCAGGGGCGGGAGGCGGTCATAGTGCAGCCGGTCATGGGCGATTTCGAGCGCCCGATGCGACACGTCCATGCCGACGATTTCGGTGAACTGCTTTTCCTTCAGCAAAGCTTGGAGCAACCGCCCCTCCCCACAGCCCAAATCCAGGACGCGAGCCGCACCTGTGCTTTTCAACGCTGCCAACACGGACCCGAGCCTCTGGTCGTTGAGGCTGATGCTGCGTTCGATGGCTTCTTCCTCCAGGGCGTGAGCTTCGGCGGCGGCGTCGGGGTCCGGCTCGCTCTCATCCACAAGCTTAGCGATGGCGTCATCCACGAGACTGCGCTGGTGCTTGAGATAGCGGCATGTGATGGCTTCGCGTTCGGGATGTGCCGCCAGCCAGCCTTCACCGTGACGGAGCAGCTTGTTCACCTCGTCATCGCCCACCCAATAGTGCTTGTCGTTGTCCAGCACCGGCACGAGAACGTAAAGATGCGAGAGGAGCTGTTGCAGCGGCAGACGGGCACCCAACTCCACGCGATGGTACGCGCTCTCTCCCCAATCAGGAAAGTTCTCATCCAGCGGCAGCCGTTGCGCGGACACGGTGTAACCAAGAGGTTCAAACAGTTTTCGCAGAAACTCCTCGCCGCCTCGACTCGGCAGCGCGGAAACCGTCACGCGCAGCGGCAAGGGCGCGTCAACCAGCTCGGGGCGCTCCTTGCTTCTGCCGGAGAGGGCACTGCCAAAAACATCGGCCAGAGCGACACTCAAGAAGGATGAAGCCGCGTAAGGACGGTCATTGACGTATTGCTCCAAGGCGCCCCCTTCGCCGGACGGGCCGCGCCGATTTCGCACCAGCCCAACGGGATCAACTTCGACAAGAAACGCAACCGTGCATCGCTCCGGCGTGGCTTCGGGATAGACCACATGCGCCTTGCCGAACGTGAGACTGAAGGACTGGGGACGCGCCGGGTTCTTGCGGAGCAAGTAACCGAGATCCGTCGCTGGTTGATGTGTTGTCGTTATAGTCAGCAGCATGAGGTTGATCGTTCGATCGCATCCAGTGTGGCAATTCTCAGATGCGATAGCAACGGCTTCACGCGTCGCGGACGTTGGTGGGGTTCAGCGCTTCAAGCGAAAGAATTGGTTTCCGCTCCACGTCACGCCCGGCGCGGCGAAGCCATTCTGGATTCGTCCTTGGCGGCGGGTCACTGAGCAGCCGAGCAGCGTCGTTGATCAAAAAGGATTCGCTTCCGCCCCCGCAATGACGATAGAGTACCGCGATGACGGCTGAAGAAGTCAGAACGCTGCCAATGGCCCAGAAGCTGCAGATCATGGAAGCGCTTTGGGAAGACCTGCGAGATCGTTTTGAGCGGTCGGAAATCCCGCCGCGGCTCAAGGACATCCTGGACCAGCGTCGAGCAAGAGCCCGAGAGGGTGCAGTGCAGGTCCTGGATTGGGAAGCGGTGAAATCCGGCGTTGGGAGACTGTGAGCAAGGTCAGGATCTCCGAAGACGCATTGCGGGACCTGAATGACGGTTTTCTGTTTTACGAGACCCATAGAAAAGGAATGTAGACAACCTGAAGTGAAGCGGGAGGAGGTGTGGATTCGTTGCACGGACTGGCCGCTTCACTTCAGGTTGTCTACATTCCTTTTCTCTGCTGGATGAGCTGCGCATCCGCCTGGGTCTGTCAGCACAAACCTTGATGAACATACGTTTCTCCGGCGTCCATCGCGCCTGGCTGGCCTGGCTTCTGGCGGCCGGGGTGCCCATGTTCCCGCCGCCGTCGACCCTCGCCGCGACGCTGCCCGGGTTGGCCGGCTCTTACCAGGGCCTCTTTTACGAAACCAACCGGGGTGTGCGCCACGGCGCTTCAGGCTTCTTTAGCCTGGTCCTTCGCTCCGATGGCGCCTACAGCGGCAGGCTGCAACAAGGGACGACGCGGCATGCCTTCACCGGCACGTTCGACGCCGACGGCCAGGCCATCAACACGGTGAATCATCCCGGCACCAACGCCATCACCGCTGAACTTCATCTCGAACGAAACAGTCAAATCACCGGCCGCATCGGCGATGGTTCATGGAGAGCGGTGCTGATCGCTGACCGCGCCGCTTTCGACGCGCGCACCAATCCGGCGACGAACTTCGCCAATCATTACACCTTGCTCGTTCCGGGTAGCGCGGAGGGATCGTCGGAACCAGCCGGCGACGGCGCGGGCAGCGTCATCGTCGATAACAGCGGCGGGGTGAGACTCATGGGAGTGCTGGCGGACGGTTCACCGATGGCCCAGAAGGTTCCGCTCTCCAAAAACGGCGCCTGGCCGTTCTACGTGTCGCTCTACGGCGGACGCGGCTCCGCCCTTGGGTGGATCCGCATCACGAACTCGACTCAACCCGACCTGGGCGGGCTGGTCAGTTGGTCCCGCCCGCCCGGACCCAAGCCGAAAGTGTATACAAATGGCTTTGCGCTCGATTCCATGCTCATTGGCTCGGCTTACCGCGCCCCCGGCACCGACACGATCTTTGGTGAGACCAGCGCTGTCGTCATCTTGAGCCAGGGCGGCCTCGGTGAAAGCGTTACGAACAAGGTGACCCTTGCCCCCACCGCCAGGGTGACGTATGCGGGGACCAATCAGCTCACCCTTAAACTCACGCAGAAATCGGGAGCATTAGCCGGGAAAATCACACTGCCGGGGACGAAGAAATCAACGACGTTCAAAGGAGCGATCCTCCAGCAGCAAGGGTATGGCGGCGGGTTTTTCCTCGACACCGATCAAAGTGGCCGCGTCGAGTTTCGTCCGGCAGCATCCTCGGGGGCTGCTGGCCCTTTGTTGCGGTTGGCCGCCAATCCGCGCTACTTCACCGACGGCTCCGGCCGGGCCGTCTATCTTACCGGATCGCATACTTGGGGTAACAACAAGGATTATGGCGTCGGTGATCCTCCCCCGCCCTTCGACTACACGGCCTATTTGGATTTTTTGCAGCGTCTGAACCACAATTTTTTTCGGTTATGGACTTGGGAACTGCCGCACTCTGAGCAGGGGCACTTGGCGCAGATGTGGTGGCGGCTACCCTTCCCGTGGCTGCGAACAGGTCCGGGGTTAGCCCATGACGGGAAGCCGGCGTTCAACTTCGATCAATTCAACCAGCCTTTCTTCGATCGGCTGCGTGCGCGGATTATCGAAGCCGGCAATCGTGGAATGTATGTCTCGGTCATGCTTTGGGACGGGATCGGCTTTCAAGATAATTCGCATGCCACCGACGGTTTTCCGTTTAAGGCGGGGAACAACGTGAACGGCATCAGTTCTAGTGGCATCGATTCGCAAAGTCTGGTCAATGCCGCCGTCACCGCCAGGCAAGAAGCCTACGCGCAGAAGGTCATTGATAGCCTCAACGATCTCGACAATGTGCTTTATGAAATCGTCAACGAAGCCGGCTCCTATTCCACCCCCTGGCAGTACCACATGATTAGCTTCATCAAGAACTACGAGGCGACCAAACCCAAACAACATCCCGTCGGCATGACCTACCAGTATTCCGGCGGCACCGATTCGACCCTCTACCAGAGCGCAGCCGAATGGATCTCACCGGCAGAAACCACTCCGATCTCCGACGGCACCAAGGTGGTGATCAGCGATACCGATCATTCATATTATTGGACCGGTTTGGTCGCGGACGGGCAAACGGCGCACCAAAACTGGGTGTGGAGGAATTTCCTGGGAGGAAACAACACCTTGTTCATGGATCCGTATTTGGTGGTTTGGCCGGGGCGCAACGCACCGAGCGGAACCAACCCCGATCCGTATTGGGATGTGATGCGCAAGAATCTGGGTTACACCAAGCTTTATGCCGACAAGGTGAATCTAGCCGCCATGATTCCGTCCAACGCGCTCGTCTCCAATGGCGCGTGCCTCGCCAATCGAGGAACAGAGTACCTGGTGTATTCCCGGTCCGGTTCCTTCACGTTAACCGTGGTTCCTGGATCCTATCGATACGAATGGTTTAATTTGGCCACCGGCCAAGTCGCCACCACCGAAAACATCAACATCTCCGGCAGCAGCCAAACCTTCTCTTCGCCGACGGGTGGGGCAGCCGTGCTTTACCTTAAGAACAGCAGCGCACCCTGAGAGCGTTAAAGGCTTTCGATTTGCTGCGTCATGACGCCGCCTAACCGCTCCAGTGAACGAGCCGGTTGCGCTTCGGTTCCAACTCAGGCTGAGAATTTTTTCCCGCCAGCCGCCAATGGAATATTCGGTGCCTTTGCCGAATTGGAGGCCGATCCCAGTTGCGATCGACCCAAAAAC
>DATLUX010000103.1:0-8421 GCA_035577805.1 Verrucomicrobiia bacterium
ATTATAACACCGTGCTGGATGCAGCCATTGAGAGCATCTTCGAGGCCTCCAACACTTGAGTACTTGAGTTGCCCTGCTCAGAAGTCGGTGCAACTCCAATGGCAACGTTTGGCTCGAGTTGCTCGAGTTCATATCGCGATCTCGTGGGATTCGTCCTCAGGCCGGCTGCTCAGGAAGGCGGACGGACCAATGGGATGACTCGCATCACTGCCGCCCACGACCTGCAGGCCCATCACGTCGCGATAAAACGCGGCCAACGCCGCTGGATTCCTGGCATAGATGCCGAGGTGGCATAAGCCAATCATACCCGAACTGTGGTCTGCTTTCATTGATTCTAACGGTTTTACGTTTACGTGTTGATTTGCTTCGAGTAACGCTTTCGTCTTCACCCTGGTTGAGAAGAAGAAACCCGGATTCCTTTCGGGGGATCTGCGAGATTTTTCAATTGAAAGTCAGTCCCGAGGGAGCTTCCTGTTCGCCCATTCGATGAAATATTTCATGTTCGAGCGATCCTCGTGCCCGCCGTCGTGCTGACGCCAGGCCAACTCGCCCTCAAGCAAGCCGAGATTGACCGGCGGCATTTTGGCTGTGCGATAATCCGCCTTCTCACCGAGGTCCTTGGCCCCGAGCAACCGGAACACCGGTCCGGCCGCCACGGTCGCCATATAACTTCCTTGCTGATCGAGCCAGAGGGCATCTCCGCGTTCAGGAACTCCATAGCTGATGAAGGTCAAACGGGGCGCGCATAAGGCAATCAATTCATGGGCATCTACAGGAAGATCGCCGGCGTTCCTGCTGCCGAAGGACGATTCCGCCGCGCCGTATTTGAGAAAGTTCCCGGCCATCCAATGGTATTCGCCCGACCCGGTTAAGTTCTCGACGGCCTCGCCGAAATTACGTCGGTGCAGCTTGGCGCCTCCTTCACCGGAAGAACCAATCAGTGCCAGGGCGAAGCGCCGGTCAAACGCCATGGCGACCAGCGCTGCTTTTCCATAGCGCGAGACTCCTTCAATGCCGACTTTTTTCGCGTCGACCGCCGGCTGGGTTTCCAGATAATCCAGGCCACGCGACGCGCCCCAGGCCCACGCGCGCAACGTGCCCCAATCCTCCGGCCGGCGCGGACGCCCCTGGTTGCACAAGCCGATGATCCCTTTGGTCAATCCAGCGCCGTTGTCATCTTGGATGCTGGCCGGACTGATGACTGCGTAGCCCCAACCGGCGGCGAGCAACTGCTCCGTGGACGGCGGGTCTTTGAAGGGCCCACCGAACTCCGGCGGGCGATTCGTGGGCGCAGGCGCATCGGCCGGCCTGGGCATGCCATTGCCGAAGAAACCACCGAACATCATGAGGACCGGCACACGCCCTTGCTTCCCGGCCGGCGTCACCAGCGTCATACGGATGTTTACGCTGATGTCGGGGTGCGCGGAGTTGTCTACCTGACCGACCAGCTGCTTGCCATTTGCCTTGAGGTTGCCAATGAGCCCGTCCGTGACGTTGGACACGATCGTCCAATTGAGCTTCGGCACATTTTTCGGCACACGGCCAAAGACCTCACGCTCGAAGGCCTCGACAATTTCGGGCCGGCGCTCTTTCCACCACAGATCGGGTGTGGTCACGTTTCGTCCATCGTTCAGCTTGAGCGGGTCCGGCAAATCAGGAAAGGGGTTGGCTTTGGCCGGATCGTAATTCGCGGCGTTGGTCGCTCCGGCGCGCCCGCTGGGACCTGGCCGGAGTCGCTTGATCCCCAACTCTTCCATGGTGTTCTTATGGTCCTGGGCGGTGCTGCTCGTGGAATCAGCGGCGAAGGACACGGCGACGCCGGCAAACAGGAATAAAGCCGTCACCAGGACGATGACGCGAACCGAGCCTGTATGCTTTGGCCGGAAATTCGCGGCGCCAGATCGGACGTTCGGCGACCGTAGTAATGGCAGTTGCTGCATGTGCCAGCCCTAGCGCGAATCGAAACCGTTGTCGACTGCGGAACACACGAGTAACCTGTCCCGCAAGAACCCGCAGAATAACTACGTCGAATGTGGCATAGCGCTCGTCAGTGCCCGCAGGTGCAGGCGTATTCGGAGCGTTTGCATTCTGCACACGTGCCGGTCTCGTATTTGAACCGGAAGTTCTGCGGCTTCGCCTCGGCCTTGGCCTTGATTTGCACGACGACATTGTAACCGTCGCCTTCCGGGAGCCTGGTCTTGCTGACCAGCGCGTCGCCTTTTTTCTCAAAAACCAAGGTCGTTTTGTCGCCTTTGACGTTGGCGATGACCGTGACCACCTGGTCGACGGGCGCGACGGGCTTTAAGGCGGCATCGTAGAACGTGATGATTACGGTGCGGTCTTTTTCGACAAAGAATTCGGCGCGAGGCGCCTGGTTCTCAAGGAGACGGCCACCCCTCGGCCCGCCGATGATTTTGTCGGCGCTCTGGAGGTCGCTGGCGAGGAGGCAGACGGTGGCGACGGCGATTTGGATCGGTATAAGAACTCTAGCTCTGTGTCTCTCTTTGTTCATGGTGTTCATTCGGTTGGTGGTTTGGGTTTGTGTTCGGCCCACGCGTAAAGGACGGGCAGCAAGAGTAGCGTCAGAAACGTGGAGCTAAGAATGCCGCCGATGACCACGGTGGCCAGCGGCCGTTGCACTTCGGCCCCCGGGCCGTTGGCCATCGCCATCGGCACAAAGCCAAGGCTCGCCACCAGAGCCGTCATCAGCACCGGGCGAAGTCGGGTCAGGGCGCCTTCGCGCACGGCGTCCGGAACGGCGCGTCCTTCCTCACGCAACTGGTTGAAATACGTGATGAGCACAACCCCGTTGAGCACCGCCACCCCGCTCAAGGCGATGAAGCCAACCCCAGCCGAGATGCTGAACGGCAAGCCACGCAAGGTGAGCGCAAAAACGCCCCCGGTCACGGCCAGCGGAATGCCCGAGTAAATAATGAGCGCCTGCCGCAAACTGCCGAAGGCGACAAAGATGAGAATGAAGATGAGCGCGAGCACGAGCGGGACGACAATGGCCAGCCGCTGGCGGGCGGCTTGCAGGTTTTTGAATTGACCGCCGAACTCGAAGAAGGAGCCGGCGGGGAGCTTGACTTGCGCGGCGAGCTTTTGTTGCGCTTCCTCGACCCAGCTTTGCAGGTCGCGTCCCCGCAGGTTGACGAGCAAGGCCGCGCGGCGCTGGCCCGATTCCCGGTTGATGGTGCTGATGCGCTCGACCACCGCGAGGTTGGCGACCTTGCCGAGCGGAATGAGCCCGCCGTCACTCGTGCGCAGCGGCAACTGGTCCAACACCTCAATTTTCTGGCGGAGTTCTTCGGGCATGCGCACGACGATTTCATAACGGCGATTGCCCTCCAGGAACGTGCCGACGTTCGCCCCGCCCAGCGCCACGGCCACCACCTTGTTCACTTCGGCGGCATGGACGTTATAGCGGGTCATGTTGGTGCGGTTGAGGGTGATTTCCAACACGGGCGCTTTGCCAAAGGCGTCGAACTCGACATCGCCGGTGCCGGGAATCTTTTCAAGGACGGCTCGGGCCTCGGTCTGGGCCTGTTCCAGCAGGGCCAGGTCCTGGCCAAACATTTTCACGGCGATGTCGGCGCGCGCGCCTTCCAGCAACTCGTTGAACCGCATCTCAATGGGCTGGGTGATGGCCGGGCTGAGTCCCGGCGTTTTGGCCTCGACCGTCTTGCTCAGGAGCGCAGCCAGATCGTCTTTGCTGATGGTGCGGCCGTCCACTTTGCGCCATTTCTCCCGCGGCACGAAGAAGATGAACGTGTCGGACAGGTTTGGCCCCATCGGGTCGGTTTGCACTTCGGCCGTGCCAATGCGGGAGTAGATGTGCGCGACTTCCGGGAACTCCTTCAAGAGCGCTGCTTCCGCCTTTTTCTGCTGCGCGAGGGAGGTGTCAATGCCCACGCTGGCCGGCCCGGTCAGCATCAGCACGGTCGAACCTTCGTCGAGTTGCGGGACAAACTCCGCGCCGAGTCGCTGGAACGCAACCACCGCGGCCGCGAACGAAGCCACCGCCACCCCAAGCACAACCCAACGCTGGTGCAGCGCCCAGCGCAGCACCGGTTCGTACGTGCGCTTGGCGGCGCGCACCAGCCAGTTGTCGCCTTCCTGGACCGAACCGGAGAGGAAAAAGGAGCAGAACACCGGCACGACCGTCAGGGCCAGCACCAGGGCACCGGCCAGCGCAAAGATGACCGTGAGCGCCATCGGCTTGAACATCTTCCCCTCAATGCCGGTGAGCGCGAGGATCGGCACGTAAACAATGGTGATGATGACCACGCCGAAGACCATGGGGCGGCCCACTTGATTGCTCGCAGCGAGAATGGTGTGCAGCCGTTCCTCGAGCGTGAGTCGGCGACCGACTTGATGCTGTCGCAAACCAAGCTGCCGGACGACGTTCTCGACGATGACGACGGCGCCATCGACGATCAGGCCAAAATCAACGGCGCCGAGGCTCATCAAATTGCCGGACACCCCCGCGCGCACCATTCCAGTGAGCGCGAAGAGCATGGAGAGTGGGATGGCTGACGCCACGATCAGCGCCGCGCGCCAGTTGCCGATCAGCGCCAGCAACACGAACGCGACGAGAACCGCGCCTTCCAACAAGTTCTTTTCCACGGTGGCGATGGTGGCGTTGACCATTTCGCTCCGGTTGTAAACGGGCTTCACCACGAGGCTGGCCGGGAGTTTCCCCTGAATCTCCCGCAGCTTTTGCTCGGCGCGTTGTGCGACCAAACGGCTGTTGGCTCCGCTCAACATCAGCACCCAACCGACGACTGCTTCCTCGCCATTCATGGTGGATGCGCCGGTGCGGAAGTTCGAGCCGATCCCCACCTCAGCGACATCCCGGACGAGCAATGGATTGATTCCCGACCCGAACCGGAGCGGGAGGTTTGCGATTTCCTCCAACGTTTGCACGCGACCCACCGCGCGAATCGTGATTTGTTCGCCGCCGCGTTGCACAATGCCGCCGCCCGCATTCTCGACGTTTTCCCCGACCACACCCGCCAGCTCGTCGAAGGATAATCCGGCGCTCATCATTTTCTCCGGATTCGGCAGCACGACGATTTGCTTTTCGTAGCCGCCCGAGGTGTTGACTTCGGCCACGCCGGGCACGGTGCGCAGCATGGGTTTGATGAGCCATTCCTGAATCTGACGCAGTTCGAGCAACTGTTCGTAGCGGGCCGTCGGTTTATTGGTCGTCTCCGGCGCGTAGTCCACCGTGTAAAAGAAGACTTCACCAAGGCCGGTGGTGATGGGGGCGAGTTTGGGTTGCGTGTCGGGCGGCAACTTAGCCAGCGCGTTTTGCAGGTTCTCCGTCACGAGCTGGCGCGCTCGATAGATGTCGGTGTGGTCCTCAAAGACGAGCGTCACCTGCGACAAACCAAACCGCGAGATGGAGCGCATCTCCGTCAGTCCTGGCAACCCGGACATTTCCGTCTCGATGGGAAACGTGATTTGCTTTTCGATTTCCTCCGCCGCCAGCGAACCGATCGACGTGTTGATTTGCACTTGGACGTTGGTAATGTCCGGCACCGCATCCATCGGCAACTTGGCCGCGGACCAAAGGCCCGCCACGACCAGCGCGAGCACGCTCAGCATCACGAACACGCGCTGGCGAAGAGAAAATTCAAACAGGGCTGAAATCATAACCAGGCATCAAGCGCCCGAGGGCGTTGACTCGCGGCCGGCTGCATGAAAGAGTTGCTTGATGAAGAAATACGCGGCGGAAACGTTCGGAACCTTCGCCCTCGTGTTCGCAGGAACCGGAGCCATCGTCATCAATCAAGCCAGTGGCGGCGTGGTCACCCACGTCGGCATCGCGCTGACGTTCGGTCTGGTTGTTCTGGCGATGATTTATGCCCTCGGCGACATCTCCGGTGCGCACCTGAATCCGGCCGTCACGGTCGGGTTCTGGGCGGCGCGGCGTTTTCCCGCCAGCTTGGTGCCGGGCTATTTGTTCAGTCAGGGAGTGGGGGCGTTGCTGGCGAGCCTGACCCTGCGCTTGCTTTTCCCGGAGGAGACGACGCTGGGCGCGACCTTGCCGGCCGGCGCCTCGATCCAGTCCTTCGCGCTTGAACTGATTCTCACTGCCCTGCTCATGTTCGTCATTCTCAACGTTTCCACCGGTGCCAAAGAAAAGGGGATCACGGCCGGCATGGCGGTGGGCGCAGTCATTTCGCTGGAAGCATTGTTTGCCGGCCCCATCTCTGGAGCTTCGATGAACCCCGCCCGTTCGATGGCGCCGGCGCTTGTTTCCGGTCACATCGAGCATCTTTGGATTTATCTCACCGCGCCTATCGTCGGTGCATTGCTCGCCGTGGGCGGTTGCCGCTGTGTGCAGAGCGAAGGTTGCTGTGCCGGCGACCCTGCCCTGCCTCAAACCTGAAGAACAGCCGCCGCCACGCTCGACACCATGAAGAAAAAAGTGCTCTTCGTTTGCATCCACAACAGTGCCCGCAGCCAAATGGCCGAGGCCTTCTTGAATCAAATCTGCGGAACGGAATTTGAGGCGCGCAGCGCCGGGCTCGAGCCAGGGATGCTCAACCCCATGGTCGTGGAAGCGATGCGCGAAGTCGGCATCGACATTTCCCGCCATCAAACGAAATCGGTCGCGGACTTCATCACGGGCCGTGACCAGTTTGATTACGTCATCACCGTCTGCGACGAAACCAGCGCGGAACGTTGTCCTGTGTTTCCAGGCGGTGTGACTCGTTTGCATTGGGGGTTTCCCGACCCATCCGGCTTTCAAGGTGCGCCGCAGAAACGACTGGAAGAAACCAGACGAGTGCGGGACCTGATCAAGGCCAAGGTGGAAGCGTGGTGCGAGACTCTTTGCCCCGCGTGAGCGGATGGGCATCATGGCAGGTCGGCGTCGTTATTCTTTGGACTGTTTTTTGGGCACGGGGCAGCAAGGCGTGCCGCCTTTGAGGGCGCTCAGTTCCACCAGCCACAGATTCTCGATGCCTTTTCCCACGACCACATCCCCCGCATACAGGCCGTCCTCAATCTCCGCCAAGCCGTCGGCGACCGCGCCGATCGTTACCGCCGTGCGCGTCAGATGAGAGCCGTTGACCGCGTAAACATAAGCGCCGTCGGCACCCCGCAGGACTGCGGTTTCAGGGACGACCAAGACCGGGGTCGCTTCGTGCGTGATGAAATTGGCCGACAGACATGCCCCCACCGGGCAACGTCCCTGATCGTCGGCAAATTCGATCAGAACTTCGACTTGACCCAGCACTGGACGCGCCTGGTCGTCCATCCGCGCGAGCGTGCCGACGAAGGGCGGTTCCTCTCCTGGCGGCCCGCGCAGCGCCACCGACTGCCCTGGCTTTAACTCCTTTGCTTCGTCAGCGGTGACGAGCACGCTGAGCCCGGCCGGTCTCCCGCCGTGCGCGGCCCGATAAACTCGCGCCGTTTTCATCACACGCCGTGGCAGTGGTTTCTGCGCGACTTCGATTGTTTCGATGCCGAACTCCTTTCGCAGCTGGACAGGGAGGCGGATGCCTTTGCCCTTTTGGAACAGGCTCATTTTCTCCGTGTCGGATGCCTCGACAGGATCCGCCATCCGGGAATGGCAACCGGCCAGGATGTGGCAAAAAAACAGCGCAAGCAGCAGAGCAGCGAGGCGAGGAAGGCTCATTTCTTTTCCTCCATTGGGTTCGTGTCCGCGAGTGGCCGCGGCAGGCCGGTGAGCAATTCCAGTTGCGACGCCGCCTCCAGCGCTTCTCGCTTCGTTTCGAGCAGTGCTTCGATCGCGTCGAGATATTGTTTCTGCATCTCGACGTAAGTCGAAATCGGCACCGCGCCCAACCGATAATGGCGGTCCGCCAATTCCGCAGCTTCCTTGAAATGCGTAACGGAATCGGGCCGCCACTTGGCCATCTCACGCAGCTTCGTCTCGTAGGTCAGCGCCGCTTGGATGACCTTGCGCTGGATTTCGCGTTCCGTGACGTTCAACGAGACTTCCGCCTGCATCTGTCGCGCGGTCGCAGCCTCGATCGGGCCCTTGTTCCGATTCCAGAGCGGAAGCGGCAGCGACACTCCGACCCCGATGATCCGCTCGCGGTCGCCCGCGCGTTCCTCGGAAATCGACGGCCCAATCGAGATGGGCTGAAGCCGCTCGTTCTTTGCCAGTTCGACGCGGAATCCCTGTTGAGCCAGTTCGACCGCGCGCAGCCGCAACTCGAAATTGTTCGTCCGCGCCAGCGTGACCAGGGATGGCATCTCGTCGGCTGGATGGAACACGAGATGGGTGGTGGACACGGATAGCCGCGCGTCCGGAGGCGCGCCACGCAGTTGATTGAGTTCCAGCAGGGCGCTTTGCGTGGCGAGAGTCGCCTCGCTGGCCTTGCGTTGCATGGTCAACTCAGTCGCTTCAATAACGCGCGTTTCCAGCAAAGGGGTGAGTCC
>DATLUX010000104.1:0-20756 GCA_035577805.1 Verrucomicrobiia bacterium
CATCCGGATGATCAAAAATCGACCGGACCGCACGCGGCGACCACCACGGCCACCGGCGTCTCCGCCGCGACGGACCGGACTCCCGCCCGCGTCGTCAGTGAATGCCTGGATCCATCTCGACCCGGCGTTGTCCTGGCCCGCTACATGCAAGCCGGCGAGGCGGACATCGATCGCGCCGTTGCCACCGCCCAGGCTGACCCGACGGGCTGGCGCACCCAATCGTTCGAGGCGCGCAGCGCTGTGCTCGGCCGGGTGGCGCGAGAGATTCGCCGCGCTCGAGCCGATCTGATGTGGGCGGCCCTGGCCAACGGCGGTAAAACTCTGGCTGAGTCGGATCCGGAAGTGAGCGAGGCGGTGGACTTCGTCGAGTTCTACCGCGCCTCAGCCCGGATATTCTTCGGCCTGGCCAAGGGCGAAGAAGCAGGATCGCCTGCTGGGCCCGCGGTGCAAGTTGCGCCCCGAGGCGTAATGGTGGTGGTGCCTCCGTGGAATTTTCCCATCGCCATTCCTTGCGGTGGCATGGCGGCCGCCTTAGCGGCGGGGAACACCGTGATCCTCAAACCGGCCTCCGACACGGTGCTGGTGGCATTCGAACTCTGCCGCTGTTTCTGGCGCGGCGGCGTTCCCAAGACGGTGTTGCAGTTTGCGCCCTGTCCGGGCAGCGGAGCAGGCGCGCGATTGGTCGGCCATGCCGGAGTCAATGGCGTGATCTTAACCGGCGGGACAGCTACCGCCTTGCGCATGTTGGAAGCGCGGCCTGACCAGCGACTATTCGCGGAGACCGGCGGCAAGAACGCGACGGTAATCACCGCGTTGAGCGACCGCGAACTGGCCATCAAACACGTCGTGCGCTCCGCCTTTGGACACAGCGGCCAGAAGTGCTCCGCCACGTCACTGCTGTTGCTCGAAGCGGAAGTTTATGATGATCCCGAGTTCAAGCGCCGCCTTTGTGATGCGGTGAAGAGCCTGCCCGTCGGCAGTGCCTGGGAATTGCAGACGCGGGTGGGCCCATTGATCCGTCCGCCCTCAGGCGACCTGGAGAATGCGCTGAAAACGTTGGAGCCCGGCGAGTCGTGGGCCGTCCTGCCCCGCCAAGTCGGCGACAATCCACGGCTCTGGTCACCCGGAATCAAATACGGCGTGTGCCCCGGCAGCTATACGCATCAGACAGAGTTCTTTGGCCCGGTGCTGGGTGTGATGCGCTTCGAACGGCTCGACGAAGCCATCGCATTGGTGAACCAAACGGGCTATGGCCTGACCAGCGGCCTGCAGTCGCTTGACGACCGGGAACACGCTCAATGGAAGGCCGGTATTCATGCGGGCAACCTGTATATCAACCGCGGCACCACGGGCGCCATCGTCCTCCGCCAGCCATTCGGGGGGATGAGCCGCAGCTCTTTTGGTCCGGGGCTGAAGGCCGGCGGGCCCAATTACGTTGCTCAATTCATGACCTTCGCGCCGGCGATGGCGCCCGCGCCCGTCGACCGGCCGTTGCATCATCAACACCTTGAATCGCTGCGCTGCGCTCTGCGCGACTGGCGCGGCAGCGGGGCGGCGGACGCCACGTTGGAGCCGGTGGCCAGATCAAGCCCGGCTCCGCCACGGCCTGAGGCCGGGCCATCTTCAAAACCGATGCAGGCTGCCCTTCACCGCCTCCTTCATGCGCTGGCCAGCTATGATCATTGGTGGGGCGCCGAGTTCGGCCGTGAACGCGATCATTTCCGATTGTTGGGCCAGGATAATGTCCGTCGTTATTTGCCGTTCGCTGAAGTGCGGGTGCGGGTTGCGCCCACCGACTCGTGGTTCGATGTGTTCGCCCGGGCCTGCGCTGCGCGCGTTACCGGCGCCCGCGTCATCGTGAGCACACCGCCTGGTCTTAAGGCGGAAACCGTTAACTGGCTGGATGCGTTGACCGATTCCTGGGCTGCGTCCATCGAGTTTCTCGACGAAACCGACGAGCAATTGGCCCTGAACATCGCCGCCATGCCGGCGCATGCCGGCGAAAGGATTCGTTACGCGGCACCGGATCGCGTGCCGTGGCGCGTTCGCGCCCCTGCCGCCGCGGCTGGTGTGTATCTCGCCGATGAACCGGTCCAGGCCGAAGGCCGCATCGAACTCCTTTGGTATCTGCACGAACAAAGCGTCAGCTACGACTATCATCGTTATGGCAACTTGGGCCGGCGCGCGGATGAACCGCGGAAAGAACCACTCTGACGAAGATGGCTGAGGCATGAAAAGAAGCTTACTCTTGCTCTTACTCCTTACTCTTACGCTTGCTCCAAACTCCACGAAATCAGAGTAAGAGTAAGGAGTAAGAGTAAGGAGCAAGAGTAAGGAGTAAGAGTAAGGAGTAAGGAGTAAGAGTAAGGAGTAAGGAGTAAGGAGTAAGAGTAAGGAGCAAGAGTAAGAGTAAGGAGCAAGAGTAAGAGTAAGGAGCAAGAGTAAGAGTAAGGAGCAAGAGTAAGAGTAAGAACCTCCGTGCAATCCACTAATCCGTGTTTAATAATCTGCTCCGTGGAACGCCCCAGGCCCTGTGCTGCGACATGTACGTGAGCACCATCCACCAGGTTGGTCAAAAAACAGACCCAGTAGAGGAGCCACATGTATAAAATCCTTGGAGAAGATGGCAAAGAGTATGGCCCGGCGAGCGCGGACCAAGTTCGACAATGGATAGCGGAAGGCCGAGTTTCGAGACAGACGCAAATGTATTTGGAGGGGAGCCCCTCGTGGAAAGCGCTGGGAGAATTCCCCGAGTTCGGCCCCGCTCTGGCGGCCAAGTCCGGTCCGCCAGCGTTGCCTCCGCCACCGCTGCCGCGAGGTCAGCCGGCCACCGGTTTGCGGCCTCCCGGGCATGGTCTGGCGGTCGCGAGCGTCGTGCTGGGCGCGCTTTCGTTGGTGGGGTGTCTGGTTTTCACCGGCCTTCCCGCGATCATCACCGGTTGTATTGCCCGCAATCGAGCGCGCGCCGCCCAGGACAGTCAGGGAGCCAAGCTGGCTCTGGCCGGCCTCATCATGGGATGCGTCAGCTTTGCCTTCATTCCCATCCTGGCGGGTCTCGCGTTGCCGGCCCTGGCCAAGGCCAAGGACAAGGCACAGCAAATAAATTGCCGGAATCATATGCAGCAGATCGGCTTGGCCGCGCGCATGTGGGCCTCCGACAACAACGAAAAATTTCCCCCTGATTTCCTTTCCATGTCCAATGAACTAGTCACGCCGTTGGTCCTGATCTGCCCCGCGGATCGGTCAAAGAGCAAAGTAATGAGTTGGTCGGATTTCGGGCCGGACACCGTTTCTTACGAATATCTGCGGCCGGGAACCAGCGCGGACAACCCTCAGGAGATCGTATTTCTTTGCCCGATCCATGGCACGGTGGGTTTAGCCGACGGCAGCGTCCAACAAGGCACGCCAGGACGGAGAAGAAATCAACGGTAAGTCGCGTATGGAGTGCGTGTCATCATGGGACCTTCGCTGGTCAATCACACTTCCCGCTTTAAACAGATTTCGAAGCTGAGCTGATGCGCTCGAGGGATTGGTAAATGACGAATGACGAATGTCAAATATCGAATGGCGAATGCCGGTGGGTCCGTTTTGGTCGATCGCGTCTCAAACGGTGGGCCGATAATGTCCCACCGACTCGTGCAACCTCTCCGTGATCTGTCCAAGCGAACAATGTTCGACTGTTTCGAGGAGTTGAGCGAAGACGTTGCCGCGTTTTTCCACCACCGCGCTGAGCGCATCAAGGGCGCGGGCGGCGGCTTCGCGATGGCGGCGTTTGAATTGGGTGAGTCGTTCCACTTGCCGTTGCTTTTGGCGCCGGGGCGTGCGCACGACGTTCTCCGCGGCCAGGTGTTCGACGGCGTCCGGGTAGCGGTTCAGGCCGACGATGGGCCGAGTGCCGTCGTTGATTTGTTGTTCGTAACGATGCGCGGCCGTTTGAATCTGTGTGCGTTGGTAACGATGTTCCACCGCGGCCAGCACTCCACCTAAACCATCCAACTCTCGGAATTCGTTGAGGATCGCGTCTTGCACGGCGCGTTCGACGATCTTCATCCCGGGCGATCCGGATAAGGTGTTCATCATGAATTTGAACAACCCGGTCTCTTCCAGCACGATCGCCTGGGCACGTGCGGCCAGGCGCACATATTCTTCGCCGGGCGTGGTGAACGGTTCGTCCGCGCTGTTGCTGTGGCAGGAGTTGGTGGCATTGGCGTAGGCCAGCATCAGCTCAACTGCGGTTCGAGTCAGATTGTTTTTGAAACCTTGTGCGACCAACGAACGGCCGCTGGTCTGGGTGTGCAACTTAAAAAGCTGCGCGCGCGGGCCGGCACCAAAAACGTCACGCATGCTTACGGCCCAAAGCTTCCGGCAAACGCGAGCCAGGACCAGGTATTCCACGTCCAACCCGCAATCCAGGAAGAAAGACAAGCGCGGACCGAACTGGTTTACATCCAGGCCGCGTTCGCGAAAAAGTTCGACGTAAGTGAACCCATTCGAAAGCGTGTAAGCGGCCTGCTGCACGGGCGTGGCCCCGGCTTCAGCGATATGATAGCCGCTGATCGAGATCGGATACCAACGTGGCATCTGGGTACTGGTGAACTCCACCATATCCGTGAGGAATCGCAGCGAGGCTTCCAAAGGAAAGATGATTTCATTCTGCGCCTGCACTTCCTTAAGGATGTCGGCCTGGACGGTGCCGCGCAGCTTAGAAACGATCCCGCGTCCGCCCCGGCGCTTGGCCGCCGCCACATACATGGCCAGGAGAATCGGCGCAGGGCCGTTAATGGTCATCGAGACGGAAAAATGCTCGTCCCCAAGCGGGAACCCGTCGTAAAGCCGTTCCATGTCTTCGATGGTATCGATGGCCACGCCCCCTTCGCCGATCTTGCCAAAAACCCCGTCGGCGTCGCTGTCCAGTCCGTAGAGAGTAGGGCCGTCGAACGCGGTGCTCAGGCGGATGCTCTTTTGCTGGCGGGTAAGGAACCGAAAGCGGTGGTTGGTGTCCTCCGCCAGGCCCAGCCCGGCAAAGAGACGCGTTGGTTCTTCGGTCTTGGGAGGTTCCGGAGATGCGGAAGGCGGCGTGGACGAGCTGGAACCGGATCCTGCTTCGGTGGACGAGACCGCCGTGGCCGGGACCGTATAAAGCTCGGGATAAGCCGCGTTCACATACGGAAACTCGCCGGGCAACCCTTCCCCATGCAGGTAACGTGTGATCTCGCCTGGATCCTCCGTCTGCGGCAACGCCAACCGCGGCAGGGTCAGGCCGGTGGGCGTGGTGACATGACGGATGCCGGCCTGGATTTGGCGCCAGCGCTGGCGCGCTTTTTCGCCGGAGGCCGGATCGGTCCTGGCGTCGTGCACTTGCTGTTCAACAAAGCGGTCATACGCCTGGGCCGCCTGGACGATTTGGGCGAGCACACTCATAAGCTCAGAGCGACAAGGCTTGCATCAGCGTGTCGACGCCGGCGTCGCGATGCCGTTTCGCGATGGTCGCGACCAGTTTCTGCCCGCGCTGGTTTGACACCAGGCGCTGTTCGATTTCGCCGCAGGCGGTCTTGGCTCCGGGCCGATCCGCTTTGTTCACCACCACGATGTCCGCGACGTCGAGCATCACGATCTTCTGGAGTTGCAACCGACTGCCGTAATCAGGACTCATCACCAAAACCGTTTGGTCCACCAGATCGCGCCCGAAGGGCATGGCTTCCTGGCCGATGCCCACCGTCTCCAACAAGACCCGGTCAAATAAGCCGCAGGTCCGCAGCAACTGCAAACAGCCCTCCGTCGCCGGCGACAGACCGCCGGCCCGCCCGCGCGTGGCCAGGCTGCGCATGAAAACGCGATCGTCCTGGGAATGGATCATCGTCGCCCGATCCCCCAGAAGCGCCCCGCGGCCAATCAAACTTGGATCATGAGAAAGTATGGCCAGACGCCCCCGCGGATTGCCCGTGAGGATGCGCAAGACCAATTCGTCGATCAACGTGGTCTTGCCCGCGCCCCCGGGACCGGTCAAACCCAGCACCGGCGCCGCCCCGCGCGCCGTCCCGCGCGCCACCGAAGACGGCGCCAGTTCCACCGCAGTCAACCAACGGGCCAACTCGCGATCATTCGCCGGAGCCGCGCCGCGGACTCGCGCGCGACTCGGTCGCGGTCGGCGACCGTAACGGGCCTTGACGAACCCCACCATCTGGTCGAGCGGTGTGCCTGCAAAAAAAACCTCATCGACCCCTTTGCGTTTCATCGCGCGGGCGTCTTGAGGGGTGATGGTGCCCCCGCCACCGCCGAACACCGCAATGTCGGAGCCGCCTTGCTGATGCAACAGGTCGATTACTTCCTCGAAAAATTCAACGTGCCCGCCATTGTAGCTGGAAAGGCCGACCGCCCGCACGTCCTCCTGGATCGCGGCTCGCGCGATGTCCCGCGCGGAACGGTGGTAACCGAGGTAAATCACTTCGATCCCGTGCCGGATAAACTCGAGGTTGATGGTGTTGATGGCGCTGTCGTGCCCGTCACAGATCGGCACTGCCGTCAGCAAACGAATAGGCGGCTGGGCTTTTGCAGGGGCGCGCGATTTAACAGGTTTCATCCGTTGCCGTCGCCAGACTAAGCCAGAGCTGGCGGATGAGCAATGCCGCCGGTGTAGCGGCCGCGAGCGAGCATCTACACAGACGCGACTCCCTCTCCCCTCAACGGGGAGAGGGATGGGGTGAGGGGTGAGAAGAGCCCATTGCTGCGTGCTCCGACTTGGGTCTTCAGTCCTTGAGAGCGGCTTTTGTGCTCTTCTGAGTGCGAAATCAAGCAAAAGAGAATTTAACACTGCACGGCTCGACACGAATCTCCTCAACGCTTTTCGGGAAACAGACACCTGGGAGAGTGAACGCTTCTAAGATACAGCATGGTCTTTCGGATAGGCCGTCGGGACCGTTCTCACCCCTCACCCTGCCTCTCCCCGTTGAGGGGAGAGGGAGTCGCGCACGGCAATTCCTGTCCATCCGGTTCAATCCCCGCTAGCATGTCGTCCATGAAAGACGCGTTTGATTTCTCTGGCCGGGTTGTGCTTGTCACGGGCAGTTCGCGCGGCATTGGCGCGGGGCTCCTCACTGCCTTTGGTCAACTGGGCGCCCGTGGTGTGGTCAATTATGTGACCGACGCCGCTGGGCGCAACCAGGCCGACGCCCAACGCGTGGCCGCCTCGCTGGCCGGCGCGCGCATCATCCAGTGCGACGTGGGCGATCCTGAGCAGGTCGGCGCCATGATGGACGAAGTGCAGCGGGAGTTGGGCGGCTTGGATATTCTGATCAACAACGCCGGGATCCTTCAGGATCGATCGCTCAAGAAAATGTCGGAGGCGGAATGGGATGCGGTGCTGCGCGTAAACCTGAGCGGGGCATTTCATTGTCTTCAAGCGGGGGCCAAAATCATGCGGCCTGGTGGACGCATCGTGAATATGTCGTCCGTGAGCGGGCAAATGGGCTTTTTTGGGCAAGCCAATTATTCAGCCAGCAAAGCGGGTCTCATGGCTCTCACCAAAGTAGCGGCGCGTGAGCTGGCCAAACAACAAATCACTGTCAACGCCATTGCCCCGGGCTTTGTCGACACGGAGATGAGCCGCAGCATGCCCGAGGATGTGGCCAAACAATTCCTCACTCAGGTGCCCTTGGGACGTTACGGGAAGGTCGACGATATTGTGTTCGCTGCGCTGAGCCTGTGCTCCCGTTACGCTGGCTATATCACCGGCCAGATCCTCCACGTCAGCGGCGGCTTTTACATGGGAGGCTAGGGAAAAAGCGGAAAGCGGAAAGCGGAAAGCGGAGTGCTGACCTCCTTACTCTTACTCCTTACTCCTTACTCCTTACTCCTTCACATGATTTCCAACATTAATTCCCTTAGGCAATCATGTGGGGAGTAAGAGTAAGGAGTAAGAGTAAGAGTAAGAAATGTCGGATGTCGAATGTCGAACTCGCAGCCTCGTGCCTCGGCTGCTACTCAGGCTTCCTTGGCCCAAATCATGACCACGCTGGTGGTCACGCTTCCGCCCATGTTGAACGTGAGGAAACGCTGCACGCCTTCCACCTGTCGTTGGCCGGCCATGCCGGTCAGATGACGATGCGCTTCCACGACCTGCCGCACGCCCGTCGCTCCCACGGGATGACCATCGCCCATCAGGCCGCCGCCGACGTTCACCGGAATGCGGGTCTGACCTCCACGCGACGGCGGACTTGCATTGCCCAAAGCCGCTTGCACGGCGGGCAAAGCCGTCAGGCCGCTTTCCAACAAATGGGCGCCCTGCCCGGAGTCAGCGAAGCCGAGGATTTCGTAGGCAAGGATCTCCGAGATGGAGAAGCAATCATGAACCTCCGCGACTTGGATATCGTGAGGCTGCAGTCCGGCCATGGTGTAAGCCTGCCGAGCCGCCTGGCGTGCCTCGGAGAAATCGGGCGCATCCTTTTTTTCCAGGGCCAGATAATCGGTGGTATGCCCCCAGCCGAGCAGGCGGCTGACCGGGCGGCGGGACAACTTGTTCATGAATCTGGCCGAGCAAAGAATCAACGCGGCGCCGCCATCGGTAATTTGTGAGCAATCGCTGACCTTGAGGGGCGGAGCGACGCTTGGGTTGGATTTGCTGGAGGTGGCGGCGACGGCCAGGGTGAGTGCGGAGTGCCGCTTTTGAGCTTGTGGGTTGAGCCGGGCATGAGCGTGATTCTTCACGGCCACCCGGGCCAGTTGCTCTTCGGTCAACCCATAACGTTTCCCGTAAATCTCAGCGATGCGCGCGAACAGCTTGGGAAACATGAAATCACCGTAGAACGGCTTTTCGATCTCGTAATCTGCTGCGGCACCCAGCACATCGGCGCCGGCGGCCGGGTCCATCGTTTTCTGTTGCTCCGCGCCGGCGACCAGCATGACGTCATGGATCCCCCCGCTGATGAGCTGGGCGGCCGTGAGCACCGCTACGCCTCCCGACGCGCAAGCCGCTTCAACGTGCCAGGTGGGCATGCCCCGCAGTTTTTCGTCTGCTTCGGTCAGAAAGGCGCCCAGATGCAATTGCCGCGTGAACAGGCCGCTGGCGAAATTCCCCACCACCCCCGCCTGGATGTCCCCGGGCTGCAGGCCGGCATCGGCGATGGCCGCCGTCGTTGCCTCCACCAAGATGTGCCGGATGGTTTTTCCTTCCTTGCGAAAGTTCCGCTGAAAATCGGTGCGTCCAGCGCCCAGGATGTAAACAGGCTCGGCCATAAGACAAGTGGCGGCTCAACCTAAGCGAGCCACCCGCAACCAGCAACTAGCAACTGCCAACCTAGCAACTGCCAACCAGGAACCAGGAACCAGGAAACTTTCAACGAGGACCAGGACCGTTGTTTTACGGCGTTGCGCCGGTCCGGGCTTTGGGCCAGACTCGCCGCGCGTTATGCGTCCTGTTTACGTCATTGCCGGCGGGATCACCAAGTTCGCGAAGGCGCATGCCGACAAGGATTTTCGGTTGATGGTCAAGGAAGCGCTCGATTACGCGCTGGGCGACCTGGGCGGCAAACTGACCGTGGCGGAAATCGACGGCAGCGTCATCTCTTACTTCTCCGATCATTTCACGTATCAACTGAAAGCGGGCGCGATGGTGCAGGATTTCGTCGGGCTCTGTCCCAAGCCGCATGTGCGGATCGAGGGAGGCGGGGCTACCGGCGGGCTCTGTTTCCAGCAAGCGTGGGAATCGGTGGCTTCGGGGCGTTACGAAGTGGCAGCGGCGATGGGATTCGAGACCATGAGCCACGTCGAGACGGCCAAGGGCAACGAGTTTATCGCGCTGGCTTCGGACACGAACTTCGATTTTCCCGTCGGCGGTTACTACAACGGGTACTACGCGATGATGGTGGTGCGGCACATGCACGAATTTGGCACAACCGAAGAGCAACTGGCGCGCATCGCGGTCAAGAACCACAACAACGCCTGCCATAACCCCTATGCCCAGGAACATCTGGCGCTGACGCTCGAGGACGTTTTGCGCTCCGAATATATTGCCTGGCCTCTCAAACGCCACGACATCTGCGTGATGAGCGACGGGGCGGCGGTCTGCATCCTCGCCTCCGAGAAAGCTGCGAAAAAATTCTGCGCTAACCCGATCCGCATCGCGGGCATCGGCGCGGGCAGCGATTGCATGCGCTTCGCGGACCGGCCGCATGGACCAGTGCCGCTTTTGCCCCACGAAAAAAAATCGGACTATTCCTCCAACCTCAAATATCCTGGAGTCCATTCCTTCCGGGCGGGGCGCATGGCGGCGATGGCGGCCTACAAGATGGCCGGCATCGACCATCCGCTGGAGGATCTCGACATCATCGAACTGCACGACGCCTACAGTTCAAGCGAGCTGCAGACCTACGAAGATCTGGGCTTATGCAAGTACGGGGGCGGCGGACGGTTTATTGAAGAAGGTCATTCGACCCTGCAAGGTGAATTGCCGGTGAACCCGTCGGGCGGCCTGCTGGCCTGCGGTCATCCGGTCGGCGCCACCGGGTTGATGCAGGCGGTGACCACGCTCTGGCAGTTGCAGCACAGTATCCCCAAACATTTCGGCAACGACCGTTTGCAGGTGAAACAAGCCAAACGCGGCCTGATCCACTCGCACGCCGGCACCGGCACGTATGTGACGGTGACGATCCTGGAGCGGCCGTGACGCCAAGTTGCGATTTGTCGATTTGCGATTGCCAATTATTGCCGATTACCAAATTGAAAATCGAAAATCGAAAATCGAAAATTGAAAATGCCCCCTGAACCTCGTCTCCCGGAAGTCGAACGCGGCACGGAAGTATTCGCCGTCGATCCCCTCACCGTCCGCGTCCACTTCGAGGTCGATTACATCCATAGCCTTAAACAGGACACGCCTTTCTTTCACGGATTGGCCAGGCGCAAACTGCTGGGCAGCCATTGTGCGAAATGCGGCTATAAGTTTGCCACGCCCCGGGTGCAATGCATGTATTGCGGCGGGCCGACGCAGTGGTTCGAGCTGCCTCTGGTCGGGCGGGTCCATTCCTGGACGGTCTGCTATTTCGCCGCCCAGGAGTTTCTCAAGGAAGTCCCCTTCACGCTCGTATTGGTCGAGTTCGACGGCGTGGATACCCTCTTCCTCTCCCGGTTGGTTGGCGTGGAACGGCCCGAGGTCCGCATTGGCCTGAAGATCAAAGCCAAGTTCCGGCGCAAGGCGACTTGGTCAGTCCGCGATATTTATTTTGTCCGCGCCGATTGACAACGGCTCCGGACGAGGGAGTTTGCTGCGGCGCGGGCTTGGTGTATGCAAGAGGCCAGCAAGCCCATCAGTTCATCATTCATAAGCTTATAAACTCATGAGCGGAAACAAGACCGAAGCCCAAGCCCAAGCCCAACCCCAAACCCAGGTCCAGGCGGAACGCGAAAAACAAATGCGAGAGGCCGACGAATTGCTCTTTTCGGGGCCGCAACGGCTGGGCGTCGGCAAAGGGCTTTTCCTTGGCCGCTTTGTGGCCGATTGGGTGATGCCCTACCCCACGATCAGCGCGCCCGAACAGGCGGTCTTGGATCAAGCCTTGACCCGTTTGCGCGCGTTTCTGAATGAATCGCATGACCCGGCTGCCATCGATCGGCAAGCTGATATTCCCCGCCCTGTGATCGACGGTCTGGCACGCCTGGGCGTGTTTGGGATGACTGCCCCCAAGGAACTCGGCGGCAGCGGGTTCTCCCAGATGGCCTATTGCCGGGTCATGGAAGAGATCGGCAGCCGCTGCGCGTCCACGTCGATCTTTGTCAATGTCCAGCATTCCATCGGCATGCGGGCGCTGTTGCTTTTCGGGACGGCGGAACAAAAACGGCGCTGGCTGCCGCCGCTCATCCGGGCCGAACAATTGGCTGCGTTTGCCTTGACCGAGCCGGAGGCTGGTTCCGATGCCGCCAACGTCCAGACCCAGGCCCGACCCAGCCCGGATGGTTCACAGTACATCCTCAACGGCGAAAAACGTTACATCACCAGCGGCGGAATCGCACAAGTGCTCACCGTCATGGCTCGCACCCCGGTGCCCGGCAAAAACGAAACCGCCGTCACTGCCTTCCTTGTCACGCCCGACTTGCCTGGATTCACCGTTCTCGACCCGCGGATGGAAAAGCTGGGTGTGCGCGGCACGGCCACCGCGCGTCTGGCGTTCCGCAACATGCCCGTGCCCAAGGAGAACATACTGGGGGCAGTGGGCCGGGGTTTGAAGGTGGCCTTGACGGTGCTGGATTTCGGCCGCGTGACGTTCGGAGCCAGCTGCACGGGAGCGGCCAAGACCTGTTTGCGGCTGGCCGTGCAACATGCCAACACGCGGCGCCAGTTCGGCCGCACGTTGGGCGAGTTCGAACTGATCAAGAAGAAGATCGCCCGCATGGCTGCCGGCGCTTATGCGATGGAAGCCATGACCAACGTGACCGCATCGCTGATCGACCGGGGCCTGGACGATTACATGCTGGAAACGGCCATGCTGAAGGTTTTTACGACGGAGGCGCTCTGGATGCTGGTGAGCGAAGCGTTCCAGGTTCATGGCGGCGCCGCTTATTTTACCGACAAACCCCTGGAACGAATGTTGCGCGATGCGCGCATCAACCAAATCGGCGAAGGCGCCAACGAAGTGCTCACCTCTTTTCTGGCCCTGGTGGGCATGCGCGGACCCGGCCAACAGTTTCAACAGTTGCAGGAAGCGCTGCGGCATCCGTGGGGGGAATGGCGGCGCGCCTGGCTGCTTGGACTCGACCGCCTGGGCGCGGCCGTGCGCGCTCCGGATGTCCCTGTGCGCAGTCCGGAACTGGTTCATCACGCTGATCGCCTGGGCGCGCATATCCGCCGGTTCAACATCGAGGTCAATCGCGCCCTGCTCCAGCATCGCGAGGAGATCCTCGAACGCCAGTACGTCCAGGAACGCATCGCCCGCGCCGCCATGGAACTCTTCGCCTCCGCCTGCGTCCTGAGCCGGCGCGATGCCGAATTGCAGGCCGGCGATGTCGATCCGGCGGACGCCCGGGCTGGCGCGGCGGAGTTATTCCTGGAAGGTTCCTTTCGTCGCATGCGCCGGTCGCTGGCCGAAATGCACGACAACGACGATGAGGTCACCACCGCCACGGCGGATCGAGTCCTAGGACAAGGCGGTGAACTTTCCTGACTTGGGGAAGTTGGGAACGGGAGAGTTGCAGGTCAGGCGCCGTTCAACGCGTCGATTCGCGCGCTGGGTTTCCGGCCGGTCGCGCCATTTAAAGTGAGAAATTGTGAACCGGGACATGACATAGGGAGAGCGGACGTGGTTGTTCCGTAACCAAACTGACACAGTTCCACCATGATTGCGGCCAATCTTTTGTTTTTCGGACGGGGCGGTCGTGTGGCCCAAATGGGCCCCCTTGTCACGTCGGAAAAAAACTTGGGGGCCCACGGTCGCATTTAGGCACTGCGCGCCGAACAATGCAGTTTAGTGCGCGGTCCCGCATGTGCGGGGCCGCGATCCCGGGGGCAGTAACCGAATGTGCCCGATCGGCGCTGGCTCGGGAGCAAAACTTTGACTTTGTTTATGTCAGGTTTTGAAATTCAATGATTCAGCGTGAAGGCAAGCTATGCCCAAGGTGTCTCAACTGTGCCACTGCTTGGGAAGACCATTGGCGCTTTGTTCGATGAGATTGCCACCGAGTTCCACCAGCATGAGGCGTTGGTCTCGACCTTCGAGAATCAACGCCTGCATTATGGACAGTTAGAGGTGGAAGTGAACCGGGTCGCGCGAGCGCTGCTCGCGCTGGGCTTGCAGAAGGGCGATCGCGTCGGGATCTGGTCCGCCAATTGCCTGGCCTGGGTGCTGGTCCAATTTGCCACCGCCAAGATGGGCGCCATCCTGGTCAACATCAACCCGGCCTATCGCCTGCACGAACTGGAATTCGCCCTGCAGCAATCCGAATGCAACGTGCTCCTCAGCGGCGAACGATTCAAGGATGCCGATTATCCAGCCATGCTCCGGCAATTGCTTCCAGAGCTCAATGCGCCTGCCCCAAGCCTGGAACTGCAGGCGAAGAAATTCCCGCACCTGCGGCGGGTGATCCTCCTGAGCGCCGCAGTTCAGCCGGGTTTCATGCTCTGGGCGGAATTCCTCAAGGGGGCGGAGGGCGTTTCGGCGGACGCCCTGGCGGAGCGCCAGGCTTCACTCGATTTCGATGACGTGATCAACATCCAGTACACGTCCGGGACCACCGGGTTTCCCAAGGGCGCGATGCTGACGCATCATAATATCCTGAACAACGGTTTCTGGGTGGGCAAACGGATGGGCTTCAGTCATCGCGACCGGCTCTGTATCCCGGTGCCTTTCTACCATTGCTTCGGCATGGTGCTGGGCAACCTGGCTTGCCTGACCCACGGTGCCACCATGGTGCTGCCCGCTCCGCATTTCAGTCCGTTGCACACCCTGGAGGCCGTGACGCGCGAACGTTGCACCGCGCTGCACGGTGTCCCGACCATGTTCATCGCTGAACTGGATCATCCGCAATTCGCCCAATTCGATCTGTCTTCGCTGCGCACCGGCATCATGGCCGGCGCGCCGTGTCCGGTGGAAGTGATGAAGCGGGTGATCAACGAGATGCATTGCGCCGAGATCACCATCGCTTGTGGCATGACCGAGACGTCGCCCGTCTGCAACATGACCGAAGTCACCGATTCGCTGCAGGTGCGCGTCGGGACCGTGGGTAAAGTGATGCCGCATCAGGAACAGAAGATCATCGAGCCGGTCACCGGCCAGCTGGTGCCGCGCGGCCAGCCGGGTGAACTTTGCTATCGCGGTTATCAGGTGATGCGCGGTTACTACAATAACCCGGAAGGCACCCGCCAAACGATTGATCCCGCCGGCTGGCTCCACGGCGGCGACCTCGCCGTGATGGATGACGATGGTTACGTCACGATCACGGGCCGGCTCAAAGACATGATTTGCCGCGGCGGCGAAAAAATCTTTCCGCGCGAAGTGGAAGAATTCCTGTTTACTCACCCGAAGATTGCGGAAGCCTATGTCATTGGCGTCCCCGATCCTTATTATGGCGAACAAGTCATGGCCTGGATCAAGTGCAAGGAAGGCGGGACGCTCACCGTCGCGGAAATCCAGGCCTTCTGTCGCGGTCAGATCATGGATTACAAGATCCCACAGTACATCAAGTTCGTCGCCGAATTTCCCACCACGGTGACCGGGAAAGTGCAGAAATTTAAGATGCGCGAAATCAGCCGCCAGGAACTGGGGCTCTAACTTCGTGCCGGGGGCAGCGTTTTAAATGCACCTCTTCGTGCCGCAGGCACGTATGTTGAATTGAATCTATCAAAGGACTCATTACGATGACCTGGAGTTCACGCGGACGAAACCTGGATAACCATGGGAGTCGAATATCGTCATTACATTGTCGTTAACGAGCCCACTTGGCGCCCGCAGCGCGATACGGCCGCACGAGTCGAAACAGTTCTACGCCAGTGGGCGCTGGTTCAGGATGTCGAAGAGATCGTTAGCCTCGACCCACTGGCCGGGCACGGCGACTTGACGGACGCCAGTACTTTAGTCGATCCAGGGCCGGGCATGGCATTAGTGTATGCGGGGGTTCAAGGGGAACCGGTTGCCCGAATAGCGGGCGCCTCGTTGTATGACTCTTCCGCCGAATCGCGTTACACCATGAGGACCACCCTGGTCGTCGGTGACGATTATCGAGTTCATTGGAGCTCCGATAGCATTTACTTCGAACTTATTTCGCCCCCGACTGCAAATGGAACGGTGATCGACGCAAACGATGATGATGGCCCGCTCGGAGCTCTGTTCGCGGAGACGTTTCCATCCGAAGGGACCACGTCGGCGCCGATCGTGAAGGCGCACGTGGCCGATCATGCCAGCCAACATCTAGCCTGGACCGATTATCAAGGCTTTTGGCGGGCGGCCCTCATCGTGGACTTTGGCAAAGATCTGCCGGCTTTCGTTGAAACCAGGCATGCGCTGCCAGCGCATGATTTTGTAGCAGCGGTTGCGGCGGCGTTTCGAGGTAAAGTCGCGGAAATAGGCGAAATCTATTGAGCAGGCGCTCGGACCCCTGCGTTCAGAGTGGTGGCAGCCGCCAACCACGGAATTGCCTCATTGAAACGCTCCAGGCGCATGTAACATTCCCCTAGTAACTCGTAGGTCTTATAGTGGGGCAATTCAATGGCTGCCTGCCGAAACAATTCGGCAGCCTGTTCCACCCCTCCGTCCTCCATCAGCCTGCGGGCCTCGTCGTAACGTTGACTCGCCGGCGAACGGCCCCGCTCGTCAAATGGTTCCTGAGGCTGAAATGGCATAAATAAGTCCTGGTACCAGTCGTGTCCATCTGCGCGAATCTGCGGGCCCTTCCAGTGCGGAGTGTGCAATGCGGAGTGCGGAACGGCGAATGACGAATGGCGAATGGAACGCGCTTTCCCATCTGCGGCGCTTTCAGTTTCCTCCCCGGGGTGGCCGTTTCAGGATCACACCGTTCGATTTGCCATCGAGTTGATTGCGCACGGAGGTGGCGCGTTGTTCCACGAAACGCTTGAGCCGATGAGCGGGCCGATCGGCCCAATGCGATTTGCCAGCGGTCGACGGTGGGGTTGGCTTGTTGCTGATGGAATCCTCGAACTTGGCGAGGCGAAAGTCGGACTCTGCGGCCAGGGGTTCGCGAATGGCCTTGGCCACGTCATCGATGCGCTGACGCAACCGGCTGGGGACGAAGAGACGCGCCAACAGATCTTCCAATTGCGCGCGGTATTTCTGTCGAAACGGCTCCACCGCGAGGACACGTTCCAGGAAGCGGTTCTGGCCGACCCACGGATGCCAGATGCTGGCGCGTTCCCGATCCTTGGTTGAGCCCAGGAGCGCAAAGCTGCCCCACGACGCGTCCAGGTCCCATGGAATGAACCCGAACTTGTCCGAGCGCACATCCAGGTAAAGATAAAAATTCTGGCCGTCGGAAAGGAAGCTGTCGTAATTCGACAGCAGAACCTGACAGGCGAGGAACCGTGCGAACTGGTCCAGATCCAGAAAATCCGCCAACTGCTCGGCGAACTCGGCGTCGCTGGCAAACGTGACCAGATGCGCGAAAGCGATCACGCGCCGCTTTTGGGCGGACGTGGCTTCGGTCTTGAGATCGTAAATGGCAGCGTAGGCCTGCCAGTCATCCCCCAGATGCTCGAACAACTCGTATGTCACCGGCTTGAATAGAGGCGTGCGCTTGGACCCGAAACGTTCCAGGGCGAAATCTTCGTCCACGGCTTCGACCATGCCGTAAAGACCCAGGGGTTTGTGATTCCACTTTGGGTCCCCATTCACACTCACGCTCAGATATGCATAGGCCGTGCGCGACGCTGGCACGCCCGCGTCGCGGAAGAACTCGTAGGCCAGCGCGTCGTTCAGGCAGGACTGGTCATTGACCAGATTATTAAAAGTCAGTTTGTCGACTCCGCCCAGCTTTTGACCTTTGACGAATTTATTGAGATCGACTTTGAAGGCGCGCTTGTCGCCATACAAAGAGCTGAGATAGGAGCCGTTGCCCTTGATCCGCGTGGCGACGTTGCTCAGTGACACGCCCCCCAATTCCAGATCGGCCGTGACCCAATTGAATTCGAAACCCAGCACGCCCGCCAACCCGCTCCGTTGCGCGTCGGGATGGCGAAGCAGCACCGTGCCGTCTGGTTGAAAGAAATGAGGCAAGGGCGGAATTCGGCGGGGTTCAAGCGCTTTCCATCGGTCAGGCGTGAAGGACAAGTGGGCCAGCCAGATGTTGGTGCCCTGATAAAGATCGGCGGCCCTGCGCACACCCGCCGCGCTAAGGCGGACGGCAGCCGGATCGGTGGGCCACGTTTTCGCCGGCTGCATCAAGCCGGGCACGTTCTTCCCTTCGTTCTTCGCGGACCAAATCAGGAACATCGAGATGAGCCGACTATGCCCCGTGAGGGAGTCGATGTACCAGGCCGCGCCAGCCATGGTTCCCAACAACAAGAACAAACTCGGCGTTACCACCAGGAATCGGCGGCGCCACCGCGCCCACGCCAGAGTATTCAAGGTTCGGCGGGCCAGCGGGCAAGCCGGCCGCCTGGTCAGGGTCGCTTGAATTTCGCTTAGAATTTCCGCCAACAACGTCGGCGCCGCTGCCGGTGCCGCGCAGCCTTCACGCGCGCCATCGACGGCCAATCCTTGCGGATCAACGCCGGACCGGCGCAGGCGTCGGGCAAGTTTCTTCAGCCCTTTTCCAAGGCGCTTTTCGAGACGGCGCTCGCTGGTGCGGAGCAGGCGCGCTGCAAACGCCGGTTCCGTGTTCAAAAACGTCCGCACCAGCACTGCTTCGCGCAGCGACGAAGGCAACCGTTCAAGAGCCGCATCGATGTGGGGCTCCGCTAACGTCCACCAGGAGACATCAGCGGGTGGCTCATTCTTGGGCCGGCGCCTCAACCAACGCCAGCGACTCGTGCGCCTTGGTTTGCCTGCGCGCTTGCGGCAGGTGATGGCCGTGACGTGAAACAACCAACCGGCCAGCGCTGTCCGTTTCGGCAGTTTACGCGCGCGCCGGGCCAGCACCAGGAAGACGGCGCGAGTCACGGCGTCCGCATCTTCGGCTCGGCCGGTGCGCCGGTAGGCGGATGAGTAAACGAAGGCCGTGTAACGTTCGATCAACGGTCCCAGGACCTCGGCTTGGGGATGGCGCCGCCACGCCGCCAGGCATTCTTGATCGGTCACAAGGGTCGAGCCGCTCATCGAAGGGATGAACTATACGCTCCGGTTGCAGCGGATGTAAACGAAGGAGCCAAGGACACCTCACGCTCACGTTGCCGCCACATCCGGGAATCGAGTGGCCCGCTCCAACAAGAAGCGCACTTCCTCATCGGTGGTTTGCGAGAAATCCTCGTACCATTGGCCGACTCCGCGAAAATCGGCCGGGGCCATCACGGTGACCAACTCATCCACCTCCGGCCGCATCTCGCGCACGGTCTCCGGAGCGGCCGTGGGAACGGCTACGACGATACGATGGGCTCCCAATTGCCGGAGTGCTGCAATGGCGACTTTCATGGTGGACCCGGTCGCGATGCCGTCATCCACCAGAATAATCGTTCGTCCTGCCAAGGCCGGCAAAGGCCGGCCGTTCCGAAAGGCGTGTTCGCGTCGTTCCAGTTCGGCGAGCTCCCGGGTCGTGACCGCCTCAATCACATCATCGGCAAGCTGCAGGGTGCCCAGGACGCTTTCGTTGAGGACGCGCGCGCCCCCGCTGGCGATGGCGCCCATGGCCAGTTCCTCCTGGCCTGGCACGCCAAGCTTGCGCACCACGAACACGTCGAGAGGCGCGCGAAGCGCTTGGGCGACCTGAAAACCCACCGGCACGCCGCCGCGTGGCAAGGCGAGCACCAACACATCCGAACGGCCGGCATACGCAGTCAGCTGTTGCGCCAATTGCCGGCCAGCGTCTACTCGATCCCCGAATTGCATGTGTTTCTTTCCGCCTGATTTTGCCTGGCTATGACAAGATCAACAGGGCCTCGGTCGGTAGACCCATCATAGCCCCTGCACCTGATTGGCCAAGGCGCAAAAACCTGGGCCAAACTGTAACCCGCCTCGCTGGCGTCGTTGGTCTGGCCGTCGCCGGAACTGCTCGCTACCTGGTCCTCAGTCGATAAAAGCGTGAGGCTTTGTCGACCGAATTGGTGAGCACGAACCGACTTCCTTGCCGGGAGCAGTTATTCGTCACGGCCGTCCAGTCGGCCGTGGGCGGCAAACACGGGCAAGTTTCGAGGACGCAATTAGTAAATCCAGCCGGCCAACTCAGGACGAGTTGCTTCGAAGTCAGGGGCGTGATCTGTAATACGGGAGCCGACGAGCCGTACACGACGAGCCTGACATTGCTCACGCGGCTATCCTCCCATTTTGTGCCGTTCCATTGAAAATAAGGGCCTGCTTCGGCGGAGGAGTTGTTGTTCAGCATCATGAGGACCATGCCGTTTTCGGAGGGATCTCCAAACTGGCCTTTCCCGAAAACCACGCCGTAATGGCCGGGATCCAATCGCGCCGGCAGCGCGAAAACATAATCGCTGCTGTATGGCTCCTTCAATTCGAAGGTCGACGCGGCCACCACTTCATAGCGAGAAAATGGCGTGCCGGTCGGAAAAGCGTTGGCGGAACCCAACGCCACCACGGCGCCGAAAACACTCTCCCCTTGATAGCGGTTGAGGTGGCTTCCGACCGCCGTGATGATGGTTGGCTCATTGATGACGAAGCGCGCTCCAACAAAGCAGGCGTTAAAGATGGAATAACCGCCAAAGTCACCTAATTCACCCAAGGTCGCGGTTTCAAACAACACCGGAGCTGAGTTCGTGACGCCCGACTGCGCGGCGGCGGTCACTGTAGCCATCAGCCCGACCAAGGTTGTCCCAAGGAATCTGGTGGTATTCATGAGTTATAACAATTGAAAGGGTCTTCGCTTCAACACACCTTGAAACTAGTGATGTGTCCCCTAAATAGCTATACATTGGTTGCGCCCAGTTTGGCTTCTGGCGAGGCGCGACGATGGAGCATCCCTCCCGGTAGGGCTGTGACTGAGGAGCAACGAAGCCAGAAGCCAAACTCGGCGCAACCCGAAGGGCGGCATGTCTTTTTGGCTCATACTTCGTTGTTCGCTCCTTACAGATCCCTGCGGATATGCTCGTCGCTCACGCCTCGTCTGAGCCAAAAATCCATTGCCGCCAATGTATAGCTATTTAGGGGACACATCACTAG
>DATLUX010000105.1:0-5757 GCA_035577805.1 Verrucomicrobiia bacterium
ATCGATCTTGGCCGCCAACCCACGTTGACCCAGGCCACGCCGATGCCACCACTGGATCAAGACTCCCGCCCAAGCGCCTGCCACAACCAGGACCACCGCGATCCCAACCGCACCCAGAATGGTCCACAGACTCGACGCAAACCGATATTGCCCTGCCGTGAACACGAACAATCCCGGAACCGGCACGATGAAAAACCAAGCCAGCACGAAACCGGCCAGCGTCAAGGACCGGCCGAATTCAGATACCCAACGATTCTGCGCGAACGGCGCCTCCAACGCTGCCGCGACCGGCCGGCGCAGCAGCGGCCGGAGTCGATCTTGGATCAGGTCCAGGTACGGCCTTTGTTGCGCGGCAGAGATCCCCACCCGCTCCAGTTCGGCCGGTAGATTGGCCGGGTCCCCGGCCGCGGACTGGACGAGCGATGACACGCGTTTGGCTGCTTCGCCCGGTGTCGTGCCGGCCGTGTGCGTCAACAAATCCCGCAATCGGCGCAGGGCCCCTCGGAGGCGCGTGCGATAAAAGGCGTATTTCAAGCCTTGCCGCAGGAGCAGCGCAGCGGCACCCAGTAAGGCCACTGAACCTAAGCAGGCGGCGCCCCCGCCTTGCGCCACCAGCAAGGAGACGCTCGTATAGAAACTCAGGGCTGTGATCCACCCCAGGATCTGCGGGATCAAAACCCGTTTGCCAATCGTCTGGCCCACCTTCGGGCACATGATAAAAGGGCCGGCCATCAGGCTCACGCTAAACAACAGGGACGGCAGCAGCAGCAGCACGTTCAGCATGCCCAGACTGGCCAGCGCAAACGCGTTCAGGATCAGCGACGACACGCCCACCCACCAAACCACTGTCTTCAAATTGATGATCTGATTGAACTCATCCAACGGACGGTCCTCGCGCGGCCCGGCCCAGGTCCGGTAGGACATGTTCACGGCCTTGGCGTCCTCCGGGGATGCGCCCGAGACGACGAACTCCAGGCTTTGGCGCACCAGTTGCCCGAGGGTGTGCAAGACCAGTTGCGGACCGAACAGGATGGTGTCGCGCACCCGGTTGTAAAGCCAACGGGACAAGCCCACCATGAATCCGCCGGCCAGAAAACCAAGCAGCACGGCCGCGGGTGCGTACGTTTGCCAGCCGGGTTGGGTGAATAGCAGCGTGGCGGCCAGCGCGCCCGCCACCGCGGGCAGCCGGTAAAATCCGGAGCTCTCCAGCTGCGTGTTCAGGCCGTGCAGGGTCAGGATCTGGTTGAGAATAAACCCGAAATTCCACAGGACGATCAGGATCTGGACGAAGGGAGTGACATCCAGCATGATGGCCAGGGGCATGATCAAAATGTTGAAAAGCGCAAAGGGCGCCGACAGGAAATTGCGGCCGCTTTGAGCCCGGATTTCCTTGGCAAACACCGTGGTGGGCCCGAAGTCATTGATCCGTTGCATGAGCGGATCATGCATCATTTGCAAATAACCTCCTGACCAACGCGGGAACGAAGCCAGCCACTCGCTATGACTCCAAGTTTCCCGAAGCTTGTGCCAGAGGGCGCGCGACAGGAGGAAACGCGTGCGACGGCCCAAGGCCAGCGCGTTGTGGGCGGTTTGGGATACGGCCCAGGTGTCCTCCGAGATGCCCACCGCGTGCGGGGCGAATCCGATTAACCCTTCGTACTTCAACAAAAAGGAAGCGCCCCGTTGCATCCTGGAAGTCAACGGCATCTTGGGCGTGCTCAAGTCCACCATCGCCCGTTGCGTGCGGCCATAGTAAGCCGCCAGAATGTTGCCCCAACCCGTCCCGACCGATTCGCCGACCGACCCCCCCAAAACCCAGAGCAGCCCTTTCAGATAAGAACGGTGTCCTTCCTCCACCATTTGTGACCCTTGCCCCAGCGGCGTGAGCGTGTTGGTCGTGGAACGTCCTGGAATGATGACGACAATATCGGGATCGCTGAGCGCCTGACGGAGGTCGCCCATGAGCGCATCCAAATCGTGCACGGTGGCGTTGCGGTCCAGCAACAGCATCGTGGTCAGCTTCAGCGTTTCCTCGTAAACCAGGTCCATCCCCGTCAGTCCGCCGGCCTTGAACCCGAACGGAGTCCAGTTTTGCAGGTTGTAGGCGCGCACGCCCGGCGCCACGGCTTCCAGCAACCGGCAAAGTTGATTGCGTTGATGCAACTCGCCCTGGTCGTAAGCCGTTTGGGATGGGCGGTTATTCTCGTTGTTGTCGTATTTGTTTTGGACCAAATAAAATACGGTCGCTCCGGCCCACCCGTCTCGATGCAAACGCAGCGCGATGTCGACCAGGTTGATGCCCGTGTCCTGGGAATGTCCGGCCGTGGCCATCATCGCAACCAGCCAGCGGCGGACATGCCACGCCGCCAGGAGTTGCCGGTGTTCCTCGGCATCGCGCACGCTCACCTGCAGACCCAGTTCAGGCCGGAAGGCCGGCCTCTCTCCGTCCAGGCAAAGCTGGATCGGATGCCAGAGCGTCATGTTGGCCTGCTGCTCTGCCTGGTAAAGTTTTTCGAACCACGAAGCCAGCGTCGCGTCACTCGGTCGGCCGACCATGCCATGTAACAGCCTTAAACTTTCAGAGCCCAACTTCTCCCGGAGGATGGTCCAACGACTCAACAACAGCGCCGGGGTCAACTTGAGGTACGACAAGTCGTCTCCACTCATGTAGATGACCCCAAGCCGGGGGTCTCCGCCGCCACGCATCTGGCCTGGCCCTGAGTTGGAGCCCGTCTCGCCGGCACGCGCGCGCTGATCGCGCCAGCGCCGAAACCGCCCCACCATGCGATCCTCCGCCAGCATCAAGCCTAGCGCGACCAACACCACCGGCCAGCTCAGGCGCGACAGCTCTCGATCCAGCCCCAACGCCGGCCCCACCAACATCAGTAATAGATGCCCTCCCGCCAACAGCCCAAACGCGGTTTTGATCGGGAACGTTACCCACAGCGAAGCCAATCCCGTAAACATCAGGAACAAGCCGTAGCGCAGCAGATACATCGTGTTCCAGAACAGGCACCCGCCCACCAACAGCTTCAGATCCGACCCATTCAAATACGTGTCGGTGAACCACAGCGACAACACCTGCTGACACAGGAATCCGCCGACAAAAAAGAACACCGCCGAAAACACCAAATAGAACAGAATCGCCTGCACCATGCCCCAAAAGGTTCCCGAGGGCACGGAAGGCTGCATGTGATAACGAATGGACAGCCAAAGGGGTGACACGGAGCGGGTGGCGGTGATGTTTAACCGGTTCAGGAAACGGGTGACGGCCCAGCCACGCGGATGGGTCGTGACACGATCCTGCAGCCATTTGCTGAGGCCGCTGCCGGCCAAGGGCAGGAGGATGCCGGCCACTTCCCCGAAGGCGAGCAACGCCAGCAGCCCTTTGACGATGAGGAAGGTGCTGAAGCTGGGTGTCTCCAGCCTCAGCAGCACAACTCCAAGCCAGGTGAAGCCCATCACCCGCATCATCCAGCCAGCCCGTTCGTACCAAGCCGGGTTCCACCAGTGACCTGGTTTGATCTGCGGGATCACGCTTTGTTCACGCGTGAATAAGCTCGTGACCGTGGCATCCAGAAAGAAGGCTGGGGTCTCCCGCGGCAACATGGTGGCCTCGTGCCGGTACGTGCGCGTCACTCGGCTCAGCACGGCCAGGATTAACCCGGCCAGCAGCGGCAGGGCCCAACCCAGCGACGCCGTGGTCAAGGCCAGTTGCGTGGTGACAGACCAAAGATAGGGAACAATCGGGCTGTCGCCCGTCGTTTGATTGTACCAAACCAACGCCCCCAGCCCCATCACCAGAAAATGCGGGAGAACTTTCCCGAACTCGATCAAGTACGGATGAATCGGGTCAGGCTTCTCCCGGCGCTTAAACTCTTTGTAGGCGCCGATAACCCGAACGATGTGCTCGAGAGGAATGCCGAGTTTCGATGAAACGTCCTGCAGTACTCCCGGCAGGGTCATGCCCGGCTTTTGGATGATCAGCAGGTCCAACGCCGCGGGGTTCGCCGGATAATCGAACAGCCGCCTGCCATCAAAGCCCGCCGCTCGCTGGCGCAGCCCCATCATGTTCAGGAGCAACATGACTTTGGAATTCAACTCCGCCTGCTGATGTTCGACCGGGTCGCCACCCAAGCCCGGGAACGCCCCGAATGGATTCGGCGCGGCGCCTTCTTGTTCCCTCGTTGCGGCCAATCCCTTGGGGTCGATCGGTTTCAGCAATGGCAGCAACGCCCAATAATACTCCGAGAAATACATCGTTAAACGGGACCAGATATGGTTGCTGTCCTCGTTTTCCATCAGGAATGCCTTGCGCGCGAAACCATCCTTGGCGCCTGCCTTGATCACCCACCGCATGTAGATGCCCATCAAACAGACGAACTCATCCAGGCCGTTCAGCCAACGGTCCCGTTCATCCTCCACCAATCGCGGATCCTCTTCGCTCCAACCATTTTCCCGGCGGCGCCATTCCAGCACCAGCTTGTAGATCGTGCGCAGTTGCATGAGGAAATTCTGTTCCACCGGCCCGTTGGAGAAGCGTGTGTGATCGGCCTGCGCCGGCGTCTGCATTCCCAACACGCGCTTGGCCCACCGCTCTTCCGCGCGTTGCATCACGGCGTCCGGCACCAATTGATCTGCCAGCGCCGGCCCGCTCGTCCCTCCCGACGCCCTCCCGAGACCCGCCGGCCGATGTCGCTGGCGCAAGGTTCGAAACCTCCACCAAAAGAGAGTCGATAAGATGATGAACAGATAAAAGGCGGCGGTGATGGCGATGAAGACGGTCAGGTCCGCTCGTTGCGGCGGCCAGACTTCGGCGACAGGCTTTGTTTCCAAGCGGGCCACCGGCGGTGTTCCCCAGCCCGGGTTGGCCGCCTCCTGCAATTCCTTGAAGACGCTGAGGGTCAGTGGCCAGCCCGGATCGGCCACGGGCGCGTTCGTCCTTGGATGCAGGGCGGATCCTTGCCCGGCGCGCAACGCCGCCTGCGGCGAAGCTTCGGTGCGGGTCGCTGGGTACTGGCCGTTCTGCTGACATTTTTGCAGGTTTTGCTGGGCGAAAGCGCCGGCACTGGGATGGCCGAGGGCCGTGGCGAGGCGGGCGAACCTGGCCGTCAGTTCCGTGGAGATCGCATCCGGCCGGCTCAAGCCCAGGGTCCAATCCAGTCCCCAGATGTTCTGAACGTGCACGCCATGAACGCGCGCCAGGTTTTCGAGCCAACGCCGAGTGGTGTCCAGGGGCAGGCCCATGCGCCGGGCTGCTTCCACCAACCACAGCCAATCTTCCGTACTGGTCCAACGATCGACGGCCAGCGCCGAGGTTTCGCGATGAATGTCTTGCACCTCAAAGACGCCCCCGGGGACAACGCCGTGGCGCTCGGCCTGAGGCAGGATGAATTGCCGTAGCCACTGTTCCTGCTCGCGCAACGCTTGCGTGATTTCCAGTCTCCACGGCGGGTCGGAGAAATAACGGCCGGCCAGATCCTCCAGCCGGCTTAAGAGCAGATACGCACGGGCGTTGCAGCCCACCGGATAGCGCTCGGCGTCCGGCCAAAGCTTTACCCCATACAGCTCGCGCGGAGGCAGGACCGGATAACGCGTGATGCCGCGAGGCCCGCCGCCGATGACCACGCCAGGACGAAATTCGTTCAAGACGAGTGCGGTGAGATTTCTACCCAGAGTCAACCACTGCGGGTCAGCCGTGATCACGCCTACTTGGAAGGCTGCCTCCGCCATGGCCAATTGCGCTTCGGCGGTGCG
>DATLUX010000106.1:0-34414 GCA_035577805.1 Verrucomicrobiia bacterium
ACCTATGGTTTTGGAGGTCGTCACTCTATCCAATTGAGCTACGCGCGCACGAGGAGCGAACAAGCTGAGGTTAGCGACTGTTGGCTGCGCCGGCAATGAGATTGATCGCAGATTGATCGCAGGATTGATCGCAGCCCCTGGAGGTCGGGGCGCGGTACTGGGCGCGCTGTGGCGCGGAACGTTTCACCCCGCGGCCGAAACGTTGTTGCGCGAGATCAAGGAAACAGGCCGCGTTCCGCTCGTTTCCGCTTTCCGCTTTCCGCCTTCCGCTTTCCCCCTGCATTCCCCCAGGGAATAAAGCGACTTTTTATCAATGATACCCAAACGGGGATGAGCCGCGTCTTGGTGGTCGCAATGGAACGGGTGTTCCAAAGCATGTGTAAAAACAACAACCAAAAAGACAGACAGTATGAAAAAACAAACCTCATCGGTAAACCTCACCGGCAAGGACATCGAGGTCGTGCTCGAAGCCTTGAAGGAACTGCGCGGCCAGATGCCGTTTCTGGTGGCCCTCTCGCCCCAGCAACGACGCCAAACGCCTCGGGTCGGCCTTCCGCACCTGGCGACTGCCGAGAATTGCCTGATGGCAGCCCGCGAGTATCCGACCCTCCTCCCCGCCAACTTCGATCTGGAGCAGTTTGCGGACAGCGTTCGTGTGATGGTCGGTCTCCACAAATGCTGGACGGCCCTCAAGGAACTCACCTCCGATGTCGGGGACACCCTCTCCCGATCGGATTGCAGAAGCTCCGGATCGAGTTGCAGAAGCTCCGGATCGAACTGGAGAAGCTCCGGATCGAACTGTGGTCTTGCGCTAAATTGGCCTAAGTAGTGACCGGCGATGAACTCAATTCTTTGAGATCTTTGAGATCTTTGTGGTTAATCCCCATGCGGTTCAGCTGACGCTGACGGTCTTGCTGGGCGCATTCACGAACTGCAGCCGTCTTTCTGTAGCCACAGCAAATCTGCTGGCCGACAGCGCCAATCAGTCCTAGTCTTCGTGGCGTGAGCGACGTCACCCGGGTCATCGAGGCTATCCAGCAGGGCGACCCCAAGGCCGCCGACGAATTGCTCCCGCTGGTTTACGAGGAGTTGCGCAAGCTTGCCGGCCTCAGAATGGCGAACGAAGCAGCGGGCAACACGTTGCAACCCACGGCCCTGGTGCATGAAGCCTGGCTGCGGTTGGTGGGCCCCAATAACCCGAAGTTCGCTGGGCGCGCCCATTTCTTTGCAGCCGCCGCTGAGGCCATGCGCCGCATCCTCATTGACCGGGCTCGCCGCAAACGCGCCCTTCGTCACGGGGGCGGACAGGAGAGGGTGGATATCCAGCAGATCGAACTCGCCTCGCCAGACTCCGACGATCAACTTCTCGCGGTCAATGAGGCCCTCGATAAGCTCGCGGCGCAAGACCCCATCGAGGCCGAATTGGTCAAGCTGCGGTATTTCGCCGGCTTGACCGTCGACGAAGCCGCCGAACTGCTGGACATCTCCCCGCGCACGGCCCGGAATTACTGGGCGCATGCCCGGACCTGGCTCTATCACGAGATCACCGTCCGCGGTCGTTGATTTCTCCGCACAACTTCGGTTCCAACCTGCCCGCGCAGTTTTCCAAAATGATTTGCCGCTTTGGCGGCCAAATCTCGCCCTGGTTACCGGTGGGCGAACAATCGCCGTCACGAAAAGCGAAAGTTCAACCACTGTCGGAATTTGCCGGGAAGGCGGTTCTGTGCCGGAAAGCGAACAAACCATTAACCACTATGGCGCAACGGGCCCGAGTAGAAGGAAAAACAGATGAATCCATCGACAACAAATCACCACGGCCTCAACGCCGCGCAACCATTCAAATCCACCACACCTATCAGTATCTATCGTGAAAGGAGAATTCCAATGAACCGACACACCCGCTGGATCATGCTCTCTGTGGCGGCGGTCGGACTGGCCCTGGCCGCGCCGCGGTCTGCGACCGCGCAGTATGCCTTTACCACGTTCGATGTTCCCGGTGCGGCCAGCACTGACTTGGTCGGGTTCACCCCTCAGACAAAGGTAGGCGACTTTGCCGACGCCGAAGGAAACATGCACGGCTGGCTTTTCTCAGCGACTAGCGGGGAGTTCCAGACCTTCGACGTGCCTGGCGCCTGGTACACAAGCCTGTCGGCGATCAACCACCGCGGCGATTTCGGAGGCGTTTACCGCGACGATCCGGAACATCCGGCGCGACGGCACGGCTTGATCGTGGTCAACGATGTTCTCACGACCATTGACTATCCCGGCTCGACCCGCACTTCCATCGTTCACATGAACGACCGGGGGCAGGCCGTGGGAATCGGCCGCATTCCGTCGGAAGGCGACACCCAGCCGCACGGATTTATCTGGCAGGACGGCGTCATCACGGAAGTCAGCTTTCCTGGCGCGTTGGGAACAGGGCTTGATGGGATCAATGAGGAGGGAGACGTGTCTGGGTTTACGCAGGATGCTCAAGGCCTTACTCATGCGATGATGCGAGTCAATGGGCGCTTCAGCTCGATCGAGCCGCCTGGCGCACTCGACTCCATCGCGCTCTCCATCAACGACCGAGGTCAGGCGGCGGGATGGTACGACGACGCTCAGGGTATCACGCACGGATTTCTCTACAATCGGGGCGTCTTCACTACCATTGACCCGCCGGATTCCCAGGGATCGGAGGTAACTACAATTGACAACAACGGCCTCATCATCGGGGACTATGTGGGCATGGACGGCGCCTCCCATGGGTTCATCGGAACGCCGAGGCACTGAGCCAACCGCGAGAATCCCCTCTCCCCTCAACGGGGAGAGGGCCAGGGCTTGGGGTGAGAACGGCAGAAAATGGTCGCTGCGGGGGCAGTGTCCAAATGCAAAAGCACCTCTCAGGGCCGGGCCTGGCTGGCGTTTATGGGCGCGAATGATCGGGCTTTGCGACCCTGCCCCAACCTCCCGCACAGTCTTTCCCAAAATAATTTGCCGCCTTGCTGGCCAAATCTCGCCCTGTCTCTGGGTGGGCAAATCAGCCTACCAGCAAAAACGAACGGTCAACGCGACCAGACCAGGCACCGCCATGAAAAACACCCTGCTCGCCTTGTTGGGCTTCATCTTTCTGACCACTCCGCTGGTGGCGACCGCCCAGCAATTTGGCGATTTCACTTACACGTCGAATGGCTCCGGCGTCACCATCACTCACTACACTGGCTCCGGCGGCGCGGTCGCCATCCCGGACACCATCAATGGCCTACCCGTCACGATCATCGGAAACAATGCGTTCCGGAACCAGTTCAGCCTGACCAGCGTCACGATCCCCGCCAGCGTCACCAGCATCGGGAGCGACGCTTTCTTTGACTGCATCAGCCTGGCTAGCGTCACGATCCCGGGCGGCGTCACCAGCATCGGGGACTTTGCCTTCTATTACTGCCCCAGCCTGACCAACGTCATAATCTGCGGCAGCGTCACCACCATCGGAAGGGAGGCGTTCGAAAGCTGCGCCGGTCTGACCAGCGTGACCATCCCCGCCAGCGTCACCAGCATTGGGGACGGGGCGTTCTGGTACTGCTCCAGCCTGATGGCGATCACTGTGGATGCGGCCAATGCGTTTTACAGCAGCGCGGATGGAGTGCTGTTCAACAGAAGCTTGACCACGCTCATCCAGTACCCTGGCGGGAAAGCTGGAAGCTATCTGATCCCCGGCAGCGTGACCAATATCGGGGATGCTGCTTTCGTCTCCTGCAACAACCTGACCGGCGTCACGATTCCCGGCAGCGTCGTTAGCATCGGGCACGATGCGTTCTTGACGTGCTATAGCCTGACCAGCGTCACGATTCCCCGCAGCGTCACCGCCATCGGAGACTATGCGTTCCGGGCTTGCATCAGCCTGAGAGGAGTCTTTTTCCAGGGTAACGCTCCGACTGTGGGCCCTAATCCAGCTACATTCAGTGCCACCGTCTATTACCTCCCCGGCACCACCGGCTGGGGCGCAACGCTTGGAGATACCTTGACCAGTCTCTGGAACCCCCTCATGCAGTCCAGCGGCGCCGGGCCAGACGGATTCGGTTTCAACATCACCGGGACCGCCGACATCCCCGTCGTAATCGAGGCAGCCACAAACCCGGCCAATACCACCTGGGTTCCGCTGCGAAGCCTTAACCTCACCAACGGCGCGTTTTACTTCAGCGATCCCAACTGGACCAATTATCCCGCCCGCAGCTACCGCATCCGCTCGCCGTAGGCGCGTTCGGGTGGGGCGCGTTGCTCCATGCGCCCCGAGGGCGGGCACCGGACTGCCCGCCCCACCTAAAGAACAAAACCAACCAACGAAACGTTCAAAAACTAAGATGAAAACGAAAAAACCATTCCTTTTGCCTGCGCTGATGTCCGCGATCAGCTTGATCCCGGCTGGCCTGGCGATGGCCCAATTCGACCGCTTGATCAACCCCGACGGCGCTTTTCCGGCCGCTGGATTGGTATTAGTGGGCAACACGCTGTACGGGACGGCCCAAGCCGGCGGCGACTCCGGCCATGGCGTTGTGTTCGCGCTCAGCACCGATGGCAGCAGTTTTATGAGTCTTCATGGCTTTACGGGCGGCGACGGAATGAACCCGTATGCCCGATTGACCAGTTCGGGCGACACGTTGTATGGAACAGCGAACTGTGGCGGCGGGACAGGCTCTGGCACGGTGTTCAAGCTCGGCACCGATGGCAGTGGTTTCGTGACTCTGTATAATTTTGCCGCAACCGCCGGTTCTCCCTCCACCAACAGCGACGGAGCCGATCCGTATGCCGGAGTGGTGGTATCGGGTAACACCCTGTATGGGACAGCGGAGGAAGGCGCCAGCGCGGGAGGAGGGGCGGTATTCGCCGTCAACATCGATGGCACTGGCTTTACCAATCTGCATAGTTTTACGGCCACCAATTCCAATGGGACCGTCGGTACCAACCGCGATGGTTCGGGGCCCATGGCCGGATTGGTATTATCGGGCCACACCCTTTATGGGACCGCATATTCCGGGGGCTGCGCGGGCAACGGGACGGTCTTCGCCCTCAACACCAACGGCCTGGGACGCACGATCCTTCACACCTTTTCGGCGGGCGGCACTAATTCATCAGGCATCTACACCAACAACGAAGGAGCCAACCCGGCCTCGGGATTGGTCTTATCGGGCTACACGCTGTTTGGAACAGCCGAGAATGGCGCCAACTCGGGCAACGGCGCGCTGTTTGCTGTCAACACGGCTGGGACGTGTTTTAGGGTCCTGCATCGTTTCACGGGACTCGAGAATCATACTAACAGCGACGGGGCTCTTCCTCACGCGTCTCTGCTTTTGTCGGGCCACACCCTCTACGGGGTGGCCAAGTATGGCGGCAGTTCGGGCAATGGCACGGTGTTCGCCATCAACACCGACGGCACGGGATTTACGAATCTGCATAGCTTCTCGTTTCTGTCTGGGCCTGCTCCTGGAACCAACAGCGACGGAACCTATCCGTATGGGAGTTTGATTATGTCGAACAACACCTTGTACGGCACGGCGCTTTTTGGAGGCGACTCGGGTTCTGGCACGGTGTTCGCCGTCAACACGGACGGGACGGGTTTCACGACGCTTCATAGTTTCACGAAGCTCGTCATGCCAGTGCCACAACTGACCATCACCCTCTCCGGGAGCGATGTGGTCTTGGCGTGGCCTGCCGATACCGGGCCCATGTCCTACCGTTTGGAATCCACGACCGACCTTGTTTCACTTGGTCGGCGGCATACGGTCTGGGATCCCGTTACCTTCCCGTCCGTCGACATGCTGAACGGGCAGAATTACATGACTCTGCCGGCCGTTGAGATGCAGCAGTTTTACCGGTTGAACTCGATGTCCGGCGGCTGTGGGAATAACGGCGATTGTCCCCTCGGCATGATGTGCGTGAACGGAGTTTGCATGGTAATCGCAGGCGGGTTCGGGTTCGGGTTTGGGTTCGGGTTCGGGTTTGGATTCAACGGAATTTGTAACGGCTGCGGTGGGTAACACCGGTCTCCGGGAGGCGCCACGATCTCAATTACCAACGGCTCACGCTATTTGGTCTGGCATTCGGCATAAGCTAGTAGAGGATTCCACGTGCCCATGAGCGTCCCCCCCAGTCGCGAAGTGGCCATCTTTAATGCGGCCCTGGAGTTGGAGGGCAGCGAGCGAGCGGCCTATTTGGATGAGGCGTGTGCGGATGATCCCGCGCTGCGCCAGCACCTTGAGGCCTTGCTCCGCGTTCATGACGAAGCCGTGCCCTTTCTGGAAACACCCCCGTCCGGCGCGCAGGAGTCTGCGCGCGTGGCCGAGGTCCTGGGCTCAACCGTGCCCCATTCCAGTTCTCCCGCCGAACAGGCCGGCGATCGCATTGGTCGCTACAAGCTGCTCCAGCAAATTGGCGAGGGCGGCGGCGGCGTGGTCTACATGGCCGAGCAGGAGGAGCCGGTCCGTCGCCGCGTGGCCCTCAAGGTTATCAAGGTGGGCATGGATACGAAGCAGGTCGTTGCCCGCTTCGAGGCTGAGCGGCAGGCGCTGGCCCTGATGGACCATCCCAACATCGCCAGGGTCCTTGACGCCGGTGCCACCGAGACGGGTCGGCCGTTCTTCGTCATGGAGCTGGTCCGCGGCATTAAGATCACCGATTACTGCGACCAGAACAACCTCCCCACAGAAGAACGGTTGAAGCTCTTCACGCAGGTCTGCCAGGCCATCCAGCACGCGCATCAAAAGGGTGTGATCCATCGCGACATCAAACCCTCGAACATTCTGGTCACCTCGAATGACGGCGTGCCGGTCCCCAAAGTGATTGATTTCGGCATCGCCAAGGCTACCCAAGGCAGCTTGACCGATCGGACGATGTTTACGGCTTTCGAGCAATTTATCGGCACGCCAGCCTACATGAGCCCGGAACAAGCAGAGATGACGATGCTGGATATCGACACGCGCACGGACCTCTACAGCCTGGGCGTGCTGCTTTATGAGCTCCTCACCGGCAGAACCCCTTTCGACGCCAAGGATTTGTTGGCTGGCGGACTGGACGCGATGCGCCGGACGATCCGCGAGCGGGAACCCGTGCGCCCCTCCACCCGACTGAGCACGATGATCGAGGGCGAACAGACAACCGCCGCTAAACATCGCCAGACAGACCCGCCGAAGTTGGTTCATCTCCTGCGCGGGGATCTCGACTGGATCGTGATGAAGTGCCTGGAGAAGGATCGCGGGCGCCGTTACGAAACCGCCACCGGCCTGGCCATGGACGTGCAGCACTACCTGGCCTATGAGCCCGTAGTCGCGCGCCCGCCGAGCAGGGCTTATCGCTTCCAGAAACTGGTGCGCCGGAATAAGGGCGTTTTCGCGGCTGTAGGTGCCGTGGCGTTGATGCTGCTCTTGGGTGTAGCTGCCAGCACCTGGCAGGCCCTGAGAGCCGGCCGGGCGGAACGCGAGCAAGGGCGTTTACGGCTGCAAGCCCAGGCTGAGGCCGACTTGCTGAAGAAGATGCTCCTCAGTGTTGGCCCATCGGTGGCCAAAGGCCGAAACACGGAAATGTTGAACGAACTGGTCGCCGACACCGCCAGGAGAGTGGCAAGAGACCTGACCAACATGCCCGAGGTGCAAGTGGACATGAGCCTCACGCTGGCCGACGCCTACTATGACCTGGGAAATTCCAGACAGATGGTTGCGCTGGCGCGGCAAAGCTTGCAAGTGGCCCGAGCAAAGCTGGGCAAAGAAAATGAGCGTGTGGCCAATTCGCTCACCAGCCTCGGAGTTGGCCTGCTGAGCTTGGCCCAGCAGCGCCTGGGAGAAATGTTCGCAGGCAATGTGTCGGAAGCTGAAAAGAACCGCCGGCTCAACGACAGCAACCTGCAAGAGGCGGAAAAATGCTGCCTCGAAAGCCTGGCCATGAACCGCAAACTCCTGGGCAACGAACATGACAAAGTGGCCCGCGGGCTCCACCTCCTGGCACAAATTCGGCTGACCCAATACCGCATGACCGAAGCCGAAAGCCTGCAGCGTGAATCATTGGCCATGTACAAGAAACTACGGGGCAACGAGAGCGCCAGCGTGGCCAAAGTGTCGCAGCAACTCGCTCACATGCTCGCGTTCCGCGAAGACACGCTGGTCGAGGCCGAGGCCATGAACCGCGAGGCTTTGGCCATCCAGAAGAAATTGTTGGGCGAGGACCATCCCGAGATCGCCAGGTCCCTGTTCAGCCTGGCCAGTGTGCTGCGGCGTCAAGGCAGGTGGGCCGACGCGGAGACGAACTATCTCGAAGGAGTGACGATGTGGAGAAGACTGCGGGCCAAAGATGGGTTCGAACCAGCCAGTGCGCTGGGTTACCTGGCCGAGGTGCTCCTGCACCAGGGCAAATTGGAAGACTCCGAAATCCAAAGACGTGCCGAGTTCGAGATGCTGAGGAGGCTGTACGGGACCACCAACGTCAGCGTGGTCAGGTCGTTGTCCTTTCTGGCTGATGTGCTCCAGCGCGAAGGCAAACTGGAAGAAGCCGAAGCCCGGGCACGGGAAGCGTTGGAATTGTGCAGAAGTCCGTCGCCCGCTGGAAGCGGCTCGGTGGTAAAGAGGACGGAACCAATTGAAGCGCTCCTGAGCATCCTCCTGGTACAACATAGAGAGGTGGAAGCGGAACAGCTTCTTAACGATTGCCTGAAACCAACCCTTGATGGACAGCTCCAGCTACTGCAGGTCTTCCTGCTCCGGGCGCGAAGCTCATTTTTCGCTCGCAGCCGCCGCTGGACAGAGGCGATCAAGGATCTGCGCAAAGTCACCGAACTGGACCGGTTAGATCACGAAGCTGCTTTTCAGTTGACCGTCCTGCTGCTCGAAAGTGGCGATAGGGAGAATTGCCGTGCCCAGTGCCAGAAGATGGCCGCGAGTTTTCGCGGCGCGAACGCCCCAGGGCCTCTGGGCAAAACCGCCGAGGCCTGTCTGCTATCGGCCGAGGCGGGGGCCGATGCGGAATCTGCTGGCCAACTGGCCGACCAGGCGTTTGCGCTGGGGAAGAACAGCTATCGGGTCTATCACCTCCAATTCGTCAAAGGGCTCGCCGAATATCGGGCGGGCCACTTTGCGAGCGCGGTTGAATGGATGGGCAAAAGCATTGGCCAACCGACCATGGTATTTGGACCTCGGCCTGACGGCCCGGCTTACCTGGTCCAAGCGATGGCCCAGCATCAGCTGAAGCGTTCCGACGAGGCCCGGGTCGCTCTGACCAAAGGTGCTGAGATCGTCCAGGCGAAGCTGCTAAACCTCCCAAACGCTGCCCTCGATGAGAATTGGGTGGACTGGTTGATCGCCCACATCCTCCTGCGCGAAGCCCAGGGGCTCATCGAAGGTCAAATCGATGCTCCCAGTCATCCACCAAAAACAAACTAAGTCTTCGAGTTCCTGTTGGCCATTCGGAGCAGAATTCTCGCTGCTGTCTGTGCGCAGAGTAACCAACAAACCAAGCACAGATATGAAAAGCAAAAATCAAATCGCACCTAGTCCACACGTCGCATCGCGACGAGGTCTCACCATGCGAACAGCCCTTGCATCGATCGCTCTCGCAGCCGGTACGATTCCCGCGAGCGCTGGCGACAGGTTAGGACCCGTCACCAAAGAAGACCCCAACGCCATCCGCCCCTTCAGGTCCACATTCCTGACGAAACGCTCAGCGACCTTCGTCGACGCATAAACGCGACGAAATGGCCTGGACTGGAAACGGTCGCGGATGCATCGCAAGGCGGAGCCGAGTATGCCAGGAAACCTCGCGAAATTCGAGCGGACGGTGAGGGACGGAAAATCCCAGACCTGGCGATTCACCTACGTGTTGCGCCAAATCAGCATCAGGAACCGGAAAATAGGCCGGATGATGCGAAAAATAGCGTCAGGAATCGCCAGTTAGTCTCGGCCATCACGAATTCAGACGATGCCGTCAAGAGAATAGGCCCGGGAGCTTGTAGCGTAAGCTCGAGCATCAGCTTCTTAAGCGAAGCCAGCCACAAAATAAGCCCAGGATGGTCAACCGTAGGCTCGGGTATCGACTCTTTAAGCGATACCATCAGGGGAATAGGCCCGCGAACTTGCAGCGTAAGCTCGAGCATCCGCTTTCTAAGCAAAGCCAGCCACAAAATAGGCTCAGGATGTTTAACGGTAGGCTCGGCCATCAACTCTTTAAGCAATACCATCAAGAGAATAGGCCCGGGAGCTTGTAGCGTAAGCTCGGACATCCGCTTTTTAAGCAAAGCCAGTCACAAAATAGGCTCAGGATGTTTAGCCGTAGGCTCGGCCATCAACTCTTTAAGCAATACCATCAAGAGAATAGGCCCGGGAGCTTGTAGCGTAAGCTCGGGCATCCGCTTTTTAAGCAAAGCCAGCCACAAAATAGGCTCAGGATGTTTAGCCGTAGGCTCGGCCATCAACTCTTTAAGCAATACCATCAAGAGAATAGGCCCGGGAGCTTGTAGCGTAAGCTCGGGCATCCATCTTCTTCCCCAAGCGTGGTTATTCAATGCAGACGAGCGAAGCTCTTTTTGTTTTTGGGATTTTTAAGAATCCAGAACTCAGCATCTTTTGCCTTTTGGATCAAAAATTCCTCCGCTCCATCCCATCACTCCTCAATGTGCAAGGCAGAAAACGCGACCCCCTCCCCCCGGCTCTGATGGGGTAGAATTTTGTCACCCAGTGTTGTCACCCGGCGTTCGAATTTGTGACGATGGGGGATGACGTGTGAGGGAACTGACGAGTCACTCGTTCGGAGAGTTTTCCAACGCGGCCGGGCGCTGATGACGAACAATGCAGTTTGGTGCGCGGCGTTTAATGCCGCTTCATGATCTCCGCTTTCGCTTTCGCCTCAGCCGCGGCGATATCTTCAAATGAAGGAACCTCCCACAAGCGAATGCGCTGGTCTGGTTCGAGGAGATATCCGACGGCGAGGGTGCGGCCATCCGGAGAAAACTTTACCGACGCGCAAACGCCCGGAAGCTCCAGCGTCGCCACTTCCTGTTCCGTGGCGATGTTCCAGAGCTTCACCTTGCTGTCGGAGGCGCCGGTGGCAAGCGTCTTGCCATCCGGCGAGAAGGCGACACTCAGGACGGTTTGGGCGTGGCCCATGAGCGTGACCCTGAGCGCTCCGGAAGGAATGTCCCAGAGGTGCACTTTCTCGTTCTGCACGGCGGTGGCCAGGAGTTTCCCATCCGGGGAAAATGCGAGCGATAACACCTCGTCAGTATGGATAGGGAGCTTGCGCATCAGGGTGCCCGTATTGACCTCCCAGATGCCGACCTGCGAGTCCTCCATGTTTTTCCCTTCGGAACCCGCCAGCAGCCGGCCATCCGGAGAGAAGGTCAGGCACGTCCACTGCCCTCCCAAAGTTTCGAATCGCCTGACTTCGCGACGCGTTCCCGCCTCCCACAGTACGACCTCGCCCTGGGCGCCGCTGGTGGCGATGAACTGGCCATCCGGAGAGAATGCCGCTGTCACCACATCCCCGTCGGCAACCCGCCACGAAGTCACGCGAGACATGGTCGCCAGGTTCCAAACCTCCAGGAGACCATCGGTCCGGCCGTAAACGGCTTTGGGTTCCAGGCCATGCAGATCTCTGGAGGCCCACATAAAACGGTAATCACCTAAATACTGCAGTTTCTTGTAGTCCTGGAGTGGAATGGTTGTGATCGCGCCGTTCTCGAGGTTCCATAATCTGGACTCGCCGAACCCGACGCCGACGAGCCGGCGGCTGTCCGACGAAAAGCCAGTTACCATGAAGCATTCTGGAAGCTCTCGTTGCTCGTGGCGCGTTGCGGCATCCCATAACCTCGTCGTCCCGTCCAGGGCACCTGAGGCCACCATGCGCCCGTCCGGCGATATTGCCACCGACCAGACTTGTGCGAGATGCCCCCGCAGCCGGACCAGCGGCTTTCGCGTGGCCGCATCCCATAGGACGAGCGTGCGGTCGGTGCTCGCCGTGGCAAACGTCCGGCCATCGCGCGCCAACGCGATCGTCGTGATCCAGCTCGTGTGTTCGTTCAGTCTCTCCACGATCCTGCCCTCGGCGACGTTCCAAACCAGGAGCGCGCCTTCTGCGGTTCCGGTCAGCAGATGCTTCCCATCGGGGGTAAAGGCGGCGGAGCCGAGCGTGCCAGGAAACCTCGCGAAATTCGAGCGGACGGTGAAGGATGGAAAATCCCAGACCTGGAACTGGTTGCCGGACTCTCTTCCATCCGGATGCCCCGCCGTGACAAGGAGGGCCCCATCCGGCGAGAACGCTACCCCGCGCCTCGCCACCCAAACCCTGCTTAGCTCACTCCCCAAAAAGCGCTCCGATTGCCACGTCTCCGTGTTCCAGAGTCGATAACCGCCAGGGACCCCCGTGACCAGCCATTGCCCGTCCGGAGAGAACACGGCGGGATAACGCGTCCCTGGCAGCGCCCGCTCTTCCTTCCAGGACTCGGTGCTCAAGAGCCGAACGTCGGTGTCCTGGCTGACGGCCAGCAATCTGGCCCGCGGGGAAAAGGCAAATGTCCTGGCGCCACTGGGAATCGTGTTGGGAATCGTGGCTACCCTGGCCTGAGACGGCAATTCACGGATGACAATCTCGTCGCCACCATTGACCAGCCATTTGCCGTCCGGGGAAAAAAGGACCTCGCCCCCTGCGCCGTCGTCGCCGAACGTGACCTTCTGATCGGCCTGACACTGTTTCCACAGCAAGCGCCACTCGAAACCGCGCAGGTCTTCCTCCCCGGGTTTGGGCCGCTGCCGGTTGAGCAGGTCGATCGCGCGGACCAGGTTGTTTTCGGCCAGGGCCTGAAAAGCGACGTTGACCTCGGCGGCATAGGCCTTGCCGCGCGCCGTGGCCCAGGCATCCTTCGCGACTCCGGCTTGGATTCGGGAATCCCCTTCGGCCCGCACCGCGCGGTCGCGGTCGGCCCGAGCCTGTTCGGCCTGCGCTTTCTGGGCCTGCTCGGCTTGTGTCGCGCGCACGGCTTGCCATGTGCTCACCACCACGCCCAGCACCAACGCGCACGCCACTGCACCGACGGCGGCAAACGCCAGCCTGTTCCTCCGAACCAGTTTCTGAAACCGATACGTGGCGCTCGGTGGACGAGCGAGGACAGTTTCGTCATTGAGGTGTCGTTGGAGGTCGCTGGCCAGCCCGTTGGCCGTCTCGTAACGGCGCGTGCGGTCTTTTTCCAGGCACTTCATCACGATCCAGTCGAGGTCGCCCTGAAGTTCGTGCACGAGGTTCCCCACGTCAGTCTGGCGGCGTTTGCCCGCCGTCGTGCGGGCTTCCCCTGGCAATGTATTCAGCCTGGTCGAAGGCCGGAGCGGTTCTTTCTCGCGAATGATTTGCCGCAGCGCGTCCAGGCCGCCCTGCATCATCTCCTTCGCCTCGAACGGCGTCTGGCCCACCAGTAATTCATACAGCAGCACGCCCAGGCTGTAGATGTCCGCGCGCGTGTCAATATCCAGCCCGCTCATCTCCGCCTGCTCGGGACTGATATACGCTGGTGTCCCAATGAATTGCTGGAACTGCGTGAACACCGTTTTGTCGGTCAGCTCTTGCTGCGTGGCCTTGGCGATGCCGAAATCAATCACCTTGGGCACCGGCAAACCATCGTGCAGGGTGACAAGGATGTTCGAGGGCTTGATGTCGCGGTGGATGATGCCCTTCTGATGGGCGTGCTGGATGGCATGGCAAACGAGAATGAACAAGCGCAGCCGTTCCTGGGTGGGCAGCTGGTTCTGGTCGCAGTACTCGGTGATCTTGATCCCCCGCACCAGTTCCATCACGAAGTAGGGTCGGCCCGGCGAGATTTCCGATTTGTGATTTGCGATTTGCGATTTGGGATCGTCGACCTCCGCCCCCTGACTCCTGACTCCTGACTCCTGTCCCGTCGTGCCGGCATCAAGGATCTTCGCGATGTTCGGATGATCCATCATGGCCAGGGCCTGGCGTTCGGCTTCGAATCGCGCCACCACTTGCCGGCTGTCCATGCCCAACTTGATGATCTTGAGAGCGACCCGGCGTTTGACCGGCTCGCGCTGCTCGGCCATCCAGACTTCGCCAAAGCCGCCTTCACCGATCTTTTCCAGCATCTTGTAGCGGCCAAGCATTGGGGCCGGGGCTGTTTCCGCCGCGCCCTCGTGTTTTCTGGTAGGTTGTTCTGCCTGCACCGCGGGCCCCGCCAGCAGGCTGTCCTTGGAAAAATGTTCCTTCAGCAACTCGTCCACTTTGCGGCGGAGAGTGACATCCCGGCCGCACGCGCCTTGAAGATACGCCGCACGCGCCTCCGGCGTGGCCATCTCCAGGGCTTCCAAGAAAATCTCGCGCTCGGTCATGATTCGAATCGCTTTGTTCGGCCAGGATCAGCCGCCAACCCTAACTGGCGAGATCCCGGCGGAAAACACGCCAACTGGATCTGAAATTTTCATGCCGGACCCCCCAGGCCGGGCAGGGAGATTCGGATTGTGCGTTTCAAGTGACGTCACTCATGGCTGGGTGCAGAACCGGCGAAGCGAACATCCGGCACGATGATCAGGTCGGTCGAGCCCGTCGCAGTTGGTGGCGACCTCAAGTCGCCGGAACGTGGTGGTGAACCGGCCCGGCCTGTCAGCGCAAGGCGCTGCATGGTCGTACTCGCGCATAAGACTTACCACGAGAGTTGCAGAAACCTCACTCCCTGACAATGCCTGCAATCGCTCAACCTGCAATCGCTCAGTCGCACTCCGCCTTCGTGCCCTCCAGCATTTCGTTAAAACGCATCTCAATCGGCTGCGCTGTGAGGATTTCGTAGTCAGGGTTGATCTTTTTGAGTGCGTCGCGGATCTGGTCGTTCAACTCCGCCTTGTTCTGCGGACGCCCCGGTGTCTTCGGCCAGTCGGCGAGCGGTTTGTAGAAGATGTAAACGTCGCTCTCATTCGGTGGCATCGGGTCAGAAGAGCGAACGTAGCCTGTCTGGAAGATGAAGAGGGCCGCCAGTAGGTGCGCGCCCGCAATTTACGGCTGAACTCAAGTTGGTTGAACACGCCGCTTGCACTCGGCGTAAAGCGCGTCATACACGATGAACTCCCGCTCCAAGATTTCGTGGTCGGACAGGCCAAGTGCGCTGAATCCGAACGCCACCCAGCGCAAGCCCTCGCCAGCCGGGTGAGGCTTCGAGGGATGCGAGTCCGCCGCGCGGACGATTTCGGCGAGCAAGAGCAACGCCGGGTCTCTGAGCTTGTTTTTCTTCAGGATCGAATCAAATGAAACATCCTCTCCGTGATGTCCGAGTTCGCAGCCTTCGATGTCGTAAGGAATCGCGCCAAGTTCTTTCGCCCTGGCTTGAACCTGGTTCGTCGGGACAAACAAAAACTCAGCCTGCGGGTCCACGAACTTCTTGATGAGCCACGGGCAGGCCACGCGATCCACCTTCACGTTTTCACGGGTAATCCATTTCATAGCGCAAATCTGTCTACTGCTGCGTTGAGTGTAGTTGAAGCCGCGATGGCCCGTCGCCTTAACATTTCTTAAGGAGCGTTTCGAGTTGGAAGCGTGCAGATCGGCAGCGCCACGAGTAGTTGGCATCCTGCCTGAATCAATCTTCAGAAACGCTGTCTCGCCGAAAGCTGCGCGATCCGGCAGCATGAGGGCCGTTCTCGTGCATATTCTATTGATCGAAGACGAAGCGAAGACGGCAAGGGCGGTGCAAACCGGCCTGCGTTCCGAGGGCTTTGAAACTGCCGTGGCTCGAACTGGCGAGGAAGGCTTCTTCCTGCTCAACGCCGAGAAATTCGACCTCGTGGTGCTCGATTGGATGCTGCCGGGACGATGTCGCCGGGCGGTTTTCCCTAACCTGGCACCATGAACACGATGCGGTTCATACCGCTTCTGAAAAACAGTGTAGGCATGACCAAAAACACAAATAAATGAAAACACTCGCTACGCTCACAGTGATGGCAACACTCGCGACCAGCGCACTCGTTGCCGAAACCATTAATTTCGACGACGCCACGCCGGGAGCAGCACCACCGGGTTGGACCGCAACGAAAACCGGCAAAGGCGAGGCGAAGTGGACAATCGAGAAGGACAACACTGCACCTAGCAAACCAAATGTGCTTAAGCAATCCGGCCAAGCCACTTATCCCGTTTGTCTCAAGAACGACACAAGCGTGAAAGACGGATTTGTGGAAGTGAAGTTCAAGCCCATATCCGGGAAGGAAGACCAGGCTGGCGGGGTTGTCTGGCGCGCGAAAGACAGCGACAACTATTACATCGCCCGTGCCAACGCGCTCGAAGACAACGTGACCATCTACCACACGGTCAAAGGCAAGCGCACAGAGAAGAAACGCACGAGCATGAAGGTCGCATCCGGCGAGTGGCACACGTTGCGGGTTGATTTCCGTGACAATCATTTCATCGTCACATTCAACGGAAAGAAGGCCATCGAATGGGACGACAAGACCTTCACTGAAGCGGGAATGGTCGGTGTGTGGACGAAGGCTGACAGCGTGACGTTATTCGACAATTTCAGATACGGCGGCAAGGAAAAATCGACTGAATGAAACCGTTTACCATTTTGCTGCTCTGGTCCAGCGCCTTGTGTCTCGGTGCTCAGGAGCCAGCGATGCTCAAGCTCACCAAGACCATCGCACTCCCCGGCGTCAAAGGCCGTTTCGACCACTTCGCCATCGACGTGAAAGGCCATCGTCTCTTCGTCGCCGCGCTGGGCAACAACACGCTCGAAGTCATCGACACAGCTGAAGGGAAGCTCCTCAAGACCATCAGTGGACCCCACAAGCCGACTGGCGTGCTGTATCTGGCCGGGCAAAATCAAATTGCCGTAGCCAATGGAGACGACGGCACGCTCAAGGTGTTCGGCGGCGATTCCTACGCGCTGGTGAAAACCGTTGGCTCGCTGGATGACGCAGACAACCTGCGCTTCGACGCCAAGACAAAACAGATTTACCTCGGCTACGGTGACGGCGCGCTTGCGGTCATCGACTCCGCCACGATGCAACAAACAGGCAACATCAAGCTCGCGGCGCACCCGGAGTCTTTCCAGTTGGAAACGCAAGGCAGCCGGATTTTCGTGAACCTTCCCGACGCCAAACAAATCGCCATCATCGATCGAGACAAGCAAACCGTCACCGCCACCTTGTCGATGGAAAAGTTTCACGCCAACTTCCCGATGGCGCTTGATGAGGCCAGTGGCCGTTTGTTCGTCGGCTGCCGCCAACCGGCATGGCTGGTCGTCTTCGACACGTCCACCGGAAAGCCCGTCACCGACCTCGCCCTCTCCGGCGACATCGATGACTTGTTCTACGACACCAGACTGAAACGCCTCTACGCTTCCTGTGGTGAGGGTTTCATTGACGTCATCGCCGAGCGCAGCCCCGACAAGTATGACTTGCGCGAACGAATTCCGACGCGCACGGGAGCACGGACCGCTTTCTTTTCCTCCGATCTGAATGAGTTCTACCTTGCCGTGCCACAACGCGGTAATCAGCCCGCAGAACTTCGAGTGTTCGCGGTCCACGACTGACGGCTTTTCCAGAACGTGAGAACAACCTCAGAACAGAATTGGCAAAAGCGAAATCTTCCTGCACTTTTCCTGCAAGATAGGCCCGGGAGATTATCCGCAAGCTCTGCCATCAACTTTTTAAGCACCCTGCTTTGTCTCGGACGTTTGCGTTGTATTCATAGGCTTAATCCCGCTTACGTTTTCTTCGCCATAGGCGTGCATGTCTGCCTGCACGGACTCAACCAACTTTCCGACGACATCTATCATCGTGTCATCCACATTACCGACCGGATTGACCTCGAACCATGGATGCTTCAATTGGGCGGCGAATTGTGGCGGCGCCTCCTGGCTGCGATTCCGGGCGACCGGCCCATCGCCCATGTCCTCATGCGCCTCGCGCGTACTCCGGCCGGCACATTAGAATCTGTGATCGCTCAAGTCATTGAACAATCTGCAGCCGCCTCCGACCGTTTGGCCGCCTTGTGACACGGCTTCTGATGCGCTGCGGCTGCAGCAGCGTCGTGTCGCTTGCCGGCGTTCCTCGTTGGCGGGATATTGGAGTTTCGTCGAAAAAAGTTCTCCGGGTCGTATTTGTGTTTGATGGCGGCCAAGCGGGAAAAGTTCGCCGCGTAAACGGCGGCGGCGCCGTTTCTCGCCTGGTAGGTCTGAAAGTTCGCGTAGATCCGTTCATCCGCGCTCGGGCGCAGCAGCCGCAAAGATTCGTCTGCCCATTGGGTCAGACGCTGACCGGTCGCCGAGTCGTTCCAGGTGTAGGCGAGCCGGACATTCAGCCCGCCCGTCTGGCGCAGTGGAAAAGCCGTCGCGCTCGGCGCCAACCGGCAGACTTGGCCATGCATGTAATGACTCACTCCCATGATGGCCTCCGCAGAAGCGCGGCTCAATCGATCCACCATGATGTCGATCAGGTCGTCTGACAGCTGATCCCGATAAGCGGTTTGAATGCCGCGAAACGCTGGCGGAGGTGTGTTAGCCGGGTTCGTCGCTGCCGGTCTTTCCGCGAGCTCTGCGAATTCCTGCCGCTTGACGAATTCTTTGGCCGGAGGCGCGATCGCACGCAGCGACTTGAGGATTCGTTCGGCTTCATTCTCGCTGCCGGCGTGGCAGAGACTCACGAAAACGCCGCGATCGCCGGGAGTCAAATTGAGTGTCGCCTGGAACCCATCGGGCGCCTCATCCATCAATTCGCGAAAAAATCGCAATACCAGCCGCGCATCGCGGACGGAATAATGAATATCACCTCCAGTGACGGGGCCGATCGGATGAAGACGGCACTCAAAGGCTGTCGTTACGCCAAAATTCGCGCCGGCGCCCCGCAACGCCCAGAAAAGGTCAGGATGACGTTCGGAGTCAGCGGCTAGCACCCGTCCGTCCGAGGCCACCATTCGAGCGGAAAGCAAATTGTCGCACGAAGCGCCGTGCAGTCCGGAGAGCCAGCCCAGTCCACCGCCCAGGATGAGACCGCTCGCGCCAACTCCAGGACATTGTCCGAGCACCGGCGCGAGCCCATGCTGACCCGCGGCTCGCGCCATCTCGCCACTCAACACGCCGCCTTCGGCGCGGGCCGTTCGCCGCAACGGATCGATCGCCATCCGCTTCATTCCGGAGAGATCAATGACCAGGCCGTTCGAGCAGCCCCAGCCCAGGTGACTGTGCCCGCCGGCGCGCGCCGCCACTTCCAATTCATGACGCTGCGCAAACTCCACCGCTCGCAACACATCCTCCTCGGCCGCGCATTGCACGATGACCCGCGGCCTCCGCTCCGTTCCTGCGTTCCAGTAAAAGACGCGCCGCGCGCTTTCATAGGAGGGATCGGCGGGGAGAATCAGACGTCCTTTGAGTTTGGCGCGCAACCGGTCGATCTCGGCGCGACTGAGGTCATTGCTGTCGGTTACCGCAAGATGCTGACAGCCGGTGGCGAACCCAAGTGTCCCCGAAGCGGCGACCGTTCGTTTGATGAAGTTGCGTCGGGTCGACAAGTTCATCTGTCGCGTGCAGCCTGCGGGGAGAAAGAGATTCAGGCGAGTCTATATTGGCGCGGCTAGGATGCTTCTAACACGCAAGATAGCAAGCCCCATCACCTTTACCGAGTTGGCGCACGAGCCAGCGCGTTTCAGAAGAGCAGGTTCTCTACGAAGGTTGAGACTAACTCGGGCTGATCCGCTTGACGCCGCACAATGACGGCGAGTTGCCGACTAAATCGCGGTTCAGTGCGGATGCGTGTCACCGGGCGCGTGCCCGGATGCAGCGCCAACACGCGGTGAGGCACGAGGCTCGCCCCGAGTCCGAGCGAGACGAGGTTCACGATAAAATCGAAATTGTCGGCCTCAATGGCGGGTTCGCGTCGCAATCCACAATCCTGAAGCCAGGCGTGAAGTCGTTTGCCCGTGTTCGATTGTCGCGTAATGAGGAGCCATCGCTGGCGTTTAAGCACTTCAGTCAACTTGGCCGCGGCGAGCGGTTGCGGGAATTTGACGGTGCTATGTGGAGGCAGGATGAGCACGAACTCGTCGTTGAACTGGCGGGCCAGTTCCACCGCAGACGGAACTCGAGGCGGAAGCGAGACGATGCCCGCATCCAGTTCACCGCTCTCAACCGCGGCGAGAATGAAGTTGCTCGGCTGGTGCGACACCTGGAGTTGAGCATCGGGAAGCTTTCGTTGAAACGCGCGGAAAAAGCCTGGCAGATAGGCGAGCCCGATGGTGCGCGACACGCCGACCCGCAGCGTGCGTGGCAACAGAGGCGACTTCCCGTGCAGCGCCCGCAACGCATCGTCCACTTCGGCAAGAATCGCGCCGGAGCGGGCGTGCAATGCGGCCCCTTCGGGTGTCAGCCGGACGTGTCGCGTCGAGCGTTCGAAGAGTTTCAGGCCGAGTTTTGTTTCCATGCCCTGAATCTGCCGAGTAATGGCGCTCTGGGTCAGGCCGGCAGCCTGTCCCGCGCGCGTGAAACTGCGATGCTCGGCCACGAGGTGAAACAGCTTCAGCTCGTAGAGGTCGAACGGCCCGGTGGCGAGAAACTCATTCACGGTCCGCATGAGTGTAATCCGTGCAATGAATTTCCCGCAATCCTGCACCTGGGGCACGGTGGAGTCGCGACGGCGGGAATGAATCCGGCCCCGCGACTGAAGCTATGCCCAATCGAAATGAGAAGAATCCCGGCAATGTCCCAGGTCCGTTCTACGTGGACAGCTCCTGCATCGATTGCGACATGTGTCGTGAAATCGCACCCACCTCGTTCCAGCGCAACGACGATATCGGCCTCAGCATTGTTTTCCATCAACCCACAAATCCGGCCGAATGGGACGCGGCGCGCGAAGCGGCAACAAGTTGCCCGACGGAATCCATCGGTGCAGACGGCGTAGATGTTGATCCTGAGAATTGTGTGTAGGAATTGGCGGGCAGCTCACCACTGGCCATGGACATCACGGCCAGGTGCGCTTTTTTTGCAAGACGTCACCAGGGGTTCACTTCGCCGGTTCTGAAGAGCTGCCAGGGTCAAAATGCCCCGGGACGCCAACCGTTAGTCGCTGCGCGTTGCAGAGCGTTGGACGTTCAGTTCAACGTTGGACGTTCGAGCTCAAGGACACGGTAATAAGATGTCCACCCGAGCGTCTCACAGGTGCCATGGGGATTTCTTGCGCTGCATAGTAACACTGCCCCCGGAGCGAACATTTTCAGCCCTTCTCACCCCTCACCCTTACCCTCTCCCCGTTGAGGGGAGAGGGAATTCAGCGGGCGGCATGCGCGTGGGTTGACCGCGTGCGGCCAAGACCCTAATGGGCGACCCCGTTGGCTCCTTACCGGTCTGGCGGGGGAATCGCGCGTGCCCGGTAAAACTTCCGGGAGGAGAGAGAGACCGTCGGGTCGCTGAAACGGGCGTTGCCGAGCTGGTTGGTTAATCTGCTCAGCTCGCTCCAAACGGACAAGTCAGGGGAGGCAAGGACGGAATAAATGCCAGGCGGCCCAATCACGGTAAGCTCAAAGCCCCCATCCTCCACCGTCATCGGCGAGATCAATTGGATGGTCAGCGGGTAAGTGAAGACCTGGACACCTTGATCTCGCAGCGAGGCAATCAGGAAGACGAGATTTGTCGCCGCCAGCGGTTCGGGCAGCACGAAGGTGGCAAGCGGATCGCCGCTGAGCAGAAGCGCCCGCAGGTTCGCCACACTCGGCGGGAGCGTGAGCGTCGTGAGTTGGTTGTTTTCGAGGCTGAGCCCGGCCAAATTTTCCAAATCCGACGGCAGAGTGAGATTCGTCAGGTGATTGCCCTCGAGTCCGATAAAAAACAGGTTCGTCAGCCCCGGAGGCAGCTCGAGGCTGGTGAGTAGATTGTTCCCGAGCTGGAGCTGGCTCAGTTTGTTCAGGTCAGCAGGCAAGGTGAGATTGGTGAGCTGATTGTCGCTGCAGTCGAGGGTCCTCAAGCTGGTCATGCCCGGCGGGAGGGTGAAGCTGGCGATGTGATTGAGGCTAACGTCCAACGTGTCCAGGCGTTGTAGATTTGGCGGCAGGGTTAGGTTTGTGATCTGATTGTCGAAGAGTTGAAGCGTTATCAGGTTCGTCGTGTCGGCGGGCAAGGTGAAGCTGGTTAGTTGATTCAATCCAAGGCGAAGCGTGATCAACCGAGTGAGGTCAGGAGGCAAAGTCAGATCCGTGAGCATATTGCCAGTAAGCGTGAGTGAGTCCAAGTGCGTCAGCCCGCCCGGGAGCGTGCAGTTGGTCATGGCATTAAAGCCGAGGTCGAGAAAGAAAAGATTGGTCACGTTCGGCGGCAGGTTGAAACTGGAAAGGCGATTTCCCTGGAGATCAAGATTGTTCAACTCGGCCAGGTTCGTCGGGATGCTGAAGCTAGTGAGCCGATTGCCGTTGAGATTTAGCGCACCCAATCGGGTCAGACTCGATGGCAGATTGAAGTTGGTGAGACGATTGTCATGGAGATCGAGCTCGGTCAATGTCGTCAGATCCCCCGGCAAGGTGAGGTTGGTCAGGTGGCTGGAGGCAACGAGGATCCGATCCAGGTTCGTCAATCCGTCGGGAACCAAGCAATTAGTGAGTGGGTTGAAACTGAGGTTGAGTTCAATCAGGTTTGTGAGCTGGCCCGGAACAGAAAAGTTGGCGAGGCGATTGGACTGGAGCGACAGGGTGGTCAGATTGCGGGCCACTTCGAGGTCTTGCAAGCTCTTCACACGTCTGTTGCTCGCATCCAGATTCGTGAGACTAAGCAGGTCCTGCTCGGTCAAAGGCCCAACCGGCTTGGGCAAGACGGCTCGGATGGCGGCGTTCAGGCCGGGGTCAGGAACGAGGCCCTCGAACGGCACCTCGACCAGATCGTATCCGATCACGTCCAAGGCCGTTAGCTCGATGTCGAGGTCGGGCGCGGCCCCCGGGGTGCCGAAGGCGTCCTGAACCTGGGGCTCCTGTAAACCGAGGATGCTCCACCAATCCCCATAGTCTCCCTCGGGGGCCTGGTTGAAGCGCGCTAACAAGGTCGCGCCGCCGTCAATTGAGAAGTAAGCATCGTCGCCGTTGGTGGTGAACGAGCGGTGCCCGCTCGAGTCGAAGCGGAAGAGGTCCTCTGGTAAGGTGGAGCTCAGATTAGGCAAAGCGGAGGCCAAGCCGAGCACCTCATCAATTTCATGGGCCGTTACCGTCATCAAATCGTATCGGAAGGGATCGATCGTGGACCGGGACAGATTCATCAACGAAGTGTTCAGACCGATAATCCCATCGTATCCGCCAGGGAGTCCTGAACTCGCGGGCAGCCCGATCGCCCTGAGGTTGGCCGTCTTCACGCTAATGTTACTGGACCGCGTCACGGGGTTGCTTGAGCCGGCCGGCAACTGCGCGAGCGCAACGAGGTCGTTCGTTGTCTTGGCATCCGCCATGAGGGCGCTGCGGTATTGATTGTAAGGAATGTTAACGAACCACCATTGGCTGTGCCCCAATCCGGTCGTCACCTTCTGGAACCTGATTGTCACCTGGATGGGATCGCTGAAGCGCGCTTCATAGAGGCGGATGGTGTCGTTGATGGTGCTAATGATCGTGGCCGCGTTGGGGTCATTGGTGATGGAGCTGTCGAAGGTCGGGGTGATGACCAGGCCCGCTTGTGCGAGCGGTCCGAGCACCAGTCCGGCAGCCAGGAAACCGGCACGAAATAGAAGGCCCAAGGGCCCCGGGCCAACGGGAAAGCCCGCGATTCTCAGTGCGTTCGTCAGCGCGCCCATGGACCCTCTTATGATTCATAAGGCGCCGAATTGTTCCCGGAGAGAGGTGGAACTTTAGTCCCATTCATCGAGGGGGCGCAGGAAGAATTTAGCGCACGGCACTAAAACATCGTGCATGGCATCAAGAAATAGCAGCCGGCGTTAAGATTTAGCGATTTGGCGCCGGGCACTAAGACTTGGCCTGCTTGCGCTATGATCTTGCGTAACGAAACCAATCGGTAGAGCACCCTGCTGACCTGCTGAATGAGGATTCAGATCTAGGCTCGCCAAACGCGAAAATCTAGGCAAGATCCCGGCAATGGCCAGGGTAACGCGAGAGGAGAATTGCCGCGTGGACGAAACGGAGGCTCAGCCCGGGCGCAGCGCCCCAATTGGGATCCTGCGTCTGAGCCTGCTGGTGCTTTTCGTCGGTGGGATATTGGGATCGAGTTGGGTCGCTTTCGAAGACGACGTTCAAGCAGAACCCCCGCCAGATCCATTGCTTCCGACTCTGGCGGGATTGGCCGCCGGCCGTGTTGTCGCCTGGGGAGAGAACTCGGAAGGAGCGACCAATGTTCCGCCCAGCCTTACCAACGCAGTGGTCATTGGCACAAGTAGCACCAGTGTTGATCTCTACGCCATTCGCGCAGATGGCGCGCTGGTAGGATGGGGCGGTGGAGCGCGAGTGCCGGCTGGCCTGAGTAACTTGGTCGCCATTTCCAGCGGATGGAATCATACCATCGGGCTCAAGAATGACGGCACCGTCGTGGCGTGGGGAAGAGACAACGGTTTTGGACAGCAGTCCGTTCCTGCCGGTCTCAATGGGGTGAAAGCCATTGCGGCCGCCGCCAACTACAGTTTGGCGCTACGCACCAATGGCACAGTGGTCGGCTGGCGAGCAGACCCGTTTTCACAGCTGAGCAATGTGGTGGCAGTGGCCGCCGGAGACGCATTCGCATTGGCGCTTCTCCCAGATGGAAGGGTTGTTGGATCCACCGGTGCTAACGTCCCGGAGGATCTTACGGACGTCATTGCCATCGCCGCCAGCAGCGGACATGGCTTGGCCCTGCGCCGCGATGGGCATGTCGTCGGCTGGGGGAACAACAGCCTCGGCCAGGCATTCGCGCCGCGGGAGCTTTCGCAGGTGGTCGCGATTACGGCCTCCGGCGACCATAGCCTCGCTCTGAAACGGAACGGTACGCTCGCGGCCTGGGGCGATAACGGCTATGGACTTTCCAGTCTCGGCCAGGGATTGACCAATGTCGTGGCGATCGGGACAGGCCCGAGGCAAAACTTTGCTATCCAGACTGGACCCGTCATCGTTTCCGCGCCCAGGCACGTTCTTTCTCCGTTCGGTCTTGACGTGACGTTTTCAGTGGTCGCAATGGCGTCCGCGCCCATGCAGTACCAATGGTATTTCAACGGGACTGTGGTTCCTGGAGCAACCAATCCGGATTTAACCCTGAGGGGCGTGCAATCCGATGAGGCGGGCGATTACACCGTGGTGATCACGAGTGGCGGAGTGAGCGTGTGGGCGACCGCCCGGCTGGCTTTCGGAACGCTGCCCCAGATTCTGGTGCCGCCGCAAAACGAAACGGTGCTGGCGGGAGCCGAGGTCACCTTCAGCGTCTCTGCGACGAATCAAGCGCCCCTGCTCTATCAGTGGCAGCACGAAGGAATTGATATCGCGCAGGCCACGAACTCGACGCTCTCCTTAAAGGAAGTTGGTTTGCTCGATGGCGGGCAATACACGGTGCGGGTCCGCACCACCCTCGGACGCGAAAGCACCGCTGCGGCCGTGCTGAACGTCATGACGCATCACGTGATGGGACGCGTAATAACATGGGGCTCGGGGCCGACGAATGCGCCCGCGGGATTATCCGGCGTGATCGCCATCTCGGCCGGCGAATCTCACACATTGGCTTTGCGTGCCGATGGAACTGTCGCGGCCTGGGGAGACAACGCGTTCGGCCAAAGCACCATTCCGCCTGGGCTCCGCAACGTGCGCGCCATCGCCGCCGGAGGACACCACAGTCTGGCCCTCAAGCATGACGGAAGCCTGGTGGCCTGGGGTTACAACTACAACGGTCAGGCCACCCCTCCCCCCGTAGGGGACATGATGGCCGTGGCGGCGGGCGGTTCTCACAGCTTGGCCGTGCGCAGCAACGGTACGGTGTTGGCGTGGGGCAACAACACCGCCGATGCCGTCATCGTTCCGGCCGGATTGTCCAATGTGATCAGCGTAGCCGCCGGAGATGCGTTTAGCCTGGCTCTGTCACGTGACGGCCGCTCCGTGATGTGGGGCGTGCAAAATGCGCTCCCGCCGGATGGTCTCACGAATATCGTGGCCATCGCGGCCGGCCACGCAAACTACGCGGCCTTGCGACAGGACGGCACGGTGGCCGACTTACTGAACCCGCCACCGCCGGAGCTGACCAACGCCATCGCGGTCGCCACGCACTATGGGCGGAGCGTCGCGGCGACGAGCGCCGGGACGGTGATCGGATGGGGCTGGAACAACATCGGACTGCGGGTGCCGCCCGCCCATCTCACAAACATTTTTGCGGTGGCTGTCGGCATGGATCATCATGCGGCGCTGGAGGAGACCGGCGTGCTGATAGCCGCGGCCCCTGAGGACGTCGCCGTGCTGGAGGGATCCAATGTCACTTTCCGGGTGCGCGCCGCAGGGGTGTCGCCGCTGAGTTATCAGTGGCAGTTTAACGGCCAGGCCCGGACCGGAGCCACCAACCCCACCTTCACGCTCCAGCCGGTGCAACTGACAGACGCGGGAGCTTATGATGTGGTCGTGCGCTCACCGCGAGGATTTGAAGTCAGCACCTCGGGAACCTTGACCGTCCTGAGCAAGCCATTCATCGTCCAGCAACCGCTTGGAACTTCTGTCCTGGCGGGTTCCAGCGTCACGCTGACCGTTTCCGCGGGTGGGACTCCCCCCTTGCAATATCTCTGGGCTTTTGACGGCATCAACATTTCCGGCGCAAATCGTACCAGCCTGAGTTGGACTAACATCAGCCGTGCCGAAGCCGGTGATTACCGAGTGCGGATCTATAACGCCTTCGGTTCTGCCACCAGCACGGTGGCCAGCGTGGTGGTGAATTATCCGCCTCTGGTTTCGACGGTCCCTTCTTATCAACGCATTTTGGTCGGCTCGAACATCACTTTTGCGGCGTCGGCGACGGGCACACCGCCGCTTTTTTATCAGTGGCGATTAGACGGCAGGGACTTGGCAGGGGCTCATGGCAGTCAACTTCTGATTGAGGATGGGCAACCGGAGGATGCCGGCATTTATTCGCTGGTGGTGACCAACGCCTTCGGTGCCGTCAGTAACATTGTGGCCACGCTGGAAATTATGCCCCTGCACCCAAGCATCGTGATGCAACCAGCCGATCAAATTGCCTTGGTTGACAGCACCGTTCGGTTCAACTCGATGGCCACGGGCGTCCCGCCACTCCTCTACCAGTGGCTCTTCCAGGAGAGGCCACTGTCCGGCGCGACCCAAGCCAGCCTCACTTTGCCCGCCGTGGACGCCGATAACGCGGGTGATTACCGATTACTGGTTACCAATGCGTTCGGTTCCACGGTCAGTTCTGCCGCCACCCTAACTGTCCGCTTGCGACCCAATGTGGTGGTCTGGGGAGGGAGCAATTCTGCGGTCTTCGCTGTGCCCTGGGATTTGACCAATGCGGTGCAGGTATCTGCCGGGGTTGGACATATCGTTGCGTTACGCAGCGATGGGACAGTGACGGCTTGGGGCATGAACTCAAGCGGGCAAACAAATGTGCCAGCCGGCTTGAGCAACATCACCTCAATCGTCGCTGGAGATGAGCATAATCTCGCGCTGGCCGCCGATGGGCAGGTGTTCGCCTGGGGCGCGAACCAGTATGGCCAAGCCACGGTGCCCGTTACGGAACGGTTCGAAGCCATTGCCTGCGGTTCCCTGCATAGCATCGGAGTGCGCAGCAACGGTACGGTGGCCCACTGGGGTTACGGCTCGTTTGGCCAGGCGTCTCCACCCGGCTTGACCGATATCGTTGCCGCCGCTGCTGGTATTGAACACAGCGTTGCGCTCAAGAAGAACGGAACTCTGGTGGACTGGGGAAACTATTATGGAGACACTAGTGGGTTCTCAAACATCATGGCGGTTGCCGCCAAGGCTTTCTCTTTTGCCGTGCTGCGCAGCAATGGAACCATCCTGGACTGGGGAGCATTCAAGTATGCTGGCACTAACGAAGTCGGCCCGTCCAATGCGGTGGCGATCTGCGTTGGCTTTGCCCCGCTCAACGTTCCCGAACATGGTCTGGCACTCACTCGCGAGGGCAAAGTCCAGGGCTGGGGCGATAACAGCGCAGGCCAGATCTCCATCCCCATTGATCTGCCGAATGCGGTTTCGATCGCTGCCGGATCACGCTTCAGCGTCGCCGTGATTAGAACGCCGCAGATCTTCATCACGCCGGCCAACCAAACTTTGCTCGAAGGAAGTTCCGTTACACTCAGCGTCGGTGCCGCCAGCGAAACCCCCTTGACCTATCAGTGGCTGTTTAACGGAACCGCGATACCAGGGGCAACCAACTGCCACTACACCCTGGCGGCCGTCGCTCTAACAGACTTCGGACTTTACTCTGTCGTGGTGCGGAACGCGTTCGGCGCGGTGACCAGCCGGCCGGCGAACCTTTCCGTTATTCCGCTCATTCCAATTCTCACGCTGCAACCGGCCAGCCAGGCCGCCCTGCAGCATGAAGAGATTGTGGCGTTTCACGTGGACGCAACCGGGGCATTGCCCCTGCGCTATCAGTGGCGACATAACGGAATTGAGATCCCAGGAGCTACCAACGAGATGCTCCTACTTTACGATGTCCAAGACGCGGATGCAGGCGCTTATTCGGTGTTGGTTCGCAACGATCACGGCATGGCCACTAGCGGCAACGCCGTGCTACAGGTGCTGATCCCTGACCTGATCATTGACAATCCCGCCGCACTCGTCCTGGGTGATTGGTCGACCGGGACCGCGCCCGAACGATTCGGCCCGGATTATCGCCTCAAGGCCACTGGGACCGGATCTGCTTATGTCCAGTTTACCCCCGTTCTGCCGCGAGCCGGCACTTATCGCGTGGCTGAATGGCACCCGGGTGGACCAGATCACGCGATCGTTGTGCCCCATCTAATCTCTCATCAAGGAGGCATCGCCGCGGTCCTCGTGGATCAGCACCTCAATGGAGGCCAGTGGAATCCACTGGGGACATTTTCATTTGATGTCGGAACGGCCGGATCCGTTCGCATCACCGATGAGGCCGGCGATCTTGGTTCTGTGATCGCGGATGCCATTCGTTTTGTTCATGTGCCTGCGCCGCCGCTCTTGGTGGCTCAGCCCCAGAACCAGACAGTCGTTGTGGGGCAAGATGCGGAATTCAGTGTGTTGGTCCAAGGCGCAGCGCCCTGGGTTTTTCAGTGGGAAGGGAACGGCGTTATTGTGGTCGGCTCCACCAATTCCACGCTGCGGTTGCGCAACGTGCAGCCGGCCCAATCGGGTAACTATCGGGTCCTCGTCAGCAATCCCGATGGCGTCACCGTCAGTGATGCCGCCACGTTGACAGTGGCGACCTTGCCGTTGCGTCTCGAGCTCATCGGCAATCGGTGGCGACTTTCATGGGACGGTCCTTATACGCTACAAGGGGCCGCTGCCGTGACCGGACCTTACGTGGATGTGGCGGGTGACAGTCCGTTTCTCCTCTCTGCTGAGCAACCTCAGCAGTTCTATCGTTTGCGCAATTAACCCGACCACGAGCTCAAAAATCGGGCGCCATGAACCAACACCTACGCAGCCACAATCGCCAGACCCGGACGGCCCGCTGGCATCGCGCGTTCGGCGTGAAGGACGTTAAGCTGGTCCTCTTCCTCTGCGCCGGTTTAGCCGCACTTCAGTGGTGTGCCGGGCAGAGTCTGGTGGTGGTGCCAACGGGTTCTCCCTGGAGATACCTCGACACCGGCGTGAGCCCGTTGTCGGACTGGACGACAGTTGCTTTCGATGACAGTTCGTGGCCGGAGGGGCTCGCCCAACTCGGCTACGGAGATAACGATGAGCAGACGGTGCTGGGATTCGGTCCGGACCCGCAGAATCGATATGTCACGGCGTGGTTCCGGAAGACCTTCAACCTGACCAACGCGGTCACTTTCGATCAGCTGGCGTTGCGGGTACTCTGTGATGACGGCGTGGTTGTGTCTCTCAACGGGGCCGAGATTTTCCGCTACAATCTTCCGGCTGGCCCGATCACGCCCACTACGCTGGCGGTGACCAACCTGGTGGGAGACGCTGAGAAGACATTTCTATTTGCCACCCTCCCAGGGCGCTCACTATTGGACGGCATCAACGTGCTTGCGGCTGAGGTCCACCAGGCTGCGGTCAATAGCGTCGATCTGAGCTTCGATTTGGAAATGGTGCTGACGAACGCCGCCCCAATCATTCGCGGGCCTTACCTTCAGCTGGGATTGACCAATGGGGCCACGATCCGCTGGCGCACAGCTTTACCTTCCTCTAGTCGTGTTTGGTGCGGTCCGGAGCCCCATCGGTTGGACCTGATCTTCGGGGAACCGGAATCTGTTACCAACCACATCGTTCAAGTGACCGGCTTAAAGGCGGACACGCTCTACTATTATGCGGTGGGCAGCGGAGAAACAGAGGCACACCATCCCGACTACCGCTTCATCACCGCCCCCATGGGTGCCAAGCCGACGCGCATCTGGGCCTTTGGCGACGCTGGGGTAGGCGGAGGCAGCCAGAGCGCGGTGCGTGATGCCTACTATGCCTTCACCAGCAACCGCTGGACGGATGTCTGGCTGATGCTGGGCGATAACGCCTACGGCGGCGGGAGTGACGTCGAGTACCAGCTTGCGGTCTTCGACATCTATCCTGAGCTCTTACGAAAAGCCTTTCTTTGGCCGACCCTAGGCAACCATGACTATTACTCCTCTTATTCCGACGGAGCGGCCGGGCTTCCTTTCCTCGAGATCTTCTCTCTGCCGGCGAACGGTGAGGCAGGCGGAGTAGCCTCAGGCACCGAGAAATATTATTCATTCGATTTCGGTAATATCCATTTCGTCTGTTTGGACTCCATGAGCGACCGCTCGAAGAACGGGCCCATGTGTTTTTGGTTGCGCGAGGATCTCGCGAACCAGCAGGCAGAATGGGTCATCGCGTATTGGCACCACCCACCCTACAGCGCTGGATCGCACAACTCAGATGTGGAGATAGAGCTGATCGAGATGCGCCAGAATGTCGTTCCCATCCTCGAGACCTACGGCGTGGACCTGGTGCTGTCCGGCCACAGTCATAGCTACGAACGGTCCTACCTGCTGCATGGTCATTACGATCATTCAGGCACCTTCGACTCGGCCATGGTGCTCGGTCAGGGCGACGGCCAGGAAGACGGGGACGGCGCTTACCGCAAACACGCCAATGCAACGGCCGGGACCGTCTACGCGGTCGCCGGAACCGGCGGAGCAGCCCCGGGAGGAGGCACGCTCAATCATCCGGCCATGTTTGTCTCGATGAACGCGAATGGTTCGCTCGTGGTCGATGTTGACGGCCCTCGTCTCGATGCCTGGTTCGTAAGCCAGACCGGCGCCATCAACGACCATTTCACCATTCTCAAGTCTCCCCCGCCTGAGCCGCGCCTGACTTCCGTCACGATTAGGGAAGGGCTCCTCAGCCTCGACTGGACGTCCGTGCCTGGAGAGTTTTATGTCGTTCAACGTAGTTCCGACATCGCTTCGGCCGCTTGGGCGCTGGCCAGCCAACCGCTCCGCGCGACGGCCACGACCAGCCGTTGGTCAGAACCGTGGCAGCACGTTCCAGGATTCGCCTTCTACCGCATCGCACTCCTTACCGAGCCTTAAAAAATGCAGCGTCCAGAGCGGCCATCATTCGCGGGTCGGCTCGTAATTTTGCGCTCAGGGAAGAGCCTCGGTTTGGACTTCCCAGCCATTCCCGATCCACGGGCGCGCCGGCGCGAACCAGGAGCTCGACTACTTCGTGGTGGCGCGCATGTTTAAATTCCGGAGCCGGATGGCCCCATCCGTAAATGGCCCAACCTAACGGCGTGCCCCCGTGGATTTGGTCCTTCTCGTTCACCGCCGAGCGTGTCTTCAGCAATAGATCTATGATTTCCACGTGACCGCCATAGGCGGCCCAATGCAATCCCGTTTCCCCATGCATGAAACTCCCGTCTGGTTTAAACCCTCGGTCCAACATGAATCTGACCATGCTCGTGTGACCGTACTCACAAGCCCAGATGAAACCATAGTCTAAGTGCTTCTTGGTGGCGCCCGCATCCAGACCTCCATCTTCTTTGATAAAGCGCGACAGCAGGTCAACGCGTCCGGTGCCGGCCGCGCCCTCCAGGTCTAAGCGGGCGCCGCGGTTGGCCAGAAACACGGCCGCGTCACCGCGCCCGTTGTGCAGTGCTGCCACCAATGGGTTCCATCCGCCGGGCGCTCCGTCAACGCTGGCGCCCGCATCCAACAACTCTTGAAGCAACTCCAACTGAACGCCGGCTTTCGCCGGGTGATAACTTGTTGCGGCCAAACCCAAGGCGGTGCTGAGTCCTCCAGCCTTTGCGTCAACGCGCAGTGTTCACCCGAATGCAGCGCAGCTTTCTTCGAGCGCGTGTTGGAGCGTCTGGACAATCTTCCGGGCATCGAAGCAGCCGGCGTGATCGGGGCGAACCCTGAACCCTGAACCCTGAACCCTGAACCCCGAACCCTGAACCCCGAACCCTGAACCCTGAACCGGGAGCCAATAGTTGACCGACGCGCCTTTTTCTGTAGGACTTGCGCGCATCTCAATTCCCATGACACCACTCCTTGCGGCGGCGGCGGGTCCGGCCGATTACTGGCCCTTTGCGGTGCTCGGCATCAGTGTGGCGCTGATTGTTCTCCTGATCACCGTGCTGCGCGTGCACGCGTTCCTGGCATTAATCCTGGCCGCGTTCGCGGCCGGGTTGCTCGCCAAGGAACTACCCGGGGAACCGAAAAACAGTCATTGGGTGCAAGCGGTCGAGTTGACCACCACGGAATTTGGGAACACGGCCGGCAAAATCGGCGTGGTCATCGCGCTGGCGTCCGTCATCGGCATGTGCCTGATGGAAAGCGGCGGAGCCGACAAAGTGGTGCGGCGCTTTCTCGGGTTGTTTGGCCAGCATCGCGCGGGCGCGGCCATCCTGGTGAGCGGTTATATCCTTTCCATCCCGATCTTCTTCGACACGTTTTTCATGTTGTTGCTGCCGTTGGCGGTGGCCATGCGGATGCGCACGGGCAAAGACTATTTGCTCTACATCATGGCCATCTGTTGCGGGGGCACCGTGACGCATTCGCTGGTCGCGCCGCATCCGGGGCCGTTGGCGATGGCGGAGAGCCTGAAGTTGGACCTGGGCTTGACCATCATGGTGGGAGTGTTGGCGGGGGCGATCCCCGCCGCCTGTTCCTGGTTTGTAGTGAAGTGGATCAATCGCCGTATGGATGTGCCCTTGCGCGAAGTGCCCGGCATGTCGCACGCCGACCTGCGCGCCAACGCGGAACGGCCCGAAACGGAATTGCCGTCTTTCTTCTGGTCGATCCTGCCCGTGATTCTGCCAATCATTCTGATTTCCATCGCATCGACGTTCGTGGCCATCCAAGGCAAAGCCTTGGCCCGCGCCGATGTCAAAGATGCGCCGGCTCTGCTCAGTCGTTTGCAGACCGTTCGCGCCGACGATCAGCCGGCCCGTTGGCTGGCCGGACAACTCTCCCCGGCTACCCGCGACCTGTTGGCGCGGCATAATCCGTCGCAACCGGTGTCCGCGTTCTTGCTGGACGCCATCGTGGCGGACCTGAACAACTTGATCCGCGCCGGGGTCGTTGCGGGCCCGGCCGGGTTGAATGGGGTGACGTTGCGGGCGGAAACGACGGCGCTGCAGTCGCGTCAACCGCAGGCCGACAATCTGGTTCGCTTGAATCGTCTGGTCCTGGAAGACGCCTTCGCGGGTCAATTGCATCGGAGGTTTGGCATGAATCCGACGCTGTATGGGTTGGGCGTGTTTTGGGGCAATCGCAATATCGCCCTGCTGCTCGGGGCGCTGCTGGCGATCTTTGTGTTGGTCAGACAGAAGCAGGGCCTGACGCTCGCGCGCATCAGCGAACTGATCGAGCCGCCGTTCGCCACCGCTGGAGTGATTATTTTGATTACCAGTGCCGGCGGGGCGTTTGGGTTGATGCTCAAGAACGCCGGCGTGGGCGAAGCGGTGAAATCGCTGGTGGAAGGCCGCGAAGTGAACCTGCTGCTGCTCTCCTGGGTGGTGTCTGCCATTATCCGCGTTGCCCAAGGCTCAGCCACCGTGGCCATGCTGACGACCGCGGCGATGATTTATCCAATCATGACTGGTGGCGCGTCGTTGCCGTATCATCCGGTCTACATCTTCATGGCGATTGGGTTCGGCGCGATGATGTTGTCCTGGATGAACGACAGCGGTTTCTGGGTGGTGGGCAAGCTCAGCGGGTTCACGGAAAAGGAGACGCTGAAGAGTTGGACCGTGGTGGTGTCGGTGAACAGCCTGGCCGGCCTGGTCGTATGTTTGGTCTTCTCGAAGATCCTGCCGATGATCTGAGCTTCACGGTTCAGGGTTCGGGGTTCACGGTTCAGG
>DATLUX010000107.1:0-21155 GCA_035577805.1 Verrucomicrobiia bacterium
AACTCACGCCGTTGTTGGGGATCGCGTTTGCGGACATTGACCAACAACCCGTCGAGCTGTTGCTGGAGGTTGGTGCGTTGGGTGTAATAATCGACGTAATCGGGGAGCAGAGTGGGGTCACCGCCGATCAGCGGCAGGATCCTGGGTTCGTGCGAGCTCGCGAAGATCCCGCGCAGCGAATAATAATCCTTGGTCGGGATGGGGTCGAACATGTGATCGTGACAACGGGCGCAACTGACCGTCAGGCCCAGGAACCCTTTGGTGACGACGTCGATCCGATCGTTGATCACATCATTCTCGTTGTTGCCGAAACGTTCGCCGAGCGTCAGGAAGCCGAGGGCCGCCAGGGCGGCGTTTTCCTGGGTGGGCGGCAGGCGATCGGCCGCAATTTGTTCCAGGATGAAGCGGTCATACGGTTTGTCTTCGTTGAAGGATCGGATCACATAATCGCGATAGGTCCACGCGAACGGGAACAGCGGCGTGTCCCGTTGCCGTTTGATTTCTCCCTTGGTATCGGAATACCGCGCCACATCGAGCCAGTGCCGGCCCCAACGCTCGCCGTATTGCGGGCTGGCCAGCAGTTGGTCCACCACGCGGTCAAAGGCTTCGGTCGAGTCGTCCTCGAGAAACCGTTCTACCTCCTCCGGCGCCGGCGGCAGGCCAATCAAATCAAAGTAGACCCGGCGTAACAGCGTGCGTTTGTCGGCCGGGCCCGAAGGTTTGAGGGCGGCCTCTTCCAGTTTGGCGGCGATAAACGCATCCACCGGTTGCGCGGCCCAGGCTGCATCTTTCACGGCCGGGGGCGTCCCCCGCCGCACCGGTTGAAATGACCAGTGCGATTTGGCATTGGCCTTATTGGCCTTCTGCGGTTTGGACACCGTTTCGATGGGCTCACGCGGGTCGGGTGCGCCCATCTTCACCCAGGCCAGCAGGTCTGCGATCTGTTGTTCCGATAACTTTTCGCCTTTGGGCGGCATTTGCAGATCCGGGTCGGTGTAACGAACCGCTTTAATCAGCAAACTGCCTTCCGGGTTGCCAGCAATCAGCGCCGGCCCGCTTTTTCCGCCTTTCCGTAAGCCGGCTCGCGAATCCAGGAACAGCTCGCCTTTCACCTTCGGCGCCTCCGCGCTGTGACATTTGTAACAATGCTGAACCAGGACCGGCCGGATCTTGTTTTCGAAGAAGGCAGTTTCCTGGGACGAAAGTTTCGGCGCGTCCGCGGCAGGAACGGCGGTGGCCTGCATGAGGAACAGCAGCCAAATCGGAATGAGCGTGATCAGGCGCCGCCCAGGCTCTGGATACTTTATAGGATCAATTGAACGCATCGCTCCCGTTTCTTCATTCCCGTTTCCGCATTCCGCATTCCCGCCTTCGCCTTTGGCTACGGCGTGGCAGGCCGCATTCCGCATTAGGAGAGCACTCCGGTGACGATCTTGCCGTGCACATCGGTAAGACGGAAGTCGCGCCCGTTGTAGCGGTAGGTCAATTTCTCGTGATCGAAACCGAGCAGGCGCAGGATGGTGGCGTGCAGGTCGTGGACATGAACTTTGTTTTCCACGGCCGCAGCGCCGAATTCATCCGTCGCCCCGTAGACGATGCCGCCTCGGACGCCTCCGCCGGCCAGCCAGGTGCTGAACCCGCGATGGTTGTGGTCGCGTCCGGGATTATCGTTTCCGTTGCGGTCCCGGACGGGTTTGCGTCCGAACTCTCCGCCCCAGATCACCAGAGTGCTGGCGAGCAGTCCGCGCTGTTTCAGGTCGGTGAGAAAAGCGGCGCAGGGTCGATCGATTTCGTTGGCGCTGCGGGTTAAGCGATCTTCGAGGTCCTGATGATGATCCCAGCCGCCGGCCCAGACCTGAACGAAACGCACGCCGCGTTCGATCAGGCGTCGGGCCAGGAGCAATTGGCGGCCTTGGGCGCTCTCGCCGTAGAGGGTGCGGATGGAGGCGGGTTCCTGGTTCAGGTCAAAGGCGTCGGTGGCTTCCAGCTGCATCTTGTAGGCCATCTCGAACGCTTCGATGCGCGCTTCCAGTTGCGCTTCCTTCTGCAGGTTTTGGCTGTGAATGGCGTTCAGCTTGTGGACCAGATCCAATTGATGCCGCTGTTCCTGTCGCCCCAGAAAGGGATTGCGGATGTTTTCGATCATCTGATCAACGTTCGGATTCTTCGTGTTGATGCTGGTGCCCTGGTAAAGTCCGGGCAGGAAGGACGCCTGCCAATTGGAGGCGCCTCCGGGCGGGACGTTGCCCGGACGCAAGGAAAGGAACCCGGGCATGTTTTGGTTTTCCGTGCCCAGCCCATAGAGGACCCAGGAACCCAGGCTGGGCTTGGCCAGGCGCAGCGAGCCGGTGTTCATGAATACCGTGGCCAAATCGTGGGCGGGAATATCGGTATACATCGAACGGATTACCGCCAGGTCATCGACGTGCTGGCCGATCTTGGCAAAAACCTCGCTCACTTCGATCCCGGCCCGGCCCATCCTTTGGAACTTGAATGGAGAGCCGTACGCAACCCCGTTGGCCCCTGGAATCGACTTGCCGTCGTATTGCCTCAAGGCGGGCTTGGGATCCCAGGTATCGACCTGTGACGGCGCCCCCTGCGCAAAGATGTGAACCACGTGCCGGGCGCGGGCAGGAAGCGGGGGTTCCTTGGCCAGCAACGGAGAAGCGGAAGCGGCGTTCCCTTCTCCCTGCGCCTCAGCCGCCTGAGCGGTGCTTTGGTTTTCCAAAAGAGTGGCCAGGCTGAGCGCGCCTAGTCCCAGCCCAAACCGGTGCAAGAACTGGCGGCGCGTTTGGAAAAAGTCTTCAAGTCGGGGCAGGTGCCCAGCCCCTTCCTCTGGTCCAGAACCTTGTTCCATATTCTGCTTGTACATCGACAGCCTAGGACGCAGTCAACACTCGAAAGGTGTCGCAGGAAGTGAACAAAATTTAACAACCTGATCAAAGGAACCACCATGCGCATGACCCGTTCCATGGTTGCTACCAAACACCAAGAACCAGCCACCAGGAACCAGCCACCAGGAACCAGCCACCAGCAACCAGCAACCAGCAACCAGCCACCAGCAACCAGCCACCAGCAGGGCCCGCCCCTTTCTGGTTGAGGCGCCCGTTCTAGTCCGGCTATTTTCCCGGCCAACAAAATTAGTGAACCTGATCCAAATCACTCCGGGGGCCGGGCCGATGTACTGCGGCGGCTGCTTTCGTGACAACGCCCTGGTCGCCGCGCTCCGGCAACAAGGACACCAGGCGCTGATGGTTCCACTCTACCTGCCGCTCACCCTCGATGAGCCGGACGAAAGCGCGGGCGTCCCGATCTTTTACGGGGGAATCAATGTTTACCTGGATCAAAAGCTGAGTCTGTTCAGGCGCCTGCCGAGATGGCTGCATCATCTGCTGGCCATGCGGCCAATCTTGCGTTGGGCGGCTGGGCGCGCGGCCAAAACCCGCGCCGAAGATGCCGGAGACCTGATGCTCTCCATGCTTCGTGGTGAGGAAGGCCGGCAAGCCGGAGAACTAGAGGATTTGATCAGGTGGCTGAAGACTCAACCTAAGCCGGACGCGATCTGTCTTTCCAACGCGCTTTTGGCAGGCCTGGCTCGGCGTCTCAAAGCCGAATTGCGCGCGCCCATCCTCTGCTTGTTGGGTGGGGAAGACGCGTTTCTCGATTCCTTACCTGTCGGCATTCGCGAAGCCAGTTGGAAAACGCTGAGCGATCGTTGCTCTGACGTGGACCTGTTCCTGCCCCCGAGCCGTTACTTCGCTGAGCTGATGACTCGACGGCTGCAGTTGCGTCCGACCCAGGTCAAGGTTGTCCCCAACGGCATCAGCCTATCCGGTTATCCAGGCCCTTCGAAGCTTTCGAACCCCGACCCAACCACCAGCAACCAGCAACCAGCAACCAGCAACCAGTCACCCCCAACCCTTGGTTATTTCGCCCGCATGTGTCGCGAGAAAGGCTTGGACCGGCTGGTCGACGCTTATCTGCTGCTCAAGAAACGCGACGGCTTAAAGGATCTCCGGCTCCATGTGGGCGGCGGCTGCGGCCCCACCGATGAATTGGTCGTGGCGGAACAGAAGCGGAAAATGACCCAAGCCGGTGTGCTCGAAGACGTCCGATTTTTCCCCAATGTCACTCATGCGGAGAAGGTCGAGTTTTATCAAGCCGTGAGTGTGCTGTCGGTGCCGGCCCATTATGGGGAAGCCTTCGGCTTATATGTAGTGGAAGCGTTGGCGGCGGGAGTGCCGGTGGTCCAACCGCGTCATGCTGGTTTCCCCGAACTGATCGAGGCGACGGGAGGCGGGATCCTGTGCGAACCGAATGATGTGCGGGCTCTGGCCGATGCCTTGGAGAGCTTGTTGCGCGACCCGGCCCGGCGCCGGGAATTGGGCCAGCGCGGATCCCGGGTGGTGCACGAACAATTCAGTCGCGAACGGATGGGGGAGAATTTTGTGCGGGCGGTGGAGGGGTTACTAGTTGCTAGTTGCTAGTTCCTGGTTCCTGGTTCCTGGTTCCTCGTTGCTGGTTGCTAGTGGTTGGTGCTGGAGTTTGTCATGCACCTGGCGGGTGAAACGGTCCACCGTGCCAGATATTCCAGCGGGCTGGTGTGCTCCAGCCGCTGCGGCTGGTCTTCGAGCCAGCCGCGGTCCTGGTTCGAAAGGCCCCGAGATTTCGGGGGCGCATTGCACCGAACATTCGACTTTCGACAATTGGCATTATTGGCATTCGGCAATCGGCATTTGAATGAGCCTCCTGACATCGGCTTTAACCAGACTTGAAACCAGCAACCAGAAACCAGCAACCAGGAACTAGCAACCAGCAACCAGCAACCAGGAACCAGCAACCAGCAACCAGCAACCAGCAACCAGCAACCAGCAACCAGACAAATTCCCGATTGGAAATCCACAAAGCTGCCCGCACACTCGCGGCTATGGCGTATGAATTCAAAGCCCGGCGGATGGTGGAATTCTGTGACACCGACATGGCGGGGATCATGCATTATTCGAATTTCTTTCGGTTCATGGAGACGGCCGAACACGGGTTTTATCGTTCGTTGGGTTTCTCGGTGGATACGGGAATGGTGGATCCGCGGGTCGGCTGGCCGCGAGTCCATGCGTCATGTGATTTCCGGCGCCCCTTGCGCTTTGAAGATGTGGTCGAGATTCACCTGCTGGTGACGGAGAAACGCGACAAATCCATCAGTTACCAGTTTCGGTTCCGCAAAGTGATGGGGGACAGCTTCGAGGAAGTGGCGCGAGGCGCGTTGACGATCGTTTGCGTGGCCCGCGGGCCGGATGGTTCGATGAAGGCCGTGGCGATCCCGGCTGACATCGCCGTGCGGGTCGAGGTGGCGCCGCCGGAGTTGTGGAAAACTTGACTGTCATCCGCCATTTCATCATGGCGACGGCGGGCCACGTCGACCATGGCAAGAGCGCGCTGGTCAAGGCGTTGACCGGCACGGATCCCGATCGGCTTCCAGAAGAGAAAGCGCGCGGCATCACCATTGATCTTGGTTTTGCCCATTTGGAGTTGTCCGGACCTGCGCCAGACTCGCCCCTTCCTCCGGCCCCAGCTTCTCCGGGTGCGACTGCGTTTGCCTCGGCTTCTCCGCAGGCGCCGGCGGGTGCGCCCATCCCCTTTCGCGTGGGACTCATCGACGTTCCTGGTCACGAAGATTTCGTCAAGAACATGGTGGCTGGGGTGGGCTCCATCGATTTGGTGCTGTTCATCGTCGCGGCCGATGACGGTTGGATGCCCCAGACGGAGGAACACGTCCAGATTCTCAGTTATCTGGGGGTTCGTCATGCGGTGGTGGCTTTGACCAAGATCGATTTGGCCTCTGAGCGCGAAGCGGCACTCGTCAGCCAGATCCGCGCGCAGCTCGAGAACACTCCCTTCGCGAACGCTCCGGTGGTTGCCACCTCGGTCATCAGCGGACGCGGTTTGGAGGAATTGCGCTACGCGCTCCTCGCCACGCTGGCGGCCATGCCGGAGCCGGCCGACGCCCACAAGCCGCGCCTCCCGATTGACCGTGTGTTTACGCTGCGCGGCATCGGCACGGTGGTGACCGGCACTCTGAGCGGGGGCGTCCTGCGGCGAAACCAGGCGGTTGTGCTTCAACCGGCCGGCCAGGCCACCCGCATCCGCAGCCTGCAGCATCATAACTGCGAAGTGGAGCAAGCCCTGCCTGGCACTCGCACGGCTCTAAATCTCCCGGATTTGCCCGCTGCCCGCGGATCCTCTGCGGGCGTGGCCCGCGGGCAAGTGGTCACCGTGACTGAGCTTGGCCATCCAACGCGGACCATCGACGTTTGGTTGGAACGCTCTGAGCGTGTGCTCGAGGGGCAGGAGGATGCCGGACGCCCCTTGAAGGATGGCGCGCGTGTACGTTTTCACCATGGAAGCGCTCATACCCCTGCTCGGGTGGTTTTACTCGAGGACGCTTCGTTGCTGCCGGGGCGACGGGCCCTGGCCCAAATCCGAACCGAGAAACCCGTCTTCGTTCTCGGCGGTGACCGGTTTATCCTGCGCGATTGGCCGGAGCAACGGACGTTAGCGGGCGGACTGGTCCTGGAAGCGAGCGCTCCGCGCCGGGCCATTCGAGACGAAACGCGTCGGGCGCTGTTGCGCGAACGCGCCCTGCACGCGGGAGAATCGTCCGTTTGGCTGCGGACTGAACTCCAGAAGGATCACGCGTGCAAAGCCGACGCGCTCCTTGCGCAAACGCGCTGGAGCAACTCGGAGGTGCAGGACGCCCTGAGCCGATTGGCCTCGGAGGGTCGGATCACGATCGAAGCGGACTGGGCTCTGGACGCCGCGTGGTGGCAGCAGCTCAAGCATTTTGCCGCCGGACTCATTCAAGCCGAGCACCGGATGCACCCGGAGCGCCCCGGTTTGGCCTTAAGCGAACTGCGTCGCGCGCTGGAAGGGCGGCTGCCGGACCCGTCGCTTGGCAATCTGTTGCTGGCGGCTCTGGCCCGTCAGGGTTATGCGCAAGCGGGCACGGTTATCCGTCATGAGTCTCACCGTCTGGCCTTGCCGCCGCCGCTCCAATCAGCCGGTGGTCGGCTGCGGTCGGCTTTGGCCGCTAAACCATTCGAGCCACCGCCCAAAAAGGAGTTGGTGACAGACGCGGTAGCTCAGCAGGCGTTGCGATTCTTGATCGACAACGGTGAAGCCGTCGAGCTGTCGCCGGATTTGGTCATGTTAGCCGAACCGTTTGCGCGGGCCTGTGAGTTGATCCGGCGGCAATTGCAGGAAACCGGGCCGGCCACCGCCAGCGACCTGCGGCAATTGCTCGGTACGAACCGGCGCGTCATCATTCCGTTGTTGGAACGGATGGATCGGGATGGAATGACCTTGCGCCAGGGCGATCGGCGGGTGTTGAAAGCGAAAACACAAACCCAAACGCAACCGTAAACGCAAACGCAAACGCAAACGCAAACGTAAAGGAGCACGCAAACGCCATGAGCGCGATCCAAACGACGGTGGTCGGCAGTTATCCGGTGCCTTCCTGGCTGGCGGCCTTACCATCCGCGCCGGCCTGGCGGGACGCGCTGTTGGTCGTCCTCAAAACGCAGGAATTGGCCGGCCTGGACGTGATTTCAGATGGAGAACTATCGCGCTTCGACGTGAACCATCCGGAAACCAACGGGATGATCGAGTATTTCATCCGGCCGCTGGCGGGGATCTCGGCGGCCTTCAGCCGGGAGCAGTTGGCCGCCTTTCGGGCAAAACACTCGATGAGCTTCCGCAGTCAGCCGGCTGGCGTGGTCACCGGCCCAATCGGAGAAGGAGCCCTCAACCTCCCGGCCGCCTGGCAGTCCGTTAAGGGCCTGACCTCGCGGCCTTTGATGTTTACGGTCACCTCGCCCTACATGCTGGCGAAGACATTGCTCGATCAGCATTACGGCGATCTGCGGGCGTTGGCTATGGATCTGGCCGGCGTGCTGCGCCAGCAGGTGGCGGAGATCGACGCCGCAGTGATTCAGGTCGACGAAGCGAATCTCACCGGCCATCCCGCCGACGCCACGTGGGCCCATCAACCCATCAATCATGTGCTCGAGGCCATCCGCGGGGAGAAGGCCGTGCACCTTTGTTTTGGCAACTACGGCGGTCAAAGTGTCCAACGCGGTTTCTGGAAAAACCTGCTTCCGTTCCTCAACGCGTTGCGCGCCGACCATCTCGTGCTCGAATTCGCCCGGCGCGGTTATGATGAACTGGACGTCTTCCGCGATTTGCGCCCGGGTTTGGCTTTGGGCCTGGGCGTCGTCGACATCAAGGACAACGAAGTGGAGACACCAGACGAGATCGCGACGCGCATCACCCGAGCAATTCGCGTGTTGGGACCGGAGCGGGTGCGTTGGGTGCATCCGGACTGCGGGTTCTGGATGTTGCCCCGCTCCGTGGCGGATCGGAAGATGGCCGCGCTCGTGGCCGGACGCGACCTGGCTTTGGGAAGCGGGTTCCTGTAACCGTGCCTTGCGAGAACGTGTCACCGTTAGTGCGCTGCCTTCAACACTTCAACCTCATGAAAAATGCGAATCGACTGTTTGTGACGAGTGTCGCGATGGCTCTCTCCTCGCTTCTGACCAGCCGTGCTGCGGCCCAGGATTGGTCGCAATGGCGTGGGTCCAATCGCGATGGCAAGGTGACCGGATTCAATGCGCCTAAAACCTGGCCCAAAACACTCACCCAGAAATGGAGAGTGACGGTCGGCGAGGGCGTGGCCACGCCTGCTTTGGTGGGGGACACGCTTTACGTTTTTAGCCGGCAGGAAGGCAATGAAGTTACGCGCGCCCTCAATGCCGCCACCGGGAAAGAGTTGTGGCAGGAGAAATACGAGTCCCTGGGCGCTTCCGGAGCCGCCCAAAGTTTTTCGGGCCCGCGCAGTTCGCCGACCGTCGCGGAAGGCAAGCTGGTGACGCTCGGGGTCCGCGGCATGTTATCCTGTTTGGAAACGGGCTCAGGGCAAAAAGTCTGGCGCAAAGACGAGTTCCAAGCTTACCCGCGCTTTCATGCGTCCAGTTCTCCCATCATCGCAAATGGCCTATGTATCGCCCAGTTGGGCGGACCCGATAACGGCGCCGTGGTGGCCTACAACCTGGCCGATGGCGCTCAGAAATGGAAATGGAACGGCCCCAGCCCAGTCTACGCGTCCCCGGTGGTGATGACCGTCAACGGCACCAAACTTGTGCTCGCTCAAACCGAAACGAAATTGGTCGCACTCGGCTTGATGGACGGCGCCCTGCTTTGGGAATTGGCGGCGTCCTCGGGAGGCGGCGGCGGACCTGGTGGCGGACCAGGCGGTGGTGGACCCGGTGGCCGGGGCGGCGGCATGGGAGGCGGAAGAGATTACAAAGCGGCCACGCCCATTGTGGATGGTTCGGTGATCATCACGGCGGGCCGCGGGCTGAAGGCAGTGAAGCTCGAAAAGAGCGACACCGGTTTTGTTGGCAAAGAACTTTGGAGCAGCCCGGACAAGTCCGTTCAGTTTAACACGCCCGTCTTGAAGAACGGTTCGCTCTATGGCCTCACTGGGGCCAACGAATTGTTCTGCGTCAACTCCACAGACGGCAAAGTTCTGTGGAGCGCGCCGATCAGCGCCACCGGAGCGGATCGGCCGCCACAAGCGGGGCCGCCCGGTGCTGGGCCACCGCCAGGCGGACCGCCGCCGGGAGGTGGACCTCCAGGTGGGCCTCCCGGAGGTGGGCCCGGAGGCCGGGGCCGCGGCATGGGCGGTGGTGGGGGCACTGGGTTTGGATCGATTGTGGACGCCGGGTCAGTGTTGTTGGCATTAACCCCGAGCGCAGAACTCATCGCGTTCCAGTCGGGTGACAAAGCGTATGCCGAATTGGCCCGGATCAAAGTGGCGGATTCGCCGACGCACGCCTATCCCATCGCTTCCGGAAACCGAATCTTCATCAAGGACAAGGACTCAGTCACCCTCTGGACAATTGAGTGAGAGCGCCGCGCCTTTCGCTTGCGGCCTGAGCAGACGGAGGGCTATGGTGGCGTGTGAGCAAAACGCGGATGCAATGGAAGGGCCGGCTTCAATCGGTATGAAGCCGCGCGTCGTGACTTCGCTGGTGGTTTGTTGTTTGGGGATGTTGCTGCTGGGGCAAGCACCGCCGCGAGCGGTGGCGGCATCGGCGCTGGATCCGCTGCTGCAAATTCTTGGAGAAGAGTTGGACTATTCCGTCAAGTGCTTGCGGGCGGAAGATGGGACCAAACCTTATTACCTCTCTTACGCGGTCATGGATATCTCCACGCTGTCGATCAGTGCCAGTCTGGGGGCGTTGCATCAGGATGATCGGGATCGGTCGCGTCTGCTGGACGTCGATCTGCGCGTGGGGGATTACGAACTGGACAGCACCCGTCAGATCAGAGGCGGCCAGGATGGTGGACGTTTCGGGCGCGGACTGGGCGTCTCGGCCGGTATCGCCTTGGAGAATGATCCGCTGGCGATCAAGAACATCCTCTGGCAAGCCACCGATCGCGCCTTCAAATCCGCCGTGGAACGCTTTCAGCGCGTTAAAACGGACCTGAAAACCACGGTGGAGGAAGAAAGCAAGACGCACGATTTTTCGCGCGAGAAAGCCAGTGTTTATCAGGAACCAGACGCCGTTTTGGAGTTGGACCGCGCCCAATGGGCTCAACGCGTTCGCAACGTGTCGCGCCTGGCGCTGAAGCATCCGCAGATCTATGAGTCCAGCGTTTCCATCGTGGGGTCGGCGGAAAACCGGACGCAGGCTACCAGCGAAGGCAGCCGGCTCAAGACCGGCGCGAAACGCTGGCGGGTGATCGTGTCGGCCAGCACCAAAGCCGATGACGGCATGGAACTCGACCACAGCTTCATTTATAACGCCGCCACCGAGGCCGGATTGCCGTCCGAACAACAGATGCTCGATTCCTTCCAAGCGGTGCTCGACATGGTGCTGGCCCTGCGCGCCGCGCCGGTGGTCGAACCCTACACTGGCCCCGCCATTCTCCTGAACCGCGCCAGTGGCGTTTTCTTCCATGAGATCTTCGGGCATCGCATCGAAGGCCACCGCCAGAAGGATGTCGAAGAAGGCCAGACGTTCACCAAGATGGTCGGCAAACCGATCTTGCCGGAGTTTCTCAGCGTGACAGACGATCCCACTCAGGCCCGGTTTGCCCACGAAGACCTGCGCGGCTTTTATCGTTACGATGACGAAGGGATTCCAGCCTCCCGCGTCAACCTGGTCGAGCGCGGCGTGCTGCGCACCTTCCTTCTTTCCAGATCGCCCGTGGAAGGTTTCACCCATTCCAACGGACACGGCCGCCGCCAGCCGGGGCGTCAGGTTGTTTCCCGCCAGGGCAACCTGATGGTGCAATCCACCAAGGCAGTTTCCTTCCCGCAACTGCGCCAGTTGCTCCTGGATGAATGCCGCAAACAGAACAAGCCGTACGGTTATCTTTTTGAGGATATCACGGGCGGGTTTACCACCACGGCCCGGGGCGGCCCGCAGGCGTTCAAAGTGTTGCCCGTGGTGGTCTGGCGCGTCTACGCCGACGGCCGCACCAATGAATTGGTGCGCGGCGTGGATATCGTGGGGACGCCGCTGGCCTGTTTCTCCAAGATCCTCGCTACTGGCGATGACCCGGCGGTCTTTAACGGCACCTGTGGGGCCGAATCAGGTTGGGTGCCCGTCTCGGCCGTCTCGCCCAGCATCCTGGTCGAACAGATCGAAATCGAGAAACGCGAGCGGTCCCAGGATCGGCTGCCGATTTTGCCCCCGCCCACCGCGCTCGAGCACGATTCCTGAATTCATTCTTATGATTTTTCGATCGACCAATGGCCTGTTCGACGGTCGCGGCCGGCGCGTTTTGATTCTGTTCTGTGCGCTCCTGGCCTTGAGCCGCGCCTCCGGGGCAACGCCGGCGTCGGACGACGGTGATGTCGTTCTGCGCGCTTTGACCGATGAATTAAAAAGGTCCATGACCTTGCGTTTGGAAGATCTGGATCAGCCCTATTTCATTCAATATGGGGTGGAGGACACCAGCGTCTACCGGATCTCTGCCACCTACGGGGCGCTGCTGCAAACCGACGAAAATCATTCGCGTGAATTACAGGCCCAAGTGCGGGTCGGCAACTATACCCTCGATAACTCCAACTTTTCCGGACGCGGCCGGCGCGAGTTGGGGGGCAACACCGAGTTGCCTCTGGACGATGATTACCTGGCGTTGCGGCATGCGATTTGGCTCGCCACCGATTCCCGCTACAAGTCCGCCGTGGAAACACTGACGCAGAAGCGCGCCTACATGCGGGACCGAACGATCGAAGATCGCCCGCCCGATTTTGCGAAAGTCACCGCCATCACCTCGTTGGAAGCGCGCGTCAGCTTTAAGTTCGATCAACCTGCCTGGGAGGATTACGCCCGCAGCATCTCCGCTGCGTTCCAGGAATACGCCCATATCCAGAACGCCGAGGTCAGCCTCACCGCCGGGGCGGAAATCCGGTATTTGGTCAACTCAGAAGGGTCCCGCCTGCGCTCGGCCGACACCGGCGTGCTGCTTCGGATCCATGCCGAAGGCCAGGCGGCGGATGGCGAACGGATCTCCGATCAATACACTTCTTATGCGGTGTTGCCCGAGCAGATGCCCCGCTTGCCGGAGGTGCTGGCGGAAGTAAAAAAGCTGGCCGACCGGCTCAATGACATCATGCGGGCGCCAGTCCTGGAGGAATACACCGGCCCGGTGCTGCTGGACGAACTGGCGGCCCCGCAGTTCTTCCGGCAGTTGCTCGCCCGCGGTGTGGCCGGCCAAACTGAGCCCGTGGGCTCCGCCCGCCGCTCCAGCAGCGGCGGGGCGGAGCTGGAAAATCGTTTGGGCAAACGCATCTTGCCCGTCACGTTCCAAATCTATGATGATCCACGTCCGGAAAAGTTCCAAAACCTGTTCCTGACCGGTTCGTATGTTTTCGATGACGAAGGCGTGCCGGCCCAACGGGTCGAGATTGTCGTGGACGGCAAGCTGCAAGGCATGGTGATGTCGCGCGCGCCCACCAAACAGTTCAACCGATCCACCGGACATGGACGTCGCGGCAGCGCCGAACCGCCGCGGTCCACCATCGGATGTCTTTATGTGGAATCGGCCAAAGGCGAAAGCCCGGCGGAGCTCAAGAAAGAGTTGATCGACGCGGCGGAAGCGGAGGGATTGAAATACGGGTTACGGGTCACGTCCCTGCAGGAGCGGGGTCCGGGCGGGTTTTCTCGCCGCGGTTTTGGCGGCTTCGGGGGTGTGGGCGGGACCCCGAGCCGCGTGAGCGACCCGATCACGATTTACAAGGTCTATGTGGCGGACGGCCACGAAGAATTGGTTCGCGGGGTTGAGTTCAACGCCGTCGACGTGCGGAGCCTGCGCCGGATCATCGCGGCGGGCAATGTGCGCGCGCTTCATAACAGCACCGGGATGGCCGGCCCGGCCTCCTCGGTCATCGCTCCCGCCGTGCTCTTCGAAGAATTGGAACTTACCAGGATTAAACAGGAGACGGAAAAAAAGCCGTTTCTGGAACCGCCGCAGGCGCGCAAGAACGGGTAAGGTTGCGGGCTCTGCACCAGTTTCAGGAAGTGACAAGCCGCCCCCGGGTTGCTAGAAGACGTGCTTCGCATGAAAACCCACAAGACGGCGGCCTCCAGGACCGGACTGCGCTTAGCCCTGGCGCGCCAGGAGCGTCGTCGGCTGGTCAATCCCGTTGTGGTCTTGGCGGCGAAGCGCATAGGCCCGGCGCTGCTGCTGCTCTCCTGGCTCGCTTACTTCGGAGCGCCCGCCTTGCCCGTGCTGGGCGTCGAGCCGTGGGCGGATCCGCGCCTGACTGTTACCAACGGCGTGGCGCTCTGGTTCGATGCCTCGCGGCAAACGGCCGGGCGCCGCGCCTTGGACCTGGCTCCATTGGTTTCCGGCCAACCAGTGGATTACCTCGCCGATGGCTCGGGGCATCGGCGGCATTTGGTTCAGCCGATGCCGGAATGCCGACCGCGTTTTCGTCAGGAACCAGGCGGGAGTTGGCTGCGGTTTGACGGGACCAACGACAGCCTAAGTGTGGCTTTGCTGGGCACCGCGGCGAACGACGTGACTCTGTTCATTGTCGCCGCGCCTCGGTCGAACGGGGGATTCTTTCGCGCTTTCGCTGGACTCAGTCAATCGGGCCGCAACGATTACACGAGCGGGTTGAACGTCGACTTAGGTCCCGCCGGTGGGTTTCAGCTGGGTTTTGTCAACGCGGAAGGTCCGGGGTTCGGCGGCGTGGCAAACCTTTGGCAAGGAGCCGCGCGTCCTTTCGGAGCGTGGCATCTCTTCGCGGTGGGGACACAGCCGGGTCCGGATGGAGTTCGGCTATGGGTGGATGGCGAGGCGTTGGGCAGTCGGGCGCGGGGCGTGGGCCAGTTGCATTTCGATACCTTCACGCTGGGCGCGCGCCATTATTCCAACAGCGCTGAGCCGCCTTATACGCAGGGATTCTTGCACGGCGATATGGCCGAGGTGTTGCTCTACGATCGGGTTCTGGACCAATCCGAAAAGCGTACTGTCACCAAACTGCTCACCGAAAAGCATGCGGCTCTGCTGGCGCTGGCTCCCGGCGCCGGAGAGGGAGCGCAGATGTTGGTGGCGGTTTCCAACCCGCCGCCCATCCAGGTGTTCCTGCCTGGCTTCGAAGTGCGCGAACTGCCCGTCACCCTGCCGAACATCAATAATGTGAAGTATCGTCCGGATGGAAAGCTGGTCGCGGTCGGTTACAACGGCAAGGTGTACCTGTTAACGGACACCGACGGCGACGGTTTGGAGGACAACGCCACGCCGTTCTGGGATCAGGAAACCACGCGTTCACCGATCGGATTGGCTTTGACCCGTCCTGGCGATCCGCGGGGTCAAGGCGTGTTCCTTCCGGCCAAAGGCAAACTGTCGCTGATCCTGGACACCAACGGGGATGACCGGGCGGATTTGGAAATGGCGGCGGCCACGTGGACGGAGAAGAGCGAGCAACAAGGAGTGGATGCGCTGGGCGTGGCGTTGGACGGGCAGGGCAACGTCTATTTCGGATTAGGCACCGCTTCCTACACGGGCGCGTATCTGGTTGACGCCTCGACGGGTGCATCGCGTTACCGCCTCAACAGTGAGCGCGGCACCATCTTGAAATTGGCGCCGGACTTTTCCCGGCGCGAGATCGTTTGCACGGGCGTCCGGTTCACGGTGGCGCTGGCTTTCAACGGGGAAGGGGACCTGTTCTGCACCGATCAGGAGGGAGCGACCTGGTTGCCGAACGGCAATCCCCTCGACGAACTGCTCCAGATCCAGCCCGGACGTCATTATGGGTTTCCGCCGCGGCATCCCAAACATTTGCCGAACGTGATCGACGAGCCCAGTGTGTTCGATTATGCGCCGCAGCATCAATCCACCTGCGGACTCAACTTCAATGAATTGCCGCCGGGCGCGCAGCCGGTGGTCCCCGGCCGGGTCTGCTTCGGCCCGCCCGATTGGCGCGGAGACGCGTTAGTAGCCGGGTACTCACGGGGCAAACTATATCGAACCAAGCTGGTGAAGACGCCCCGCGGTTACGTCGGCCAAAATCAATTGCTGGCTTGTTTACAGGCACTGACGGTTGATGCCTGTGTGTCGCCGCGCGGGGACCTGATCGTCGCGACGCATAGCGGTCAACCCGATTGGGGCAGCGGGCCGAACGGGATGGGCAAGCTTTACCAGATCCGTTATGTCGAGCGCGATCTGCCGCAACCGGTGCTGGCCTGGTGGGCCAACCCCACGCAGCTTGAGATCGCGTTTGACCGGCCGCTGCAGCCGGCGCGGCTCAAGCAACTCACCCGCCTCGCTGCCCTGACGCAAGGCAAACATGTCTATGCCGGCGACCGATTCGAGACCTTGCGTCCAGGTTACCAGGTCATCTATGACCAACTCAGCGCCGCTCGCCGGGACGTGCCGATCCTTTCCGCCAATCTCTCTGCGGATGGCCGGACTCTGCGCCTGACTACCACTCCGCAACAGGCCGCGCTTCATTATGCGTTGACCATGCCCGCGGCCATCGTGGGGCAGGATGATCCCGGTGCTTTTTCCACGGCTCCCGCGGCTGCCTCCTCCGCCGCGGTTTCGCGTGTCCGCCGCACTTACGACGATATTGATCTGCTCACCGAATTAACCGGCGTCGAAACACAGTGGTCCGCGCCAAACGGCGCGCCCGGCTGGGCCGGCTGGCTGCCGCACGTGAACCTGGCCGTGTCCCGTGCCCTTACGCGGTCCAGTTTCCAGCACAATCAACTCTGGAAAAACCTGCAGACCAACGGTACTCTCACGCTCCGCGGGCAGTTGGATCTATGGCGCATGTTACAACCCGCCACCCAACCGGGGGCCGCTCTGGATTATGAGCCGCCCGTCGAGGAAGTGACAATTCGCCTCACCAGCCCGGTTCCAGGCCAGGTGCGTTTCGGGGAGGAATCGGCGCATCCGCTGCAACGAGACGGCGTCCAATGGATCGCCTCCTATTCCACCCGAGCCGAAGAAAATCGTTGGGTGCCTTTTATCATCACGATCGAATCGGGACCCGAAACGTCCGCGCTCGATTTGACCTGGAGCACAACATTGGATCCGCAGACGTTCCGGCCCTTCCCCTTGCGGCGCTTGCTGGTCCCATGGGCTGCCCCTGCTCCCTTGGGGACGCCCGCGCGCGTCTCGGAAACCGCCGTTGTCCCGGAACTGGCCGGCGGACATTGGCTGCGCGGTCGACGTTTGTTTTTCAGCGAAACGCTCGCCTGCAGTAAATGTCATCGGATGCGCGGCGAGGGCGGGGAAGCCGGGCCGGATCTATCGAATCTGGTTTATCGCGATTATCATTCTGTCCTGAAGGACATCCGCGAACCCAGCAACGCCATCAATCCCGATCACATCGCGTATCAGGTCGAACGCGCCGATGGCGAAACGTTCACCGCGATACTGAAGACGGAGACGCGCGAGCAGCTGACTTTCGCCGATGCCACCGGTCGCCCGATTGCGGTGCCGCGCACTCAAATCCACTCCATTAAACCGGCCACGGTTTCGCTGATGCCCGAAGGTCTTCTCCAGGGACTCAATGCCGCGCAATTGCGTGATCTGATGACCTTCCTGCTGACCGAACCGCTGCAGCCGGCGGCCTTGGAAGCGCTGGGCGCGCCGCCCCCACGGACGCTTGCCGAGGTCAAGGCGGTTTGGTCCGCTGGTCCTGCTTCTCCTGTCGAGAGCCGGCCTGGGCGCGACTCGGGTCAGGCGTCCTTTCGCGTTGTCCTTTGTGCTGGCCCCAAGGATCACGGGCCAGGCGAGCATGATTATCCGCTCTGGCAAACGCGCTGGGCCAAACTACTCGGACTGGCCGAAGGCGTGACGCTGGACTTGGCTCAGCGCTGGCCGAGTGCGGAACAATTGCGCGAAGCCAACACCATGGTGTTTTACTCGAACAACCCGGATTGGAATGCGGACCGAAGCAAGGAACTGGGGGCATTTTTGGCCCGGGGCGGCGGCGTGGTGTTCTTGCACTGGGCGGTGGAAGGTCAGAAACACGTCGAGGCGTTAGCCGAACACATCGGCCTGGCTTGGCGCGATGGCGGCGCCAAGTTTCGCCATGGCCCGCTCAGCTTGGCTTTGCGCAAACATCCCTTGAGCGCAGGCTTCGGGAAACTGGACTTTGTGGATGAAAGTTACTGGCAACTGACTGGGGACGCCGGTCGGGTCGATCTGATTGCCATGGGCGTCGAAGAGGGTGCGCCGCGTCCGTTGATTTGGACCCGCACCAGCGGACGGGGACGCGTGTTTGTTTCCATTCTTGGGCATTACAGCTGGACGTTTGATGATCCGCTGTTCCGCTTGCTGATTTTGCGGGGGATCTGTTGGACGGGCGGTCAGCCCATGGATCGGTTATCCGAGTTGGCGACCATCGGCGCCAGATTGGGGAATCCCGAGGTGCAGGTGAATAGCGCTCCGGCCGAAGCGGACCGGGCGGCGGTCGGCCGGTGAAAACGTGGAGAAGGACCGCTGCAGCTCGGTGATTCAGCTTCGCTGTTCGACACACACGCACCATGTCTGACGACTATATTCACATCATTCCCGCCGATCCTGGTGTCGTGCCCAACGAAGCAAAGCAACAAGCTGCGGTTTCGTCACATCTGAGAGAACTATTGTCGAACCATGCACTGCACCGAACCGCCGCCAAGCGATTCAGTTTCGATGTGCCGGATTTTTCGGACACTGGATTCGCTGTCCGCGCCCGATTCCGGCGGCGGTCGGTGAGTTGATCGTTAGTTGCCGCTATGCCTTCTCGCCAATCATGTTTCACACTTTGCAAAGTGTGAACAGAAGTTGCCGCATAGAAACTTGGTCAACACATGGCAGAAAAATGGGGGGCAGAAAAATAGCCTGGCAGCTGGACGCCACAAAATTAAGAAGGGGCGTGCCGACGGGTCCATCCCTGCGTGGCGTCATTTTTCTGCCAGCAATTTCCTGCCCCCAGATGTTCCTGCCCGGTCTGATCGCCAGAGCCGGCCTACGTCTCGTCAAAGCGCTTTCAAAATTTTGCCCACATCGACATGGCGGGCGATCAGATCGCGGATGAGGTTGACCTTGGCGGTTTCTTCCGGACGCGTTTTGACGATGAGATCGTGGACCTTGGAAGCAACCTCGTAACTGTCCTCTTTGGCGAGCAGGACGGGGAAGGAGAGCCGGCGGATCACTTGCAGGATGGTTTCGCTGGGGCACAGGCCGCCGGTCAAGACGATGCCGGTGAGTTGCGGTGGGGAGCCGGGGCCGGCGCTGGCGGCGGCGGCCAGGATGATGTCTTCGCGGTCACCCGGAGTGATGAGCAGGACCCCTGGCTGGAAGTGTTCCATGGCGTTATGCACGCCCATGGCGCCCACCACCACGTCGTCGACCAGATCATGGATTCTGTTACTGCCTCCCAACAGTTCGGCCTGCAGTTCTTCGCGAATCGATTCAACACTGGGATTGGAGAGAATGCTCTGATGCGGGATGACCCCGAGCAGCTCCAGGCCTTTGCGCTTGAGTCCGCGCCGGGCGAATTCCGTCACATAATCCACCTTTTCAAAGATCACCTTATTGAGGATCACGCCAATGATCTCGACCTTTTCTTTTTCGAACAGGGCCTGGTTCAGCACGACTTCATCGATGGGCTTGCCGATGCCGCCGCGGGAGACGATCACGACCTTGGCTTTGAGCACCTTGGCCACTTGCGCGTTGGAAAGGTCAAACACGGCTCCGACGCCGGCGTGCCCGGAGCCTTCGCAAAGGACGAAGTCTTTCTCCCAGGCCACGCGGTCGAACGCTTTCTCGATCTTTTTCACCAACGCTTCGCGGTTGGAGGACTGGAGATATTTGCGGGTGAAGTCGGGTTCGACCGCGATCGGGCTCATGTCGGGCAACGGACAATCGAGCTTATAGACGCGGTCCATCAGGACGCTGTCTTCATCGATCTTTTGTTCTTCGATTTCGACGAAGCGCTGGCCGACGGGTTTGATGTAGCCGATGCGCGGGTAATGTTTCTGGAGGGCGGCCAGCAAGCCCAGGGACGTGGTGGTCTTGCCGTCGTTCTGCCGGGTGGCCGCGATAAAAACGCGCGGAGTAACGTTGTTCATGCGCGGACTTCAGCTGGCGGCAGCGGGCGCGGGCGCGGCATGCAGTTCCCCGTACTGAATGGATTGCAAACCGACGATGGCAGCCACGCCCAGAATGTCGTGCGCGCTCGAACCGCGCGAAACATCGGCGGCCGGCCGATCCAAGCCGAGGAGGATCTGCCCGTAGGCGTTGGCCCGGGCCACGTGCTGCACCAGTTTGCTGGCGATATTGCCCGAGTTCAGATCCGGAAAAATCAGCACATTGGCGCGTCCGGCCACTTTGCTTTCCGGCAGCTTGCGGGTGGCGATATCCGGGATCAACGCGGCGTCCACCTGCAGTTCGCCGTCGAAGTCGGCGTCCAACCGTTTCTGTTGCGCTTTTTGTTGGGCCAGAGCGGTGGCGGCCTGCACCCGCCCGATCGTGGCGTGGGTGGCGCTGCCTTTCGTCGAGTAGGACAGCAACGCCACGCGGGGACGCACGCCCAGGATTTGCCGCGATAATTGCGCGGTGGAAACCGCGATGTCCGCCAACTGGTCCACGGTCGGCTCGGGGATGACGCCGCAATCGGCCAAAAACATCACGCCATTCTCGCCGAACCGCGTATCTTCAACTTCCATGATCATGCAACTCGAGGCGGTGGTGGCTTGCGGGGCAACTTTGATGATCTGAAAAAGCGGGCGCAGCGTGCTACCGGTGAATTCGTTGGCTCCCGAGACAAACCCATCGACTTGATGCATGGCCACCATCATCGCCCCGTAATAGTTGGGGTTGATCATGGCTTCCCGGGCTTCCTTGGTCTTGATCCCTTTGGTGCGCCGCAATAATTCGAACCGTTGCACGAAAGCTTCCAGGTCCTCGCTCGTCGCCGGGTTGATGATCCGGATCCCTTCCAGGGAAACATTCAGCTGCCCCGCCGCATGCTTGATCGCGCCGCGGTCCCCCACCAAAATGGGCGCCCCCAACCGCAGACAATAAAACTGGCGCGCCGCCTGCAGAATGCGCGGCTCGGTCCCTTCCGGAAAGACGATCCGTTTGGGATGACGTTGGAGCTTCTCGATGACACTGCCAATAAATCGCATGGCGTGTGATGTAGCGGAGCAACGCCCAAAGCGCAACTGACAATCTCTGGTTGCTCTGGTTGCGGGTTGCTTGTTCCTAAGTTGCTTGCTCCTGGCTGCTGGTTTCCTCGTTGCAACTGGAGCAACAACGGGGGGCGACCAGGGTTTCCGTTTCCGAGCAGAGTTTCGGAACGATCAGGTTGGGGTAAGGTCCAAGACTCGAATGGCGATGCTGAAGAAGCCGGTTGACCCCACCTTCTCGACGTAGACGGACTCTTCCAGATCGGTGCCGATAAGTTCGGTTTGATCGATGGGGCCATCCGGGGTGGACGCAAAATGAACTGGCGTCCAGGGCGCTGGCATGGTGGGCCGGAAACGCACCTCGTAGGCCACTCCGCCGCGTGTCTGAAATTCGAGTCGCAACCGGGGCGGGTCGACATCCGGCACCACGGCCGCGCTCACCGAGTAGCCCAG
>DATLUX010000108.1:0-5999 GCA_035577805.1 Verrucomicrobiia bacterium
CGCTGCTGGCGGCTGGGCTGTTCGCGCTTGGCCAACTGCTGGTGGCGGACAGTCTGATTGTGCAATGGAGCGCGAACCTCGATCCTGTCCTGCAAACCTTCGTCCGGTTACTCACCCAGTGGTTGGAACAGCATCCGGAGATCTCAGTGCGCACGACGCAGAACATCCTGTTTTATTTCGGGTGCCGATGGTTGCTTCCGCTCAGCCTGGCGGCCATTGCCCTGGCCATTCCGCATTTGGTCACTCGCGATCTGTCGAGCAACGCCATCACGATCTATGCTTCGAAAGCGGTGGGGCGTTTGGATTATGCCTTGGGCAAATTCATGATGATCTTCGGTCTGCTGGGTTTGACTTGGTTGGGGCCGCTGGTGGCCGCCTGGTTTTTAGGCAATCTGCTCGCGCCGGACTGGCACTTTTTCTGGCACTCGCGTCTGGCTTTGTTCAACACGCTGGCCCATGTGCTGCCCGGCATGGCCATCCTCAGTCTGCTGGCCTTGGGGGTCTCCGCGGTGTCGGCCAAGGAGAAGACCACGGTGGCCATCTGGGTGGCGTGGTGGATAGCCGGCTATGCGCTGGCCGGCATCGCGGAAGAAACCAAGCCGTGGCTGCGCCATTTCAGTTTGAAGCATGACCTCGATGCGCTGGCTCTGGCGCGATTCCGGTTGCAGGACGATGTGGAGTTGGCGCAGCAGAACATCCCGGTGCTGGGCGACATGCTCAAGGATGCTCGCGCGCAGCTGCCGGCGGTCCTGCGGGATCCGCCAGTCGCTGGGTCCAGGCTGGCCCTCAGCCTCATGTGCGGGACGTCGTTGCTTATCTTGCGGCAAAAATTGAAACCCGAATGAGGATTGTCATCCAGGCCACCGAGCTGAGCCGTTGGTACGGCATCGTCATGGGCTTGAACAACGTCAGCTTCGATCTGGCCGCGGGCTTGAACGGCCTGGTCGGTCCCAACGGCGCCGGCAAGAGCACTTTGATCCAGATCGTGACCGGCCAATTGCAACCCAGTTCCGGCCGGTTGACTGTCTTCGGCGAGATGCCTTGGAATAACCCGCGTCTGCTCCGGCGCATCGGGTATGTGCCCGAAGGCGAAGCGGTGCCGGCGGACTTGCGGCCGCTCGATTGGATCTGTGGCCTGACCCAGATGTCGGGCTTTCCTTCCGACGAAGCGTGGGCCGCCAGTCGCGCGGCCTTGGACCGCGTCAAGTTATCGCGAGAGCATTGGGGCAAACGGATGGGGAAGTTTTCCAAGGGCATGAAGCAACGAGCCAAGCTGGCCCAGGCCTTGGTGCATCAACCGGACTTGCTGGTCCTGGACGAGCCGATGAACGGACTTGACCCGATGGGACGACAGGAGATCGCGCAGCTGCTTTCGGAACTCGCGGCCCGGGGGGTTACCATTCTCATCTCCAGCCATATTCTGGCCGAGTTGGAGCCGCTCTGCCAAAGCATCCTCATCCTTAATTGGGGGCGGGTCCTGGCTTCGGGCACGCAAACCGAGATTCGCGCCGACCTGAGGAACTGGTCGGAACAGTTGATGGTGCGTTGTGATGAGCCGCAGAAACTCGCTCGACATCTCTTCGAAGCGGGCGTGCTGCTCGGGTTCGATCTGGACGCCGAGGAGGGGCGCCTGGCCCTGCGGATCTCGGACCCCGCGACGTTTTACGAACGTTGGGCCGGGTTGTTATTGAGTAGTGGCGTGACGGTGTATGAGATCCGCAGCCAGAGCCGTTCATTGAAACACATCTTTGAGAAAGTCACCTCATGAACTGACCGCGCGGCCGGGACGCCCTCGTCGGCTCGCCCTCGCCCTCGGCACCGCACGCGGGCCCACCGTTCAACTCACTCGTTCCATCAATCGATGAACTCTGCGGATTGCATTGCAGCGGCGGCGGCGTCAAGGCAGGTGCCCGGCCTGTGGGCACGTGTCAGTCGCGCCTGGCGGGGGCTTTGGCTCTTCACCTGGAAGAGCCACCTGACCTGGCGAGCTTTGCCTGGACTGCTGGTGACGCTGCTGGCGATTCCGCTGCTGACCTACTTCACGATCGAACCGATGCAACGGCTGGCGGATCGCGCGGCGGAGCAAGCGGCCCGGCGCGGGGACCAACGCTCCGGCCCGGGGGCAGTCGTGAGGAAAGCAGCTCCCGCGGGGGCAACGGACAGCTCGCAGGCGCGGCGACCCTTCTATCATTGGCTCATTGAGTTCTATCTGTTGCTGGCGCTGCCGCTTTACTGCCTGACGACTTGCGGCCCGCTCATTCGCGATGATTTGCAGTCGGCCACGCTCGTGTTCCTGCTGACCCGTCCCATCAGCCGGGCCTGGCTGTTTGGGCTTAAGTATGTTTGCCAGATGATGTGGCTGGAGGCATTGGTGGCGGTTCATGGACTCTTTCTTTATGGGGCTGGCTTGGCTCGCGGCGTGCCCGAAGCGGCCTCGACGATGGCGCCGTTTTTCGCCGCGCAATTCCTGGCCGTGCTCGCCTGGGGCGCTTTGAGCGCCTTGCTCGGAATCCTGACGCGCCGCTATCTGCTGCTCGGCATTGGCTACGGGTTTATCGTCGAGGTCGGAATCGGCCATATTCCGACGAACATCAATTCTCTGTCGCTCACGCGGCATCTGCAGGGTTTATTGGGGCATCATCCAATCTTGAACGAGCTTTATGACTGGGCCCCGCAAAACGCCGGCGGCTCAGTCGGGGCGCTGCTCCTGGGTGCTGGATTGTTCCTGGCCGCCGGCGCCCTGATTTTCACCTGCCGCGAGTATCATCAGGCCGCGGAGATGCAGCGTTGAGATCGCGGGGGTTAAGGTTCTAACTAAACTAAGGTCAAGCGCGTCGACAACCGATTCTGTAAGCAGGATGGCAAGCCGCAAAAAGATGGTGGGCGTCGTGCTGATGGTGATCGTTGGCATCGGCCTGATCACCACCGGCTTTTTCCAGTTGCACCGGACCCGACGGTTGGCGGCAGAAGGGCGAGACGCCACTGCCAGCGTCATCAGCAAGGAGTACCAGCGCGGTTCCAAGGGGCGCAAGTCCTATTACCTGGAGGTTCAATACCAGACTGAATCGGGCACAACCCTGGTGGAGCGCGCCTCGGTGAGCCGGACCCGTTATGAGCAAGTCCGGGTTGGCGCAAGCGTCCCACTGCGTTATTTGCCGGATGACCCGACGGTGTTTGCCCTGGGCCTGGAGGTGAAGCCTGATTACTGCTTTCTGTTTATGGGGTCGCTCTTCCTGTTCATCGCCGGGATCTACTATCTGTTCGGGAGCGAGTCGCGTGGCCGGTTCGTGCGGGTCAGCACGTAACGCCCAGCGAGTCACTGCAAGTCGCCCGTTTCCAACAAGTTGCTCGGCTCAGTCTCAGCGCGCTGTTTTCGCCACCTGCTCGTAGCTTTCCAAAGCGCGCTGATAATCCGCCATCAATGTGGCCGGGACGATCCCGCGGCTTCGCTCCATCTCCTGTCGCACCCGCGTGACAAGCCATTCGGCCTCTTCGCGGCGTGGCCGCAGCGGTTGGTCGACTGATTCAAAGTGCCACGGGGCGGTATGCGCGAAGCGAAATCGTCCGGCCGGGCGGCTCTCGAAACAGCGCCAAGCCAGCCATGAGGTGGTTTGGGGACGGAATCGAGTCAGGCACTGCGATGCAAAGGCGCCGGCCGGCGTGGGGGTGTTGTGCGGCGCGAACGTTTCCGCGACGGCTCCATTCACGATCAGTTCAATCCTTTCCAGCGGTTGCTCGCTGGCGATCGCGCACTCCAGGCGATAACCGTCCGCAGGATGGGGCGAGGAAAACGTGGCGCCGGCATACTGCCCATTCACCGTCGCGACGATCAAGGGGCCGGTGCTGACAAAGCTGCGGCCGGCGCCCAGTCCGCGCATCCAGGCGTGGAAGCTGAAAGGTTCGTCGAGATGCACGTAGACCCGGCTGAACCCGAGCGGGACCGGATGCGCGCCGTTGGCCGTGCCGGCAGAAGGGCGCAGCCTAAACCCGCAATTCAACAACGCGTAATACGTTTGAAAGCCATAGAGGGTCCAATCGCGTTCCGTCTCCGTGCCGGAACCGGACAAGCCCATCCAAGCCGGCGCCGGCACCGCCCATTTCCTGACCGAGTATTCCGTTTGCCAGTGATGATTGTTGGCCAGTTCAAAGAGATCCACTTTCAGCAAGGGGACGAGCGCCATCGACCATGGCCAGTTGTGCTTTTCCAGATCCAGCAGTGCTCCTTCGCGCCGGACCTGATCCGCGACCCCCTGCAACGGGAAGATGGTCTGATCGAAGCGCGTGTGATGATTCAGAATCACCAATGCGCCCAGCATGTGATTGCTCGGGCCCGTGCGAAAGATCTCATACTCGGTATTGCGCGGTTGCCAGACGTGGGTCGCATCGAGCGCGATCGGTTGGTCGCCCCAGTTTCCCCGCGCACTGAGCCCGCTGGCGCTCGGGGCCGTGCCCGACGCCGTCGTCCAATCCACCATCGGCAAGGCCACATTCACGTCCTCCGCCATCATCACATTGGGTAATTCCGCCGGGTCCCGATGATTATGGGCGTCTCCGGAGAACCAGCCTTGTTGTTGCAGGTTGATCCAGCGCCGCAGGCGCAGTTGCACTTTGGCCAGGCCCGGCTTGACGTCGATCTCCTGGTGCGTGGGGAAAAATTCCTTGCCGCGCTCAGCCGTGAAGCGGTAACGACCGGGCACCAGCTCCACTTTGAACGGGTGCGCCGAAAGGGTGGTGTGCATCTCCACGGCATCCGGATTGGATCCATTGCGTCGTTCATAGCGAATGGCTGCTCCGGCCGCCGCCGCCGACTTGGGAAAATGCCAGGCCCCGTCCACACCGCGGATATAAAGGCGGGCCGGCAAAACCTGGCTGGTGGCATCATCCACGATCTCTCCATCCACCAACACTTCGGCTCGCGCGGCTTTGCGTTTCGCGATGATGGCCAGGGGCTCGGCCGGGGCCTGTTGCGGATCCACGTAACGCGCCAGTTCACGCAGAGCGAGCACGTGGAATTTGTTCGTATGCAGATACGTCATGTATTGCTCGAACTGTTCCGGGCGGGTGTGGACCCAGGGATGCTCGCGATCGGGCACACCGTGAAACTGCAGCACTGCAACGCGCCCATCCCGGGCCTGATCGGCGGCGTGCCGAAAGTCCGACAAGGTCCAATCCGGTCGCGCATCACCCGCCGAAGGAATCAAAAGCGGATGATCCACTCCAGGTTCGTAGGCAAAGCCGCGCCCCCATTCATAGGGATGCTCGGGCGCGCCACCACGCCGAGCGAACTGGAAGCCGAGCTCTCGCAGCAACGGCAGCGCCTCCGGCGTGATGGCGTTACCTGGATACGCGAAGCTGGTTGGCCTCGGGACGCCATGCTCGGTGCAGCGGACGTTGATGGCTTCAACTTGCTCGCGCAGCGCCCCCAAGGTTTTGGCCGACACTCCCAGATGGTCCCGGGTGTGATTGCCAATTTCGAAACCGTCTTCGTGGAGTTGACGAATCTGTGCCCAAGTCATGTAATCCTGCTTGTTGGTGGGGAAGGAAAAGCCTTCCGTGATGAAAAAGGTGGCTCCAAAACCGAACCGTTTCAGCATGGGACGGACCACCGAGTAATGGGAGGCCACCGAATCATCGAAGGTCAGCACGACCGTATGGTCAGGCACCGGCTCGAAAGCCGCGCGGGCCGTTGAGGTGGAACCGAGCAGCAAGGTGAGCAGCAGGCTAAACCAGCCACGGGATGACATGCCGGCGAGCATAAACGGAATCCTGTCCGCGTTCCAGGTTCGTGCAACGGGTTCAACCGGTTCAGGGTTCAGGAGTAAGAGTAAGGAGTAAGGAGTAAGGAGTAAGAGTAAGAACGGTGTGAAACGAAGCCAGTTTCCGACTCTTACTCTTACTCCTTACTCCTTACTCCTTACTCTTACTCCTCCTCCCTGAACCCTGAACCCCGAACCCTGAACCCTGAACCCCGAACCCTGAACCCTGAACCCCGAACCCTG